>JALOLK010000040.1 GCA_025456015.1 Candidatus Nanopelagicales bacterium
TCTCCCCCCGGCCGGCCCGGTCCCCCGGCCGGCCCGGTCCCCCAGGCGATCGTGTTCGATCTGCGCCACGCAACCCGGGATCGCGTTCGATCTGGGAGCCGCTGGTTCTCCGAAACCGAACGCAATCCGGAGGGCAGGTGCGGAGGGGTGGTCAGGTGCGGAGGCGTGGCCAGGCGCGGGGGGCAGGTGCGGAGGCGTGGCCAGGTGCGGAGGGGTGGTCAGGCGCGGTGGGCGGCGAAGAAGGCCCGCAGCGCGGCCGCGCACGGCTCCTCGAGGACACCGGCGACCACCTCCGGGCGGTGGTTGAGCCGTGGGTCGCGCACGACGTCCCAGACCGAGCCGACCGCCCCGGCCTTCGGGTCGAACGCGCCGAACACCAGCCGCTCGACCCGGGCCAGCACGAGCGCTCCGGCGCACATGGTGCACGGCTCGAGGGTGACCACGAGGGTGCAGCCGGCCAGCCGCCAGGAGCCCAGGGCAGACGCGGCGGCGCGCAGGGCGAGGACCTCGGCGTGGGCGGTCGGGTCGCCGTCGGCCTCGCGGCGGTTGTGGCCCCGGCCCAGCACCGTCCCGGTCGGGCCGAGCACGACGGCCCCCACCGGCACGTCGCCGGAGCGCAGGGCGTCCTGGGCCACTGCCAGGGCCAGGCGCATGGCCGCCTCGTCCGCGGGGGTCGCCTTCACGAGCGGCCAGTCTGCCAGCCGGGGCGCGGGGCGCCGGCCTGCGCTTGCGGCCATCCGCGCGGGCTGGTGCCATGGCCCCATGCCCAGCCCCGCCTCCACGATGCATCCCGCTGGGTTCCACGGCGACGGCCCGCTGCGCCGGCATGCCCGGGGCCGGGCGCCCCGGCGGTCCTACTTCGAGGGCTGGTACGTCAAGCTCGTCAGCGCCGACCGGGCGGTGCGCCTGGCGGTCATCCCGGGGGTGTTCCTGTCCGAGGACGGCACGCTGGCCGAGGCGTTCGTGCAGGTGCTCGACGGGGTCACCGGCGAGACCGCCTACCACCGGTTCCCGTTCGAGGAGTTCCGCGCCGACCCGCACCGCTTCGACGTGCGGGTCGGGGCCAACCGGTTCTCCGACCGGGGCATCGCGGTCGACCTTCCCGACCTGCGCGCCGAGGTCCGCTTCGGCCCGGCCGAGGCCTGGCCCGTGACCGTCCGCGAGCCCGGGGCCATGGGCTGGTACGCCTGGGTGCCGACCATGGAGTGCTACCACGGCGTCGTGAGCCTCGACCATGCCCTGGCCGGCTGGGTGGAGCTGGCCGGCGCCCGCACCGACCTCGCCGGTGGCCGCGGCTACCTCGAGAAGGACTGGGGCACGGCCTTCCCGCGCGGCTACGTCTGGATCCAGTCGAACCACTTCGACACCCCGGGCGTGAGCCTGGTGGCCTCCACCGCGCTCATCCCGTGGCGGGGCACCGCCTTCCGCGGCGACCTGGTCGGCCTGCGCATCCCGACCGGGCGGCCCGGGGCGGGCCTGCACCGCTTCACCAGCTACACCCGCGCCCGCACCGAGGCGCTGCAGGTCGACGACGCCCACGTGCGCTGGTCGCTGGCCGCGCCGGACGGCCGCCGGCTGCACCTCGAGGCCACCGTCGGTGGTCGCACGGCCGGACTGCTGCACGCCCCGGTGCGCACGCAGATGCACCGCCGCGTGGCCGAGACGCTCGACGGCTCGGTGGCGGTGCGGCTGGTCGACCCGGCGGGTCGGACGCTGCTCGAGGAGGTCGGCGAGTGCGCTGGCGTCGAGGTGCACGGCGACATCGAGGCCCTGGTGGCGACCCCGGGTCGAGGGGCCGCGTCGGACCGGTCGGCCCCCCCGCAGGGCGGTGGTCGTCGTCGGGACATCAGCGCGGCGGAGCGGGCAGACTGACCCCACGCCGGGGCCCCACCCGGCAGGAGCGCGGAGGTGACATGGGCAAGGCGGAGGACATCATCGACGCCCTGGGTGGGGCTGGGAACATCGAGGAGATCGAGGCCTGCGCCACCCGGCTGCGCACGGTGGTGGCAGATCCCACGCTCGTCGACGAGACGAGGCTGCGGGCCGCAGGCGCATTCGGGGTGCTGACCGCCGGATCCGTGCTGCAGGTCATCGTGGGTGGCGAGGCCGACGGCCTGGCCATGGACATCAACGACATCATCGGCTAGGAGAGTCACGTGGCACTGCAGGTCCTGTCCCCCATGCCCGGTCGGGTCGCCAACCTCACCGAGGTCCCCGACCCCATGTTCGCCGAGGCGATGCTGGGCCCCGGCCTGGCGATCGACCCGCCGCGCTCGCCGGTCACCGCGGTCGCGCCCATCTCGGGCACCATCGCCAGCCTGTTCCCCCACGCGATGGGCATCGAGGCCGACGGCTACTCGATCCTCGTGCACCTGGGCCTGGAGACCGTCCAGCTCAACGGCGAGGGGTTCACCCTGCTCAAGGCCAAGGGCGACACCGTGACCGCTGGCGAGCCCGTGATCCAGTGGGACCCGGCGGCGATCGAGGCCGGCGGCCTGCCCGTGATCACCCCGCTCATCGCGATCCAGGCCGAGGCCTCGGCCATCACGCAGCTGGTCGCCGACGGCACCGAGGTCCAGGCCGGCCAGCCGGTCTTCGAGATCGCCTGACCCGCGCAACCCCCAACCCGCCCCGCGGGGGCAACCCAACCTGAGAGGTGTTTTCCGTGCCTGAGATCACTGTGACCCTGCCCCCCGGCGTCGGGCTGCACGCACGTCCCGCCGCGCTGTTCGTCGGCGCTGCGGCGAAGTCCTCCTGCGACGTCACCATCGGCCGGCCCGGCGAGCCCGGCGTGAACGCCAAGAGCATCCTGGGCGTGATGGGCCTGGGCGCGAAGGCCGGCGAGGAGATGGTGGTCACCGCGGAGGGCGACGGCGCCGACGAGCTGCTCGCCTCGCTCAAGGAGATCCTGGAGACCCCTGAGGGTGGCCATGCCTGACCTGGTGACCCTGACCGGCGTCGGGGTCAGCCCCGGCGTCGGCGCCGGACCAGTGGTGCGTGTGGTCGACTCCGTGCCCGAGCCCAAGCAGGGCCCGGGCACGGGGTCGCCCGAGGAGGAGTTCGCGGCGGCCGGCGCCGCGCTCGAGGACGTCGCGGCGGACCTCGAGGACCGTGGCCGACGGGCCGGTGGCGAGGCCCAGCACGTGCTCGAGGCGCAGGCCATGATGGCCCGCGACCCCGACCTCGCCCTGCAGATCAAGGCGCGCACCGACGCGGGCACGAACGCCGCGCGCGCGGCCTACGAGGCCTTCGGGATCACCCGCGAGATGCTGCTGACGCTGGGCGAGTACTTCGCCGCCCGGGTCACCGACCTCGACGACATCCGCAATCGCACCGTTGCCCGGCTGCTCGACGTGCCGGCGCCGGGGATCCCCGAGCTCACCGAGCCCTCGATCCTCGTGGCCATGGACCTGGCCCCGGCCGACACCGCCCTCATCGACAAGTCGATGGTGCTGGCGTTCGCCACGCAGGAGGGCGGGCCCACCTCGCACACCTCGATCCTGGCCCGCAACCTCGGCATCCCCGCCGTCGTCGGCTGCGCCGGCGTGCGCGAGCTGGCCCCGGGCACCCGCGTGCTCGTGGACGGGTCGAACGGCAAGGTCGTCATCGACCCGCCCGAGGAGCTCGTGGCCCGGCTCGCCGGCGTGGACGAGAAGCGCCGGGCCGCCCTGGCGGCGGTCGGCAACGCGCCCGGGGGGACCTCCGACGGCCACGCGGTGCCGCTGCTGGCCAACATCGGCGGGC
Organism: Candidatus Nanopelagicales bacterium; assembly: GCA_025456015.1. Classification (GTDB taxonomy): domain Bacteria; phylum Actinomycetota; class Actinomycetes; order S36-B12; family CAIYMF01; genus Prado023. The sequence continues at coordinate 3,745 of JALOLK010000040.1, forward strand.
CCGAGGACGTGGCCAAGGCGCTCGAGCACGGCGCCGAGGGGATCGGCCTGTTCCGCTCGGAGCTGCTGTTCCTGGACCGGACCGACGCCCCGACCGAGCAGGAGCAGTACGGCCTGTACCGGCAGGTGCTCGAGGCCTTCACGGGCCGCAAGGTCGTGGTCCGCACCCTCGACGCGGGGGCCGACAAGCCCCTGCCGTTCCTGCCGTTCGGCGAGGAGCCCAACCCGGCCATGGGCGTGCGCGGCCTGCGCATCTGCATGCAGGCCCCGGAGATCCTGCACACCCAGCTGACCGCGATGGCGCGGGCGGCTGAGGGCCTGGACACCGAGCTGTGGGTGATGGCGCCGATGGTCGCCGACGTCTACGAGGCCCGCTGGTTCAAGGAGGCGTGCAAGAAGGCCGGCCTCAAGGCCAAGATCGGCACGATGGTCGAGATCCCGGCGGCCGCACTGCGCGCCGAGCACCTCGGGGCCGTCGCGGAGTTCTTCTCGATCGGGTCCAACGACCTCACGCAGTACACGTTCGCCGCTGACCGCCAGATCGGCGCGGTGGCCCGGCTCCAGGACGCCTGGCAGCCGGCCATCCTCGACCTGGTCGCCGCGACCACCGCCGGTGGCCAGGCCAACGGCATCCCGACGGGCGTGTGCGGCGAGGCGGCGGCCGACCCGGCGCTCGCGTGCGTGCTCGTGGGCCTGGGCGTGAACACGCTGTCGATGTCGGCCGGGGCCCTGCCGGGCGTCCGGGCGGCCCTGGCCGCGCACACCCTCGACGACTGCCACCAGGCCGCCCATGCGGCCCGGGAGGCGGTGGACGCCGACGCCGCGCGGGCAGCGGCGCGGGCGTGCCTGCCGGCGCTGGAGGAGTTGGGGCTCTAGGCGATCGGACACGCTGGGCGGGAGGTCACCTGCTGGTGGCCTCCCGTTCCGCGTGTCAGGCCCATCCCGCGCTGCCCCGTCCGGCCCCGCGCTGACGTTTGCGCCGGGTTCGCGGACGATCGGGTGTCCCAGATCCGGCGTAGGTGCCGGATGGGCGACGAGAACCGGCGCAGGTTGCCGCCGTGGCGGCGGAGGGGCGCCCAGTGCGCGTCGTGGCGGCGGGCGCGCTGGCGGATCAGGCCCAGCGCTGGCCGGTGAGCTGCTCGTAGGCCTGCACGTAGAGCGCCCGGGTGCGCTCGACGACGGCCTCGGGCAGCGGCGGGGGCGGATCGTCCCCGGTCCGGTCCCACCCGGAGGCCGGCGAGGCCAGCCAGTCGCGCACGTACTGCTTGTCGTAGCTGGGCTGCCCGCCGGGCTGGCCGGGCTGCCACCGGTCGGCCGGCCACAGGCGCGAGGAGTCCGGGGTGAGCACCTCGTCGGCGAGCACCAGGGGGGCATCGGGGTCCTCGGCCGGCCGGCCGAACTCGAGCTTGGTGTCGGCCAGGATGATGCCGCGCTCGCGGGCGATCCCCTCGGCCCGGCCGTACACGGCCAGCGTGAGGTCGCGCAGGACGTGCGCGTCCCGATCGCCCACCGTGCGTTGCACGGTCGCGAAGTCGACGTTCTCGTCGTGCGTGCCGAGCTCGGCCTTCGTGGCCGGGGTGAAGATCGGCGTCGGCAGTGCCGAGCCGTCCACCAGGCCCTCGGGCAGCGGCACGCCGCACACCGCGCCGGTGGCCCGGTACTCGACCAGGCCCGAGCCGGTCAGGTACCCGCGCGCCACGCACTCCACCGGCAGCATCGCCAGGGGTCGGCACAGCATGGCGCGACCGGCCACGGCCTCGGGCACCGCCGTGCCCAGGACGTGGTTGCCGACGAGGTCGGCGACCCGCTCGAACCACCAGAGGCTCAGCCGGGTGAGGATGGCGCCCTTGTCCGGGATGGTCGTGGGCAGGACCCAGTCGAAGGCCGAGATCCGGTCCGAGGCGACGAACAGCAGCGCGCCGTCGGGCGCGCGGTACAGGTCGCGGACCTTGCCGGAGTAGACGTGCGTGAAGCCCGGGATCGCCGGGGCGGGCGGGATGTTCGGCAGTGCCGCGCCGAGCGGGGCACGCGTGGCGTCGCCGTCGCTCACAGGATCGCCCCGGGGCCGTACGCCGCCGCGTCGGGGTGCTGCGCGGCGATCACCTCGATGCGCTGCACGACGCTGGCCACCTGGGCCCGCGCGGCCCCGGTGAAGGTGATCGGCTCGGCCACGAGCGCGTCGAGCGCGGCGCGATCCAGGCCCAGCCGGGGATCCGCGGCGAGCCGGTCGAACAGGTCGTTGCCGACCTGCCCGCGCCGCAGGTCCAGGGCCACGGCGACGGCGTGCTCCTTGATGACCTCGTGCGCGGTCTCGCGGCCGACCCCGGCCCGGACCGCTGCCATGAGCACCTTCGTCGTGGCCAGGAACGGCAGGTACCGGCGCAGCTCGGCCTCGATGACGGCGGGGAACGCGCCGAACTCGTCGAGCACCGTGAGGAAGGTCTCGAACAGCCCGTCGATGGCCAGGAACGCGTCGGGCAGGGCGATCCGGCGGACCACCGAGCAGGACACGTCGCCCTCGTTCCACTGCCCGCCGGCCAGCTCCGCGCCCATGAGGGCGTACCCGCGCAGCACGACCATGAGGCCGTTGACCCGCTCGCAGGAGCGGGCGTTCATCTTGTGCGGCATCGCCGACGAGCCGACCTGGCCCTCCTGGAAGCCCTCGGTCACCAGCTCGTTGCCGGCCATGAGCCGGATCGTGGTCGCCAGGCTGGACGGTCCGGCGGCCACCTGCACGAGGGCGGAGAGCACGTCGTGGTCCAGGCTGCGCGGGTAGACCTGGCCCACCGAGTCGAGCACCTCGGTGAAGCCCAGGTGTGCCGCGACCCGGCGCTCGAGCTCGGCCAGGCGGTCCTGGTCGCCGTCGAGCAGGTCGAGCATGTCCTGCGCGGTGCCGACCGGTCCCTTGATGCCACGCAGCGGGTAGCGCTCGAGGAGGTCCTCGATGCGGGCGTAGGCGACGATGAGCTCCTCGGCCGCGGACGCGAACCGCTTGCCGAGCGTGGTGGTCTGGGCTGCCACGTTGTGGCTGCGGCCGGTCAGCGGCTGCTCGGCGTGCTGGGCGGCCAGCGCGCCCAGCCGGGCCAGCGCGGCGACGATCCGGTCGCGCACGAGGGCCAGCGCCTGGTGCACCTGCAGCTGCTCGACGTTCTCGGTGAGGTCGCGGCTGGTCATCCCCTTGTGGATCTGCTCGGCCCCGGCCAGTGCGCAGAACTCCTCGATGCGGGCCTTCACGTCGTGGCGGGTCACCCGCTCGCGCGCGGCGATGGAGCCCAGGTCCACCTGGTCGCGGACCGCCTCGTAGGCCTCGACGGTGCCGGCCGGGACGGTGATCCCGAGCTCGGCCTGCGCGCGCAGCACCGCGATCCACAGGTCGCGCTCGAGGCGGACCTTGTGCTCGGGGGACCACAGCTGGGCCATCTGGGCGCTGGCGTAGCGCTGGGCCAGGACGTTGGGGATCGTCACGCCGGGCATTGTCCCGCACGGCGACGTCTGCGCCGCGCCGCCCCGGCGGGCTCAGGGCAGGGTGATGCGGCCCTCGGCGGCGGCCAGGGCGATGTCGCCGCGGTGGTGCCCGCCGGCCAGCCGGATCCCCTCGAGCAGCGCGTAGGCCCGTTCGCGCGCCCCGACGAGGTCCGCCGCCCGGGCCGTCGCGCACAGCACGCGCCCGCCCGTGGCGACCAGCGCGCCGTCGTGGCGGTCCGTGCCGGCGTGGACCACCCAGGCGGCGTCCCACCCCGACTCGCCGGCGGCGGCGTCGGGCACGCCGGTGAGGACCCCGCCGGTCTCGGGTGCCTCCGGGTAGCCCGGGGCCGCGAGCACGACCGTGATCGCCGAGCCCGGGTGCCACTCGAGCGGGGGCAGGTCGCCCAGCGTCCCGCGGGCGGCCGCGCGCAGCACCCCGGCCAGTGGGGTGCGCAGCAGGGCGAGCACCACCTGGGTCTCCGGGTCGCCGAACCGGGCGTTGAACTCCACGACGCGCAGCCCGCGGCGGGTGAGGGCCAGGCCGGCGTAGAGCAGCCCGGCGAACGGCGTGCCCCGACGGCGCATCGTGTCGACGGTCGGTTGCACGACGCGGGCCATGACCTCCTCGACGAGGCCGGCCGGCGCCCACGGCAGCGGGGCGTAGGCCCCCATGCCGCCGGTGTTCGGCCCGGTGTCGCCGTCCCCGACGCGCTTGAAGTCCTGGGCGGGCACCAGCGGCACCGCGCTGACCCCATCGGTGATCGCGAACAGCGACACCTCCGGGCCGTCGAGGTACTCCTCGACCACCACCGCCCCGTCGGGCCGGGCCAGGCACGCCCGCCCGTGGGCGAGGGCGGCCTCCCGGTCGCCGGTCACGACCACGCCCTTGCCGCCGGCCAGGCCGTCGTCCTTCACCACGTACGGAGCGCCGAACTGGTCCAGCGCCGCCGCCACCTCCTCGGGCGTCGTGCAGACGTGCGCCATGGCGGTGGGCACGCCGGCCTGCGCCATCACCTGCTTGGCGAAGGCCTTGGAGCCCTCCAGCGCGGCAGCCGCCGCCGATGGCCCGAAGCAGTCGATCCCGGCAGCACGCACGGCGTCGGCGACCCCGGCCACGAGGGGGGCCTCCGGCCCGACCACGACCAGGTCCACGCCGAGCCGGCTGGCCAGCGCGGTGACCGCGGCCGGATCCGTGGCGAGCACCGCGTGGTTGGTGGCCAGCGCGGCCGTGCCGGCGTTGCCCGGGGCCACGTGCAGGCCGGTCACGGACGGGTCGGCGGCCAGCGCGAGGGCCAGTGCGTGCTCCCGGCCACCGGAGCCGATGATGAGGATCTCCACGTCGGCGAAGGCTACCGGCCGCCGGTCGCGCCCCCGTGGGCGCGCCCGGAGCCGTCAGATCGGCAGCGTGGCCAGGTCGCCCTCGATGACCGCACGGTCCTCCAGGTCGTCGAGGGTGGTCGCCAGCTGCGCGGCCCGGTCCCGGTGCGCACGGGCCGTGGGCAGGTCCCCGGCCACCAGGTGGGCCCGGGCGAGCGCCTCGTGGGCCGAGGCGACGACGAACCCGTCCAGGTGGTGCTCCTCGCACAGCGCCAGGCAGCGCCGCGCGTGCACCAGGGCCGGCTCGGGTCGGATGAGGTCGGCGTACACCCGGGCGCACTGCCACTCGCCGATCGCCCACTCCTGCGGCCCGCCCGCGCGGCCCCAGTGCCAGCGCGAGGCGTGGGCCGCGTGGATCATGTCGAAGTCCTCGGCCTCGCTGCGCTGGGGCAGCTCGAGCAGCGACCAGACGCGGTTGAACAGGGCGACGGCCTCGCCGCGCTGGGTGGCCAGCTCCTCGGCGAGGGCGTCGGCGTCGGGATCGTCGGGCAGCACCGACGCAGGCTACCGCGCGCCCTCGTAGTAGGCGTCCACCTCGGTGAGCACCTCGTCGAGGATCGCCAGGCCCTCCTTGGCCTCGGCGTCGCTGACCGTGCACGGCGGCACGACGTGCAGCCGGTTGAAGTTCGTGAACGGCAGCAGGCCCCGGCGCTTCGCCTCGGTGACCAGCACCGTCATCGCCTCCGAGGTGCCGCCGTAGGGCGCGAGCATGGCCCGGGTCTGCCGGTCGCTGACGAGCTCCAGGGCCCAGAAGACGCCCAGCCCGCGGACCTCGCCGATCACCGGGTGGCGCTCGGCCAGCGCGTGCAGCCCGGGCCCGAGCACGTCGGCGCCGATCCGCGCGGCGTGCTCGACGATGCCCTCCTCGCGCATGGCCGTGATCGAGGCGACGATCGACGCGGCGGCCAGCGGGTGCCCGGAGTAGGTCAGGCCGCCCGGGAAGACGCGGTCGGCGAACGTGGCGGCGATCGCCTCGGAGATGATCACCCCGCCCACCGGCACGTACCCGGAGTTCGAGCCCTTCGCGAAGGTGATGAGGTCGGGGACCACGTCGAAGTGCTCGAACGCGAACCACTTCCCGGTGCGACCGAAGCCGGCCATCACCTCGTCGAGGATGAGCACGATGCCGTGCTCGTCGCACAGGGCGCGGACCCCCTCGAGGTAGCCCGGCGGCGGGATGAGCACGCCCGCGGTGCCCACGACGCTCTCGATGAGGATGGCCGCGATCGTGCCCGGGCCCTCGAAGCGGACGACGTCGGCGAGGTGGGCCAGCGCGCGCTCGGACTCCTGCTCCGGCGAGGTCGACCAGAAGTGCGAGCGGTACGGGTACGGGCCGAAGACGTGCACGTGGTCGTCGGCGTACTCGTTGGGCCAGCGGCGCGGGTCGCCGGTCGCGACGATCGCCGCGCCGGTGTTGCCGTGGTACGAGCGGTAGAAGCTGAGCACCTTGCGCCGGCCGCACGGCGTTCTCGTTGGCGTCGGCGCCGCCGTTGGTGAAGAACACCTTGTCCATGCCCGCCGGGGCCAGCTCGGCGATGAGCCGGGCCGCCTCGCCGCGGGTGAGGTTCGCGTGCTGCGGGGCCACCGTGGCCAGCTCGGCGGCCTGGGCCTGGATCGCGGCGACCACCTTCGGGTGCTGGTGGCCGATGTTGACGTTCACCAGCTGGCTGGAGAAGTCCAGGTACCGGGTGCCCTCGTGGTCCCAGACGTACGTGCCCGAGCCACCGGCGATCACGAGGGGGTGCAGGGCCCCCTGGGCCGACCAGGAGTGGAACACGTGCGCGCGGTCGAGCTCGTAGGCGCGCGCTCCTGCTGCGGGATCCGTGGCGGGGGAGGGCTGGGACATGCGATCTCCTCGGTGGACTGGCTGGAGACCGACGATGCTAGTGCCGAACCACCCGGTCCCCGCCAGCCCCCACGGCGGCCGTGCTCTGGATGGCCCGGACGATGTCCTCGACGCGGTCCTTCGCATCGCCGAAGAGCATCTGGGTGTTCTCCTTGAAGAACAGCGGGTTCTGCACGCCCGCGTACCCGGTGGCCATCGAGCGCTTGAACACGATGACGTGCTTGGCCTCCCACACGTGCAGCACCGGCATGCCCGCGATCGGGCTGTTCGGCTCGTCGATCGCGGCGGGGTTCACGGTGTCGTTGGCGCCGATCACCAGCACGACGTCGGTCTGCGGGAAGTCGTCGTTGATCTCGTCCATCTCCAGGACGATGTCGTAGGGCACCTTCGCCTCGGCCAGCAGCACGTTCATGTGCCCGGGCAGGCGCCCGGCCACCGGGTGGATGCCGAAGCGGACGTTCACGCCGCGCTCGCGCAGGCTGCGGGTCAGCTCGGCCACCGGGTACTGCGCCTGCGCCACGGCCATGCCGTAGCCCGGCGTGATGATCACCTCGTGGGCGTCGGTGAGCAGGTCGGCGGCACCCTCGGCGGTCACCTCCCGATGCTCGCCGTAGTCGACGTCGGTGGCCACGGTGCCGGTCTCCACGCCGAACCCGCCGGCGATCACCGAGATGAACGAGCGGTTCATCCCGACGCACATGATGTAGGACAGGTACGCACCCGAGGAGCCCACGAGCGCGCCGGCGACGATCAGCAGGTTGTTGTTCAGCAGGAAGCCGGTGGCCGCGGCCGCCCAGCCCGAGTAGCTGTTCAGCATCGAGATGACCACCGGCATGTCCCCGCCGCCGATCGAGGCGACCAGGTGCCACCCGAACGCCAGGGCGATCACGGTCATGATGGCCAGCGGGAGCAGGTGGGGGTCGACCACGAACCACGCCATGAGCCCGACCGAGACGACCACTGCGGCGAGGTTGAGCCAGTGCCGGGCGGGCAGCACGAGCGGGGCGGAGTTCATCCGCGCGCTGAGCTTGAGGAAGGCCACGATCGACCCGGTGAGGGTCACGGCGCCGATGAACACGCCGAGGAAGACCTCGCCGTTGTGGATGCCCGTGGTGCCCAGCGCCTCGTAGAGCGCCTTGACCGCGGGGTCCTCCTCGGCCTCGAAGAACGAGTTGTAGGCCACGAGCACGGCTGCAGCACCCACGAACGAGTGCAGCAGGGCGATGAGCTCGGGCATCCCGGTCATCTCGACGCTGCGGGCCCGCCAGATGCCGATGAGGGCACCGACCGCCATCGCCCCGAGGATGTACCCGACCACGCCGATGCCGTCGCGGTCGATCGCCAGGCCGATCGTCGAGACGATGGCCACGGCCATGCCGGCGATCCCGAAGTAGTTGCCGTGCTTGGCGGTCTCGTGCTTGGACAGCCCCGCGAACGCCAGGATGAACAGCAGGGCGGTGACCAGGTAGGCCGCCGTCACCAGGGTGGGTGTGGTCAGCTCCATGGCTCAGCCCTTCCGGAACATGTTGAGCATCCGGGAGGTCACCATGAACCCACCGAACACGTTGATGCTGGCGATGAGGACCGCGATCACGGCGAGCACCGTGATGAGCGTGCTGCCCGTGCCGAGCTGGAGCAGGGCCCCCACGACGATCACCCCGGAGATCGCGTTGGTCTCCGACATCAGCGGGGTGTGCAGCGCGTGGTGGACGTTGCCGATCACGTAGTAGCCGATGACGATCGCCAGGGCGAAGACCGTGATCTGCGGCAGGAGGGTCTGGGGCAGGAAGGGCGCCAGCAGCAGGAACGCCGCCGCACCACCGCCCACCAGCCAGAACTTGCGGTTGGGGTCCTTGGGCTTGGCGACCTTGGGCTCGATCGGCGCGGCGGCGGTCGGCACCGGCGCGGCCGAGACCTGCACCGGGGGCGGCGGCCAGAGGACCTCGCCCTGCTGGGTCACGGTCATGCCACGCTGCACGACGTCCTCGAGGTCGAGGACGAACACGCCGTCCTTCTCGGGGGTGGTCAGCTTGAGCAGGTTCACCAGGTTGGTGCCGAACAGCTGCGAGGCCTGGGTCGGCAGCCGGCCCGGCAGGTCGGTGTAGCCCAGGATGATGACGCCGTTGTCGGAGACCACGCGCTCGTCGGGGCGGCTGCCGGCGACGTTGCCGCCGTTGCTGGCGGCCATGTCGACCACCACGCTGCCGCGCTTCATCGTCGCGACCATCTCCTCGGTGATCAGCCGGGGGGCGGGCCGGCCCGGGATCAGGGCGGTGGTGATGACGATGTCGACGTCCCTGACCTGCTCGGCGTAGAGCTCGGCGGCCTTGCGGTTGAAGTCCTCGCCCATCTCCTTGGCGTAGCCCGTGGCGCTCGGGCCGGTGTCCTCGACGTCGATGCGCAGGAACTGCGCGCCCATCGACTCCACCTGCTCGGCGACCTCCGGGCGGGCGTCGAACGCGCGGACGATCGCCCCGAGGCTGTTCGCGGTGCCGATCGCGGCCAGGCCTGCCACGCCCGCCCCGATCACGAGCACCTTCGCGGGCGGCACCTTGCCGGCGGCGGTGACCTGGCCGGTGAAGAACGAGCCGAACTCGTTGGCGGCCTCGATGACCGCGCGGTAGCCGCCGATGTTGGCCATCGAGCTCAGCACGTCCAGGGACTGCGCCCGCGAGATGCGCGGCACCGCGTCCATCGCCAGGGCCGTCACGCCGCGGGCGGACAGGTCCTGCACCAGCCCGGGGTTCAGCGCCGGGGCCAGCAGGCTGACGATCGTCTGGCCTGCCCGCAGGCGGGCGACCTCCTCCGCGCTGGGGGCGTTGATCTTGAAGATGATGTCGGCGTCCCACACCTCGGGGCCGACGATCTGGGCACCGACGGCGGCGAAGGCGTCGTCGGCGAATGCCGCGCCCGCCCCCGCGCCGGACTCGATGACGACCTCGTAGCCGAGCTTGCGGATCTGCTCGACCGTCCTGGGCGTGGCGGCGGCCCGCCGCTCGCCGGGCTTGGATTCCCGTGGAACACCGATGCGCACGACTGGTCCTCTCGTCGAAGCGGTCCGTCGGGCAGCCTAGGAGGTGGCCGGGCGGACTCGACCGGTGGGTGCCGCGGGCAGGGCTCCCGGTGCTGGAAGTGGGGTCGAAGGGGTCGGTGCCGCGGGCCGAAGGACGCCGCGCGGCCGGGCCGAACGGTCCGGTGCCGCGTCCCCGCTCCCCGCTGGCGGCGCGGCGGCGTCCGCGCGGACCCAGGCGACCGGGCGGGGCGGACCCGGGGCGGCAGCGCGCAGGGCGACCCGGCCTACCAGCGGCCCCGTCGCAGCTGCGGGGGCCACGACACGTCGGCGCCGAGCTCGTGGGCCGCGCGCAGCGGCCACTGCGGGTCGCGCAGCAGGACCCGGCCCAGGGCCACGAGGTCGGCCGACCCCTCGGCGACGATCGCCGCGGCGTGCGCCGGCTGCGTGATCAGGCCGACCGCGGCCGTGCGCACGCCGGCCTCGTGGCGGATCCGCCGGGCCAGCGGCACCTGGTAGCCGGGCGCGACCGGGATCTGCTGCTCGGGGCTGATGCCGGCCGAGGAGACGTCGACGAGGTCCACCCCGAGGTCGCGCAGCCAGCCGGCGACCGTGACCGTGTCGTCGATCGTCAGGCCGCCCTCGACCCAGTCCGTCGCGGAGATGCGCACCAGCAGGGGACGCTGGGCCGGCCAGGCCGCCCGCACGGCGACCACCACCTCCTGGAGCAGCCGGGAGCGGCCCAGCAGGTCCCCGCCGTACCGATCGGTGCGGTCGTTGGCCAGCGGCGAGAGGAACTGGTGCAGCAGGTAGCCGTGGGCGGCGTGCACCTCCACGACGTCGAACCCGGCGGCGTCGGCGCGGCGCGCCGCGGTGGCGAAGGCCTCCACGACACCGGCGAGCTCGTCGGTGGCCAGGGCGCGGGGCGCCGCCAGCCCGGGGTACCCGACGCCGCTGGGGCCGACCGTGCCCCAGCCGCCCTCGGCCGGCGGGACCGACCCCTGGGCCCCAGCCCAGGGCCACCAGGTGCCGGCCTTGTTCCCGGCGTGCGCGAGCTGGATGCCGGCGACGGCGCCCTGGGATCGCACGAAGGCAGCGATCGGGGCCCACGCCTGCGCCTGGGCGTCGTCCCACAGGCCGGTGTCGCGCGGGCTGATCCGTCCCTCGGGCAGCACCGCGGTGGCCTCGGCCATCACCAGCCCGGCGCCGCCCCGGGCCAGGCCGCCGAGGTGGACGAGGTGCCAGTCCTGCGGCACGCCATCGGTCGCGCTGTACTGGCACATGGGCGAGACCATGACCCGATTGCGCAGGTGCACGTCGCGCAGCTCGAGGGGTTCGAAGAGCTGGCTCATGGGTGCATCATCGGGCATCGGCCCTCGGGCATCGGGGGCGGCCGTCGGGGCCGCCCCGGCCTAGTGCAGCAGGTCGTGCAGCACGAGGGTGGCGTCGCGGTCCGGGCCCACGCCGATCGCCGAGATGCGGCATCCCGACTGCTCCTCGAGGAAGCCCACGTAGGCCCGGCAGTTGGCCGGCAGGTCGGCGAACTCGCGCACCTCGGAGATGTCCGTGCCCCAGCCGGGCAGCAGCTCGTAGATGGGCCGGGCGTGGTGGAACTCGGTCTGGGTCGTGGGCACCTCGTCCACGCGGGTGCCGTCCACGTCGTAGCCCACGCAGACCGGGATCTGCTCGAAGGTGCTCAGCACGTCGAGCTTGGTGAGGAACGTGTCGGTGAGGCCGTTCACGCGCGTGGCGTACCGCGCGATCGGGGCGTCGAACCAGCCGCAGCGGCGGTTGCGCCCCGTGGTGACGCCGACCTCGCCGCCGATCGTGCGCAGGGCCTCGCCGTCGGCGTCGAACAGCTCGGTCGGGAACGGTCCCTCGCCGACGCGGGTCGTGTACGCCTTGAGGATGCCGAGCACGCGGTCGATCCGGGTCGGGCCGATCCCGGAGCCGGTGCACGCCCCCCCGGCGGTCGGGTTCGAGCTGGTGACGTACGGGTACGTGCCGTGGTCGACGTCGAGCAGCGTGCCCTGGCCGCCCTCGAGCACGACCGTCTCGCCGCGGTCGAGTGCGGCGTTGAGCAGCAGGCTCGTGTCGGCGATGTGCGGGGCGAGCCGCTCGGCGAACCCCAGCAGGTGCTCCACCACCTGGCCGACCTCGACGGCCCGGCGGTTGAACACCTTGACCAGCACCTGGTTCTTGTTCACCAGCGCGCCCTCGACCTTGCGCTCGAGGATCGAGGGGTCCAGCAGGTCCTGGATGCGGATGCCGACGCGGGCCATCTTGTCGCCGTACGTCGGGCCGATGCCGCGGCCCGTCGTCCCGATCCGGGCCTTGCCCAGGAAGCGCTCGGTGACCTTGTCCAGGGTCACGCCGTAGGGCGTGATGATGTGCGCGTTCGCGCTGACCACCAGGCGCGACGGGTCCACGCCACGGGCGATGAGTCCGTCCATCTCGCGGAACAGCACCTCGAGGTCGACCACGACGCCGTTGCCGATCACCGGGGTGCACGTGGGCGAGAGGATGCCGCTGGGCAGCAGGTGCAGGGCGAACTTCGCCTCGCCGATCACGACCGTGTGGCCGGCGTTGTTCCCGCCCTGGTAGCGCACGACGTAGTCGGCGCGCCCGCCGAGCAGGTCGGTCGCCTTGCCCTTGCCCTCGTCGCCCCACTGGGAGCCCACGATCACGATCGCCGGCATGACGCCTCCACCCCTCGGCGCTCCTGGCCCGGTTTCCCACCCAGCCAGGTCGCGCGGCCAGCACCCCCATCGGCAGCGGTGCCTGCCCACGATAGCCACACTCCATTCTGCGTAGTCGATCCGACCAACTGAATTGCTCGAATCGACTACGCAGGCAGGACCAGGGACGCGAGCACATCGAAGAAGGGTCCCGGGTCGTGCTCCACCTGCCAGTTGCTCACGCGGAGCAGGATCGCCCCGGTGCCGGCGACGAGGGTGTTGTGGCGGACGAGGTCGTCCTGCCAGGTGCCCACCTCGAGGTGGCCCACCCCATCGATCTCGACGATCACCAGCCGGCCCCCGGGTGCTCGGAACGCGGCGTCGACCACGCGGCGTCGGCCGGGCCCGCCCCGATGGGTCACCTGCATCGTCGGCCGGGGCAGCCCGCGCCGCCGGCACTCGCGCAGGAAGGCTGCCTCACCGATGGTGGTCGCCCCTTCGTCGAGGGAGTCGAGCACGCCCCGGATGGTCGGCGCGTTCCGCACGCGGGACCGCCCCTCGAGCTCCCGGCGGAGCTGCTGCGGGGTGACCAGGCGCTGCTGCACGACGCTGGTGAGCAGGAACATGGTCTCCCGTGGCGTCCTGGCCCAGGCCGCCGCATCCACGGCTGCGCGTGCCACGGACGCCCGGGCCGGCGTTCCCCCGCCCCGCACCTCATCCTCGGGGTGGTGCATCCGCAGCCAGCGGGGTCGAGGCCCGGCGCGGTGCCGGCTGCCGCGCGGCACGATGAGGTCCACCACCTCCTCGTCCTGCCCGCGCCACCCCGCCTCCGCCAACGCGCTGCGCCCGGCCAGGAGGCTGCCGGGCCCGCATTCGAGCACTGCGGCAAGCCTCAGCTGGGGGACGCTCAGGTCGCCGTCACGATCGGCGAAGACGTTGGGGCTGACCTGCATCCAGCCCGTGTCGCAGGCGCGCCGCAGGGCCGGCCGGGCGATCCCCAGCGCGACCGCCTGGCGTGCCGCGATGAGGCCGCGCTGGCGGCGCAGGAGGTCGCGTGCCTCGGCGCTGATCCTCGGCGGCATGGGCCGGATCCTGCAGCCGGGTCCTCGATCTGCCCAGCGATCGTCCACACCCCGCGCCTGCGTCGTCGAGATGAGCAACTGCGTTGGCCGATTCGACGACGCAGACGACAGGGGCGGACCGGGGGTCCCGGTCCGCCCCTGTCGGGTCGGTGCTAGGAGATCTTCGTGCCGGTGGCGCGCAGGTCCTGCGCGGCCTGCACGACGCGCTTGGCCATGCCGGCCTCGGCGGACTTGCCGTACGACCGCGGGTCGTAGGTCTTCTTGTTGCCGACCTCGCCGTCGATCTTCAGCACGCCGTCGTAGTTCTTGAACACGTGGTCGACGATGGGCCGCGTGAACGCGTACTGCGTGTCCGTGTCGATGTTCATCTTCACCACGCCGTAGTCCAGCGACTCGTGGATCTCCGACAGCAGCGAGCCCGAGCCGCCGTGGAAGACCAGGTCGAGCGGCTTCGAGCCGGGCTCGAGGCCCTTCATCGCGATGACCTTGTCCTGCAGCGTGCGCAGGATCGACGGGGTGAGCACGACGTTGCCCGGCTTGTAGACGCCGTGCACGTTGCCGAACGTCGCCGCCACCAGGTAGCGGGCCCGCTCGGTGAGCCCGAGCTTGTTGACCATGGCCTCGACGTCCTCCGGGGTGGAGAACAGGTGGGCGTCATGGGAGGCCGTGACGCCGTCCTCCTCGCCGCCGACCGCACCGATCTCGATCTCCATGATGGTGTTGGCCGCGATCGACATGTCGAGCAGCTCGTCGGCGATGGCGAGGTTCTTGTCCAGGGCGATGGCCGAGCCGTCCCACATGTGGGAGTTGAACAGCGGCTGCTTGCCGGCGGCGACGCGCTCGGCGCCCATCACCAGCAGGGGCCGCATGTACTTGTCGAGGTTGTTCTCCGGGCAGTGGTCGGTGTGCAGCGCGACGTTCACCGGGTACTGGTCGGCGATCGAGTGCGCGAACTCCGCCAGGGCCACCGCGCCGGCGACCATGTTCTTGGCCAACTGGCCGGACGCGAACTCGGCGCCACCGGTCGAGAACTGGATGATGCCGTCGCACTCCGCCTCGGCGAAGCCGCGCATGGTGGCGATGATGGTCTGCGACGAGGTGCAGTTGACCGCCGGGTAGGCGTAGCCGCCCGCCTTGGCGTTGTCCAGCATCTGCTCGTAGACCTCACGTGACGCGATGGGCATGGAAGCGTTCCTCCTCGTTCGGCAGCGCGGCGCATCCCGCCGGGCATGGCAGCAATCCTGACAGCCGCATGGCAGCGACGCGCGGCGGGTGATCGCCCCTGAGCGGGGGTCATCGGGTGTTCACCGCAGCGCCCGCACGGCAGGATGGCGCCGTGGTCGGCGGTGGGGTGGCGGGCTCGCGCGGGCGTCCCGGCGGGTCCCCCGGCCCGCTGCCGGAGCGGCTCCTCGCGGCCCTCGCGGCGGCGGGCGCGCCACCGGTCACCGACCCGGCGGTGCTCCTCGGACTCGGCACCGACTGGACCGGTCGGTGGTCCGGGCCCGTGCTGGCCGCGGTCGCCCCGAGCACCACCGAGCAGGTCGTCGCCGTGCTCGCCGCCGCGCGCGCCACGGGGGTGCCCGTGCAGGTGCAGGGCGGCAACACCGGGCTGGTCGGCGGCTCGGTGCCGGACCGCCCGGCGCTGCTGCTGCGCACGACCCGCCTGCAGCGCCTGGACGCCGTGGACCCGCTCGAGCGCACCGTGCTCGTCGGCGCCGGGGTGACCGCCGCGCGCCTGGCCGCCCACGCCGCGGCCGCCGGGCTGCGCTTCGGCGTGGACCTCGCGGCCCGCGACTCGGCCACGATCGGGGGGATGGCGGCCACGAACGCGGGAGGGATCGCGGTGCTCGCCCACGGGCCGATGCGCCAGCAGGTGCGCGGGCTCACCGCCGTGCTGGCCGACGGCCGGGTGGTGCGCAGCGCCGGGCGCCCGCGCAAGGACAACGCCGGCTACGCGCTGGCCGAGCTGCTCGTGGGCAGCGAGGGCACGCTCGGGGTGATCACGGAGGTGGAGCTGGCCCTGCACCCAGCGCCCCCCGCGAGCACCGTGGCGCTGCTGGGCGTGCCCGACCTGGCTGGGGCGGTGGCCGCCGGTCGGGCCGTCGAGGCGGCCGGCGGGCAGCTGCTGGCGGCCGAGGTGGTGGATGCGGCGGGTGCGCGCCGGGCGGCGGCCGCCCTGCGCCTGCCCGATCCGCTGCCCCCGAGGGCAGCCTGGCTGCTGCTGCTCGAGGTGGCCGACGGGGGGACCGGTGAGGCGCTGGGGCCGGTCGCCGACCAGGTGGTGGCCGTCGGGTCCAGCCCCCCGGACCGCGCGCGGCTGTGGGCCCTGCGGGAGCGCCAGACCGAGCTGTACGCCCAGCTGCCCGACCTCGTCGACAAGCTCGACGTCAGCGTCCGGCTGGACCACCTGGATGCCGCGGTGGGCGCGGTCCGCGACGCCGCTCGGGGGCCGGGGCCGGCCGGGGCGGGGCCGGAGCGGCCCGCCGGGGGCGCCCCCTGGGTCGGGATCTTCGGCCACGCCCTGGACGGCAACCTGCACGTCCAGCTGGTGGGCGCCGACCCCCTGGCGGCGCAGCGGGTGCTCGAGGTGGTCGCCGCGCTCGGTGGGTCGATCAGCGCCGAGCACGGCATCGGCCGGCTCAAGGCCGCCCAGCTGGGCATGGTCCGATCGGCGGACGAGCTCGCCTGGATGCGCGCGCTCAAGGCTGGGGTCGACCCGACCGGCCTGCTCAACCCGGGGGTGCTGCTCGGCGGCTGAGCGGCCCCCGTGCTGCTACCACCACGGCCGGCGGGCATGCTGGGCGCCGTGCCCGTGCGCCCGCTCGTGTTCGCCCATCGCGGCGCCAGCGCCGAGCGGGCCGAGCACACCCTGGCGGCCTTTGCGCTGGCCATCGAGCAGGGCGCCGAGGGCCTCGAGTGCGACGTGCGGCTGACCGCCGACGGCCACCTCGTGTGCCTGCACGACCGGCGGATCGACCGGACCAGCGACGGCTGGGGCGTGGTCTCGACGAAGACCCTCGACGACCTGCGCCGGCGCGACTTCGGTTCCTGGGCCGACGACGAGCCACGGCCCTCGCGGCTGCCCCTGCGCGAGCGGCGCGAGGCGCGACGCGCCCCGGACTGGGCGCACGCCGCACCCGTGCTCGACCCCTCCGAGGCCATCCTCACGCTGCCGATGCTGCTCGAGCTGGTGACCAGCGCGGCACGGCCCGTGCGGCTGGCCATCGAGACCAAGCACCCGACCCGGTACGCGGGCTGGGTCGAGCAGGCGGTGGTGGCCCAGCTGCGCCACTTCGGCCTGGTCGCGCCCCCGCGTGGGGGCGTGCCGCGGGTGGTGCTCATGTCCTTCTCGGCCCAGGCGGTGCGGCGGTTCCGGGTGCTGGCGCCGGGCCTGCCCCGGGTGTTCCTCATGGACCGGGTGCCGCTGCGCATGCGTGGCGGTGAGCTGCCGTTCGGGGCCGACATCGCCGGGGTGGACATCGCGATCCTGCGCCTGCACCCGGGCTACGTGGCGCGCGCTCACGCCGCGGGCCACCGGGTCTACGCCTGGACCGTCGACGAGGCCGAGGACGTGGAGCGCTGCCGCACCCTGGGCGTCGAGGCGATCATCACGAACCGGCCGGCGGCGGTGCTGCGCCAACTCGGCGCCGGCGGCTGAGGGCTCCGGTCGCGCGCGCCGGAGTCCGCAGGCGCTGACCCTGGCCTGGCGCCCACGCCGAGCCACCTGCTGGCATGCCCCGCCGGTCCTCGCGGGCTGCGTGGCGTGCTCGGCGCCCAGCGGCAACTACCCTTGCCGCCCGTGACCCTCGTGATGGGCCTGGTCGGCCTGCTGGCCCTGGCGCTGGCCGTCGTCGCGATCGTGCTCGCGACGGTGGCCAACCGGCGCTGGGCGGCACGACCCCGGCCCGCCGGGTCCAGCGACGCGCAGGGCCCGGACCGGGCGACGGGTGCTGCCGACGAGCGTGCGGCCCTGCGGGCCCAGCTCGAGGTGCTCGGGGCCGAGGTGGCGGCGCTGCGCGAGGCGGTGGCGGCGGCGAACGGGTCCGCGCAGGCGGCGGCGGCGGTCGCCGACGCGGCGGCCACCCGGGAGGCCCGCGATCGCACGGCGCTGCGCCACGTCGCGCTCGTGCGCTACGACGCCTTCGCCGACGTGGGCGGCCGGCTCTCGCACAGCGTGGCGGTCCTCGACGACACCGGCTCGGGCCTGGTGCTCACCACCCTGTCGGGCAAGGCCGACGTGCGCACCTACGTGCGCGCGGTCTCCGCGGGGGTGGGGGAGGTCCCGCTCACCGCCGAGGAGCAGCAGGCCGTGCAGGCCGCCCTGGCCCCGTCCCCGGCCGAGTCCCCGGCCGAGCCCGCCGCCGATGTCGACCCCGCCCGTTCGCCAGCCCCCGACCTGGTCCCCGCCGCCACCGACAGGAGCCGTTCGTGACCCTCGTGGCCTTCCAGGGCGAGCTGGGCGCCAACTCCCACATCGCCATCAACGAGGTCTTCCCGGCGGCCACGGCCATGCCCTGTGCCACGTTCGAGGACGCGTTCGCCGCCGTCGCCGACGGGACCGCGCCCCTGGCGATGATCCCGATCGAGAACTCGCTGGCCGGACGCGTCTCGGACATCTACCACCTGCTGCCGGTCTCGGGCCTGGCCATCGTCGGGGAGCACTTCCTGCCGATCCGCCACCAGCTGGTCGGCGTGCCGGGCGCCCGCGTGGAGGACCTGCGCACGGTGGAGAGCCACGTCATGGCGCTGGGCCAGTGCCGGGAGGCGATCAAGCGGCTGGGCCTGACCCCGATCGTGGCCGCGGACACCGCGGGCTCGGCGCGTGAGGTGGCTGCCGTCGGCGACCCGACCCGCGCGGCGATCGCCTCCGAGCTGGCCGCACGCACCTACGGCCTGGAGGTGCTGGCCAGCAACATCGAGGACGCCGACCACAACACGACGCGCTTCCTCGTGCTGGCCCGCGAGGCCGAGGACGTCGACCCCGACGAGGGGCCGATGATGACCACGATGGTGTTCCGCGTGCGCAACGTGCCGGCGGCGCTCTACAAGGCCCTCGGCGGGTTCGCCACGAACGGGGTGAACATGACCAAGCTCGAGAGCTACATGCTCGACGGGCACTTCTCGGCCACCCAGTTCTACGCCGACGTGGAGGGCCACCCCGAGGACCGCGGGCTCGCCTTCGCGCTGGAGGAGCTCGGGTTCTTCTCCCACGAGGTGAGCATCCTGGGCACGTACCCCGCCAGCCCCTTCCGCCGCACGATGGCCTGACCGGGCCGGCCGGTCACCACCGCGGCGGCACGGTGCGGCCCTCGATCGGGGCCGCCGGCAGCGCCTCCTTGTCCAGGGACTCCTGGGCCCGCAGCTGCACCGCCAGCGCGGCGCGGTCCGCCCGGCGCCAGTCGGGGTTGTCCGCCCAGACCGCGCGCAGGTAGCGCGGCAGGGCGAAGCAGACGGCCAGGCCGAGGGTGGCCAGCAGCACGTCACCGATGGGCGATCCGGGGTACGCGAGGCTGCCCGGTGGGCCGGCGGCCGCGGCGGCCAGGTTGCGCGCGAACCGCACCACCAGCCAGGGGGGCAGCAGTGCGGGCAACGAGAGCGCGATGCGCAGGCCCAGCCCGAGCGTGACCGCGCTGCGGCCGAAGCGGCGCGCCGCGGGCTGCCCCATGCAGGCCAGATCGGCTCGGCGCGGGCGGTGGTTGAGCGGGCCCGACCACCCACCCGGCACCACGCGTCGCTGGGGTCAGCGGGGCGGGGGGCTCCACCGGCGCCCGCTGGGCCGCGGCGGCAGGCGCCACCCGGCCAGCCCGCCGGCCAGGGCGCCGCACAGGTGCGCCTGCCAGGACACGTTGGCCGGTGCCACCCATGGCAGCGCCCCGAGCAGCAGGGTGCCGTAGACGAGCAGCACCAGGACGCCCACCAGCAGGTCCCACCAGTGCCGCGTGCGCACGCCGACCACGAGCAGCCACGCCAGGTAGCCGAAGACCAGCCCGCTGGCCCCCAGCGTGACCGTGCTCGGCGGCGCGATGAGCCACGTGCCCAACCCGCCGAGCACGACGATCATCGCGGTGACCGGCCAGAAGCGGCCGCGGTCGCCGTAGGCCACGAGCGTGCCCAGCACGAGCAGCGGCACGGTGTTGGCCATCAGGTGGGCGAACCCCACGTGCAGGAACGGCGCCAGCAGCACGCCGAGCAGGCCCTCGGGGTTGCGGGCCACGATCCCCTCGCCGTCGAGGCGCCCGCGCAGCACGACGTCGACGACCTCGAGGGCCCACATGACGGCCAGCAGCAGCAGCGGCGGGCCGATCGGGCCCAGCCGCGACCACACGCCGCGACGGGCGGGCGGCTGCGGCGCCGGCGCCGGCACCGGGGCGCTCCAGCTGGTCATGGCCGGGTGGCGAGCACGGCGTCGAGCAGCCGTCCCACCCCGTCGTCGGCGTTGCTCGGGATGACGTGGTCGGCCACCCGCAGCGCGGCCGGGTGGGCGTTGGCGACGGCGTAGCCGGTGCCCGCTGCCCGGATCATCGTCACGTCGTTGGGCATGTCGCCCACGCCGATCGTCGCGGCGGGGTCGATGCCGAGCAGCTCGGCCACCTCGAGCAGCGCCGCCCCCTTGTCGACCCCCCCGGCCATGATCTCGATGAGCATCGCGCGGGCGCCCGAGTGGGTGATGTGCAGCCGATCGGCGAAGTCCGCCGCCGCCAGCGCCACCAGCGAATCCGCGTCGTGGCCGGCCTCCGGCGGCGGGATCGCGAGCAGCTTGACCGCCGGCCCGCGGGCCAGCAGCGCCTCGGCCGGGGCGACCTCGAGGTCGGCGGGCCGCGCCCACGGCGGGTCGTAGCCCGGCTCGAACCCCACGACGCTCATCGCGGCCAGGTCCCGGGCCGTGTCGGCGCCGTCGAGCATGCGCTCCACCGCGAACGTGATGCCCGGCACCAGGGCGCGCAGCCGCAGCACCAGCTCGATCGCCACGGCTGCATCGATGGCGGTGTGCCGCACGACCCGCTCGGTGGCGAGGTCGACGATCACCGCCCCGTTGGCGCAGACGGCCATGCCGGCGTGCCCGGTCTGCTCGACGATCGGGCGCAGCCAGCGGGGCGGCCGGCCGGTGACGTAGACGAACGGCACCCCGATCGCGGCCAGCCGGGGGATCGCCGCGAGCGACCTGGCGCCGACGTTCATCTGCGGGTCGAGCAGGGTCCCGTCGAGGTCCGAGCCGACGAGCCGCACGTCGTCGGGCACGGGGATCGGGGCGGCGGGATCGACGTGCACCGCGTCGGGGTTGCCCGCCACGAACGCGACGGTGCCCGCGCGCTCGCTGCCCGTCGCGCCCAGACGTGCGTCAGCTCCCGCTGCCATCGCCCGCTGCATGCCTGCCAGTGTCCCAGCCCGCGCCGGGTTGCGCCGGGTCTGCTCGCGCTGGGCTGATCCGGGCCGGGTGTGCGACAGGCGGCAGCGCGCGATCCCGGCGCGAATCGCACTGGGGGCGCCGGGCTCAGGCGAGCGGCTCGAGCACCTCTCGGCCCAGGTACGGCTGCAGCGCCGCGGGCACCCGGACGGACCCGTCGGCCTGCTGGTGGTTCTCCAGGATCGCGATGATCGTGCGCGGGATCGCCACGAGCGTGCCGTTGAGCGTGGCCAGCGGGCGCACGGTGCCGTCCGCGTCGCGCTGGCGCACGCGCAGGCGCCGCGACTGGAAGGTCGTGCAGTTCGACGTCGAGGTGAGCTCGCGGTACCGGCCCTGCGAGGGGATCCAGGCCTCGCAGTCGAACTTGCGGGCCGCGCTGGCCCCGAGGTCGCCGGTGGCGACGTCGATGACGCGGTACGGCAGCTCGAGGGCGTCGAGCAGCTCCTGCTCGTGGGCGACCAGCCGGGCGTGCTCGGCCTCGGCCTGCTCGGGGGCGGCGAAGACGAACATCTCGACCTTGTCGAACCAGTGCACCCGGAAGATGCCCCGGGTGTCCTTGCCGTAGGTGCCGGCCTCCCGGCGGAAGCACGGCGAGTAGCCGGCGTAGCGGCGCGGCAGCGACTCGGCGGTCAGGATCTCCTCGGCGTGGTAGGCGGCCAGCGGGACCTCGGCGGTCCCGACCAGGTAGAGGTCGTCGGCCTCGAGCCGGTAGACGTTCTCCGCGGCCTGGCCCAGGAACCCGGTGCCCTCCATCGCCGAGGGCTTCACCAGCGCCGGCGGGATCATCGGCAGGAAGCCGTTGGCGGTGGCACGGGCCATCGCCAGGTTGATCAGGGCCAGCTCGAGCAGGGCCCCGACCCCGGTCAGGTAGTAGAACCGCGAGCCGGAGACCTTCGCGCCGCGCTCGACGTCGATGGCCCCGAGCGCCTCGCCGAGCTCGAGGTGGTCGCGCACCGTGATGCCCTCGGCCGCGAAGTCGCGGATCGTCCCGCGCTCCTCGAGGACGCGGTAGTCGTCCTCGCCGCCGCGCGGGGAGTCCGGGTGCACCACGTTCGACAGGCCCAGCACCAGGGCATCGGCCTGCGCAGCCGCCGCAGCGCGCTCGGCGTCGGCCGCCTTCACCCCGTCGGCGAGCTCCTTGGCGCGCGCCAGCAGCGCGGCCTTCTCCTCGCCGGCGGCCCGAGCCACCTGCTTGCCCAGCGCCTTCTGCTCGTTGCGCAGCTGGTCGAACCTCGTGCCGGCGGCACGGCGCTGCTCGTCGGCGGCCAGCAGGGCGTCGACCAGTCCGGGGTCCTCGCCCCGCGCGGACTGTGAGGCGCGGAACTGGTCGGGGTCGTCGCGGAGCAGGCGCAGGTCGATCACGGGGCCGAAGCCTACGCGGGCCCCGGGCGATCACGAGTCGATCCGAGTTCGGCTCCGCGAAGCGGGCCCGCTGGTGGACGAAACCGCCCTGGGCGGTCTCGAAGCTGGACGAAACCGGGCGGAGGGGGGAGCGCGGGCGGGGTTCGACTCGGCAGTGCTGAGCGCTACAGGTAGGGACCGCTCGAGCCACGGCGGTGGCCGTCGGAGGGCGTCGGCGGCGTCGCGGGCTCGGCGGTGATCGCCGCGCGACGCATCTGCTCGAACTGCGCCCGGGCGGCCATCTGCTGGGCGAACAGCGCGGTCTGGATCCCGTGGAACAGGCCCTCCAGCCACCCGACCAGCTGCGCCTGCGCGATCCGCAGCTCGGCGTCGGAGGGGGTCTGCTCGCCGCTGAAGGGCAGCGAGAGCCGGTCGAGCTCCTCGATGAGCTCGGGCGCCAGGCCGGACTCGAGCTCCTTGATCGACCGGGCGTGGATGTCACGCAGGCGCACCCGCGAGGCCTCGTCGAGCGGGGCGGTGCGCACCTCCTCGAGCAGCTGCTTGATCATGCTGCCCACCCGCATGACCTTGGCGGGCTGCTCGATGAGGTCGGCCACCGACGGCTCGCCGGGCTCGTCGACCCGAGCCACGGGTTGGCCGTCCGGGCCGACGATGACGATCTGGCCCGGCTGCTGGTCAGGGACGCTCGGCTGCTCGCTCATGGGAGCATTGTCGTCCCCCAGCGGCCCTGGGGCGTCGCGAGGAGGCCCACGGTGCAGCACAGCTGGCTCACGCCGAAGGCCGCGGTGCGTGCCGTCGGCGAGCACGGGCACGGTGCGTTCGCCCTGGCGCCGATCGCGGCCGGCGAGGTGGTCGCGGCCTTCGGGGGCTGGGTGGTGACCGCCGCGCAGCTCGACGACTTCGACCCCGACCGGGTCTCCCGCTCGATCCAGATCCACGACGAGCTGTACCTGCTGGCCACCGAGGAGCCCGAGCCGGGCGACCTCATCAACCACTCGTGCGACCCCAACTGCGGGCTGCTGGGCGAGACGGTGCTCGTGGCGCGCGAGGACGTCGCGGCCGGCGACGAGCTCACCTTCGACTACGGCACCTGCGACGGCAGCCCGTACGACGAGTTCGACTGCGCCTGCGGCGCGCCCCGCTGCCGCGGCCGGGTCACCGGTGACGACTGGCGCGACCGCGAGCTGCAGGTGCGCCACAACGGCTGGTTCTCCCCCTACCTGGCCCGCAGGATCGCGGCGCAGCACGGCCGCCGGGGCGCCGCCCCCCTGTAGCAGCGTCCCCAAGCCACGCGGGTGTGCGCGTGGCGTGGTCGCGACGGCCGCCCCGGCGCGTCGTAGATTCACCCCGTGGCCGAGCTGGGACATCCGTTCGAGGGCCAGGACCCGACCGAGCCGCGCCTGGTGTTCCCGCGGCGGCGGCTCTCGGCGCAGGACTCCCTGGGGATCCGGGTGTTCATCGCGCTGAGCTGCGTGGTGCTCACGACCCTGATCGTGTACCGGGACCGGGACGGCTACCGCGACGGCGGCCAGGGCGACGAGATCAGCCTGCTGGATGCCCTCTACTACGCGACTGTCTCGTTGTCGACCACGGGCTACGGCGACATCACGCCGGTGTCCGACCTGGCCCGGCTCACGAACATCTTCGTGATCACCCCACTGCGGTTCGTGTTCCTGATCGTCCTGGTCGGCACGACCATCGAGGTGCTCACCGCCGCCGCGCGGGAGCGCTCGCGCATCAAGCGCTGGAGGAAGCACATGAAGGAGCGCACCGTGGTGGTCGGCTTCGGCGTCAAGGGGCAGGCGGCGCTGCGCTCGCTGCTGGCCCACGGCGTCGGCGCCGACGAGGTGGTGGTGATCGCCGACGACCGCTACGGGGTCGCCGACGCCACCCGGCAGGGCGTCGTGGGGGTGGTCGGCGACGCCCGCAGCGAGCAGGTGCTGCGCGACGCGGGCGTGCCCTCGGCCACCCGGGTGATCGTCGCCGCCGACCAGGACGACACCGCGATCATGGTGACCCTGCGGGTCCGCGCGCTCGCGCCGAACGCCACCATCGTCGCCGCGGCGCGGGAGGCCTCGGCGGCCGACCTGCTGCGCCAGAGCGGCGCCGACCGCGTGATCGTGCACGCGGAGTCGGCCGGCAACCTCATGGGGCTCTCGCTGCTCTCGGGCAACGTCGGGGAGATGGTCGAGGACCTCATGGACACCGGGCGGGGCCTCGAGGTCGTCGAGCGACCCATCAGCCGGGCCGAGCTGGGCCTGGCGCCGGCCGACGTGCAGGCCGAGGGCGAGCTCGTGCTGGCCGTCGTGCGCGACGGTGTCGTGCACCGCTTCGACGCCCAGTCCGTGCGCGTGTTCCAGGCGGGCGACCGCATCGTGGTCATCCGGGGCAGCCATGACTTGGGCGGCACCGGGACCCCCGGGACGGTGGCGGGCGCCAGTGCGCCGCGGAGCCCCGGGACGGCGCGGGCTCAGTAGCGCGGCAGCGGGCCCCCGGCCACGGCGGCGTAGAGCTCGTCCTCGCTCAGCGAGGTCAGCGCGTAGGTCATCCCGGCGGTGTCGCCCTGCCCGTCGGTCATGTCCAGGTGGGCCCGGTTGCGCCACCAGGCGGTGTGCGCCGCGGCGTCGGCGGCGATGGCGACCCGGTCGTCGAGGCGGCCCAGGTGCACCGAGCCGGCCGGCGGGTGCGAGCCGGGCAGCAGGCGGACGCCACCCTCGCTGAGCCACACCGTGAGGTCGCCGCGCCGCTGCGCCAGGGACGTCAGGTGGGCCGTCGCGGCGGGGGTGGCGACCACGCGGGCCGGTGACTCGTCGATGTCGAACATGGTGTCTCCCGATCGGTCCAGGGTGCGCCGGGGTGCCGGCGCGAGGCAGGCTTACCCCGCATCGGGGGACCACTTCCAGCTACCCGCGGGTGTTACCGCGGGGTAGTCCTGGGAGGCCGGTCACGGGCTCGGGCGCCGGCGCGCCGGGATGCCCGACGCGAGCGTTGATGTGGGCCACGGCGGCAGCCGGCCCGGTCCGGCTCGAACTTGACGCCGGTGTCAACTTGACGCTAGCGTCAAATCTTGTGCACCCGGTGATGAGGACGTCGGTGGACCCCCGCTCCGAGGCCTTCGGCGCGAACCGAGACGCGATGAACGTGGCGCTGGCCGAGCTCGACGGGCTGCTCGCCACGGTCGCCGCTGGCGGCGGGTCGTCGAACCCGGACAAGGCCGCGAAGGCGGTGGCCCGCCACCGCGACCGGGGCAAGCTGCTGCCGCGCGAGCGGATCGCGGCCCTGCTCGACGCCGACAGCCCCTTCCTCGAGCTGTCCCCCCTGGCCGGCTGGGGCTCCAAGGACGAGCTCGGCGTGGGCCTGGTGACCGGCATCGGCTGGATCCAGGGCGTCGAGTGCCTCATCAGCGCCAACGACCCGACCGTCAAGGGCGGGGCGCAGAGCCCGATGACGATGCACAAGGCCCTGCGCGCGATGGACATCGCGATGCGCAACCGGTTGCCGCTGGTGAACCTCACGGAGTCCGGCGGCGCGGACCTGCCCAACCAGGCCGAGGTGTTCGTGCCGGGCGGGGCCAGCTTCCGCAACCTCACGCAGATGTCGGCCGCCGGGATCCCGACGATCACGCTCGTGTTCGGCTCGTCGACCGCCGGCGGGGCGTACGTGCCGGGCATGAGCGACTACATCGTCATGCAGAAGCAGTCGGCGAAGGTGTTCCTCGCTGGGCCGCCGCTGGTGAAGATGGCGATCAACGAGGACGCGGTCGAGGAGGAGCTCGGCGGCGCGGAGATGCACGCCCGGGTCTCCGGGCTGTCGGACTACCTGGCCGAGGACGAGCTCGACGCGCTGCGGATCGGCCGCGGGATCGTGGGCCACCTCAACTGGCGCAAGCTGGGTCCGCCGCCGCGCGTGGCCGATCCCGACCCCCCCGCCCTGGACCCCGAGGAGCTGCTCGGCATCGCCAGCGCCGACGTGCGGGTCCCCTTCGACACCCGCGAGATCATCGCGCGGATCGTGGACGGGTCCCGGTTCGAGGAGTTCAAGCCGCTCTACGGCTCGCAACTGGTCACCGGCTGGGCGGAGCTGGCCGGCTACCCGGTCGGGATCATCGCGAACAACGGCATCCTGTTCAGCGAGGAGTCGCAGAAGTCCGCGCAGTTCATCCAGCTGTGCAACCGGCACGACACCCCGATCCTGTTCCTGCAGAACACG
>JALOLK010000041.1 GCA_025456015.1 Candidatus Nanopelagicales bacterium
CCACGACCACCGCCGGGCCACAGACCCGGCCGATGCCGGTGCCACGCAGCGGACGCACCTCGCACGCCCGACCCTCGACGTCGAGCAGCGCCACCGGGGCCGTCGTCGGGGTGCGCGCCTGTAGTGCCACGCCATCGAGTCTTCCGCTCGCGTCGGGGCCCCCACAAGGGTCGCGCGGCGACGTCTGTGTCGCGATCGTGTCACGGTGTCGCGCCGACGGATGGATCGTCGGTGACGGGGAAGTCCATGCCCCCGGGGTCCGGCCGTGCCCGCCGTGCAGCAGCCCCGCTTCGGCCGGTGCTCAGCCCTCGTCGATCGTCACCGCCACGACACCGCGGCGCATGGCGGTGATGGCCGTGCGGGCGGCGTCCGCGAGCTGGGGATCCCCGGTGGCGGTGGCCAGCTGGCCGAGGAAGTCCATGACCTGCTTGCACCAGCGTACGAAGTCCCCCGCGGTGAGCTCGGAGCCCTCGAGCACCGCGCGCAGGGTGGCCCCGCTGGTCCAGCGGTGCACCGCCCACGCGAAGCCCAGGTCGGGCTGGCGGGTGGGTGGCAGGCCGTGCCGGCGCTCGAGCACCTCGAGGCGCTCCCAACGGCGCATCGTCTCCTCCAGCGCGTCGCGGATCGCTCCGGGCACGCGCGGCGGCGGGGCGCCAGCCACGTCGGCCCCCCGCGACTCGTAGACCAGCACCGAGCACGCCGCGGCCAGCTCGGCCGCGCCCATCGGCTCCCACAGGCCGGCGCGCAGGCACTCCAGGGCCAGCAGGTCGGACTCGCCGTAGATGCGTGACAGCTGCCGGCCGGCTGGCGTGACCTGGGGCTGGGGCCCGTCGTCGCTGAGGTAGCCCAGCTCGGCGAGCACCGTGCAGATCCGGTCGAACTGCCGCGCGATCGAGTTCGTGCGCGACTCCAGGCGCCGCTGCAGGCCGGCGTTCTCCGCCCGCAGCCGCCCGGCGCGCTCGGCCCAGCGGGCGTGCTGCTCGCGCTCGTCGCAGCCGTGGCAGGGGTGCGCGCGCAGGCGCTGGCGCAGGGAGGCGATCTCGGCGTCCTCGTCGTGGTGGCCCCGGCGCCGGTTCGGCCTGGGCACCTCGACGCCCTCGAGCCGCGTGCGCAACGTGGCGGCCAGCTCGCGGCGCGCGTTGGCCGAGCGGGGGGCGAACGAGCGGGGGATGCGGATGCGGGTCAGCACCTGCGGCGGGGTCGGGAAGTCCACCACCCCCAGGCGGCGCACCTGCCGGTCGATGGTGAGCACGAAGGGCCGCGGGTCCTCCCCCAGGGTCAGGCCGGGATCGATGACGACGGCCGGCCCCGAGCGCCGGCCCGCCGGCACCAGGATGACGTCGCCGGGCACGAGGTCGGCCAGCGCCTCGACGGCCTCGGTGCGCCGGGCCGCCGCCCCCGCCCGGGCCATCCCCTTCTCGCGCTCCGAGAGCGCCCGGCGCATGGCCGCGTACTTGCCGAAGTCGCCCAGGTGGCACTGCATCGACGCCTCGTAGCCCTCGATGGCCTCGGCGTTGCGCTGCACCTGGCGGGCCAGGCCCACGATGCCCCGGTCGGCCTGGAACTGGGCGAACGAGGTCTCGAGGACCTCCCGCGCGGCCGCGCGGCCGAGCTGCCCGACGAGGTTGACGGCCATGTTGTAGGAGGGCCGGAAGCTCGACACGAGCGGGTAGGTGCGCGTCGAGGCCAGCCCTGCGAGTGCGGCGGGGTCGATCCCCGGATGCCAGACCACGACGGCGTGGCCCTCCACGTCGATGCCGCGCCGGCCCGCCCGGCCGGTGAGCTGGGTGTACTCCCCCGGGGTGATCGGGGCGTGCGCCTCGCCGTTCCACTTCACCAGCCGTTCGAGCACCACCGCGCGGGCCGGCATGTTGATGCCCAGGGCGAGGGTCTCGGTGGCGTAGACCACCTTCACCAGCCCGCGCTGGAACAGCTCCTCCACGGTCTCCTTGAACGTCGGGATCAGCCCCGCGTGGTGGGCGGCGAAGCCACGCTCCAGCGCGTCGAGCCAGCCGTCGAAGCCCAGGATCGCCAGGTCGGCCGGGGGCAGGTCCACCACCCGGGCCAGGGCACGCTCACGGATCTCCTCGCGCTCCTCGGGGGTGGTCAGGCGCAGCCCCGCGTGCAGGCACTGCTCGACGGCCGCCTCGCAGCCCGCCCGGCTGAAGATGAAGCTGATGCAGGGCAGCAGGCCCTCGCGCTGCAGCGTGCGCACGATGTCGGGCCGGGCCGCGCCCGGCATCGGACGGGGTCGGCGCCCGCCCCGGTGCGGCCGGCTCGGCGCCGGGCGGTTCGGCCCGCCCGCTCGGCCACCGCCGTCCCGGAAGTCCCGGCGCGCCTTGTCCAGGCGCTGCTCGGTGCGGGCCAGGCGCAGCAGCTCGGGGTTCACCACCCGCGAGCGCTCGTCGACGAACAGGTCGTGCAGCGCCGTCTCGGCCAGCACGTGCTGGCTCAGCGGCACGGGTCGGTGCTCCTCGACCACCACGTCGGTGCCGCCGCGCACCTCGCCCAGCCAGGCGCCGAACTCCTCGGCGTTGCTCACGGTCGCCGACAGGGCCACGACGCTGACGTGCTCGGGCAGGTTGATGATCACCTCCTCCCACACCGGGCCGCGCTCGCGGTCGGCGAGGTAGTGCACCTCGTCCATGACCACGAAGGCCAGGCCGGCCAGGGTGTGGGAGCCCGCGTAGAGCATGTTGCGCAGCACCTCGGTGGTCATCACCACCACTGGGGCCTCGCCGTTCACGGAGTTGTCCCCGGTCAGCAGGCCGACCCGCTCGGCACCGTAGCGGGCGACCAGGTCGTTGTACTTCTGGTTCGACAGGGCCTTGATCGGCGTGGTGTAGAAGCACTTCGTGCCGCGGGCCACGGCCAGGTGCACCGCGAACTCGCCGATCACGGTCTTGCCCGAGCCGGTGGGGGCTGCGACCAGCACGCCGCGGCCGGCGAGGATGCTCTGGCAGGCCCGCTGCTGGAAGCCGTCCAGGCCGAACGGGTACAGCGCGCGGAAGGCGGCCAGGTCGGTGGCGTCCGCTGGGTCCGGGGCCGCTGCGCCGGGGTCCGCCGCACCACTGCTCATGGGTCCCGACGGTACCCCGCG
The DNA here is from genome assembly GCA_025456015.1 of Candidatus Nanopelagicales bacterium. Taxonomy (GTDB): domain Bacteria; phylum Actinomycetota; class Actinomycetes; order S36-B12; family CAIYMF01; genus Prado023. Next base: position 3,101 of record JALOLK010000041.1, read on the forward strand.
GGGACGCCTGCCGCGGTGCCGCCGCGGGGGCGATGCCGGCCGTGGCCGGCCCGGGGCGGCCCGGGTTTCACCGGGGCACGAGGATGCGCACCCCGTCGGGCACGCTGGTGACGTCGACGGGCAGCGGGCCGATCCGCTCCCCGTCCGCGTAGGCGAGCATCCCCGGGGCGGCCAGGTGGGCGCTGCGCACCCGGCGCTGCTCGACGGCCGGGTGGGTCACGTGCGTCCCCCGGTAGATCCGGGGGAACACCCGCAGCAGCTCGGGCTTGCTGATCGTGTGCACCCAGAGCAGGTCCAGCGCACCGTCGTGCAGGTCCGCATCGGGGCACACCCGCATGCCGCCGCCGAAGGTCGGGCCGTTGCCCAGCGAGACGAGCATGGCGGGGGCCTGCACCGACGCCCCGTCGAGGACGGTCCGGTACGGGACCGGGGCGAAGCGGCGCAGCTCGGCGAGCAGGGCCACCACGTAGCGCGCGTCCCCGCGCGGGCGGGTCAGGGCGTTGGCGCGCTCGTTCACCAGCGAGTCGAAGCCGGTCGAGCAGACGCACAGGAAGTACCGGCTGGTGCCCTCGGCGGTGCGCACGAGGCCCACGTCGAAGGCCCTGGCGTTGCCGGCCAGCACCACCGCGACCGCCTCGGCCGGCGCGTCGCAGGGGATGCCCACGCTGGCCGCCCCGTCGTTGCCCGTGCCGACCGGGATGATGCCCAGCGCGGTGTCCGTGCCGGCGACGGCCTGCAGGGCCAGGTGCATCGTGCCGTCACCGCCCACGGCGACCAGCACGTCGAGGCCCTGGGCCACCGCCTTGGCCGCCAGCTCGGCGCCGTGCTCACCGGTGTCGCCGCGCAGCTCGACCACCTGGTCACCGCGCGAGGCCAGCAGCCGCAGCACCTCACCGGCCGTGCGTGCTCCCCGGCCGCGCCCGGCCGTGGGGTTCACCAGCACGCCGATGCGCCGCTCCACGGGGCGGACGGTACCGCGGGCGAGGGTGCCGACGCTGCAGCGTCAGGGCTCCAGCGGCGAGGTCTCGTCGTCGTGCCACGCCGGCGCTGCGGCCGCGTGCCGGGCGCGGCGTCGGTCGTTGGCCCAGCAGATGGCCCACGCGAGGGCCATCAGGGCGGCCAGCGGCAGGGCCAGCAGCATGAGGTTGAACGGGTCACCGGTCGGGGTGGCGACCGCCGAGAAGAGGATGATGCCCATCACGATCCAGCGCCACCACGAGCGCAACGTGCTCGCGCGCAGCACGCCGGCGAAGTTCAGGCCCACCACGAGCAGCGGCAGCAGGAAGCCGATCCCGAAGACGAGCAGCATCCGCAGGAAGAACGACAGGTACCGGTCGACCGAGATGATGTTCTCGATGTTCTCCGGCGTGAACCCGAGCAGGATGTCCAGGCCACGCGGCAGGAACACGTAGGCCAGGGCCGCCCCGGCCAGGAACAGCGGCGTCGCGATCGCCGCGAAGCCCAGCGCCCAGCGCCGCTCGTTGCGGTGCAGGCCCGGGGTGACGAAGCGCCAGAGCTGGTAGAGCCAGACGGGGGTGGCCAGCAGCAGGCCGGTCACGCCGGCGACCTTGAGCTGCATGACGAATGGGTCCGCGACGCCGGTGAACGCCAGGGTGACGTCGCGCCCGGCCTCCTGCGCCTCGGCGACGACGGTGTCGAACGGCCCGCGGATCAGGGCGAAGACCTCGTCGTACCAGACCCAGCCCAGGGCGGTGCCGATCCCGATCGCGACCAGCGACACGAACAGCCGCCGGCGCAGCTCGCGCAGGTGGTCGACCAGCGGCATCGCCGCTGCCGGATCGCTCGTGCGATTCCGGCGGCGTCGCGGCACCGCCGGGGCGCTCACGCCTGCGTCTGGCCGGGGGCCTGCGGGTGCAGGGCGCTGGAGGTGTCGGCCTGCGGCGCCAGCGCCGGGGCGGGCTCGGCCTGGGCGACCGGCTCGGGCACGACGGCCGGGGCGGGGGTCACCCCGCCGGTCGTGGTCCCGACCTCGAGCGCGGCGCCCTGGGTCCCGCCAGTCACCGCGGCAGCCGGACCGCCGGCGGGCGTGGTCGCCGACTCGTCGACGAGGCCCTTGGTCTCAGCCTTGAAGATGCGCAGTGAGCGACCGATGCTGCGCGCTGCGTCCGGCAGCCGCTTGGCGCCGAAGAGCAGCACGACGAGCAGGATGATGATGAGCCACTCGGAGCCACGTAGGTTGGGCATGTCGGAGCCTCCGGTCCTCGGCGTGCGCGGGCTGGGACGAGCCTACGGCCGAGGCGACGCATCGCCCAATCGGGACACGGCCGGCGCGGTGCTCCTCGCGCGCGGCGCTACTCCCCCAGCAGCACGCCGAGGATGTCCTCGGTGTCGTGCAGCCACACGGCGAAGTCGAGCAGGTCGTCGGCGGTCAGCGCCGCGGCCCGGCCCGCGACGGCGCGGGCCTCCAGGTACTCCAGCGGCACCTCGAGGCGCTCCACGCGCACGCCGGCACCGGTGAGCAGCTGGACGACCTCGTCGTCGGCGGGCTTGCACACCGCGTCCCAGCAGGTCGCGCACCGGAAGGTGTAGGTGGACCACCCCAGCGCATGGGCGACGGTGACGGTCACGTCCGCCGGGGTGAGGTCGACGTCCCCACACGTCGGACAGGTCGCCTTGATCGTCGTCATGCTGGCCACCTCCTGAGCTGGTGCGCCGGCAGTCCGGCACCTCACCCATCGGCAGGCAGGTTTGTGCGACTTGAGCACGTCTGCCCGTTCCGTGCGGGCGCATCATGTGGCCCCCCTCGGGGTGGATGCAACCCAGACGGGCCGACCGGTGGCTCCGTGTCGACGAGCGGTCAGCCGATCAGGGCTGCACGCGCCTCCTGGGCGGTCGCGAGGACCTGCTCGGCGAGCCAGGCCGGCTCGCGCAGCACGACCGCTCCCGCCCCGCCGAGGACCAGCGCGCGGGCCCACGCGTAGTCGCCCACCGGCAGCTCGGCACGGATGGCGCCGTCGGGCAGGCTCCAGCGCCGGGCCACCGGGTGGCGCTCGAGGACCGGTGAGCCGGCGGGCACGTCGACGACCACGTGCAGGCCGGTGGCGGCCAGCGCCACCGCCATCGGCTCGACCGAGGCTGGCGCCTCCGGCACCGGGCGGGCCGGCTCCGCGCGGACGCGCACGTCGAGGATCCGGTCCAGGCGGAACAGCCGCAAGCCCTGGGCGGAGCGGCAGTGCGCGCGCAGGTAGGAGTAGCCGTCCACGACGACCACGCCGATCGGATCCACGATGCGATGGGTGACCGCGTCGCGCACCGCGCCGAGGTAGGTCAGCTCCAGGGCGCGGCCCCCGGCCAGCGCCTCCTCGATGGCAGCCACCGGCGCCTCGGGCAGGTCCACCCGCACGGCGACGGCGCCCGGTGCCGGGGCGTGGGCGCCGAGTGCGGCGGTGAGCTTGGCGGTCGCCGAGGCCAGCACCGCCCGGTCGTCGCCCCCGGGCACCGCGGCCAGGGCGTGCAGCGCGACCAGCAGGGCCAGCCCCTCGTCGGGGGCCAGGGTGAGCGGCTCGGCCAGCTCGAGGGCGTCGAGCACCTCGATCACCCCGCCGTCCTCCCAGTACTGGATGTCGAACAGGGTCCAGTCGTCGGCGCCGGAGGTGATGACCGAGCCGAGGTCGGCCAGCAACTGCTCCTCGGAGACCCCGAAGTGCGCCGCGGCCGCGGCCACGGTGACCCCGCTGTTCGCCGCCAGCCAGGGCACCAGCGCGAGCAGGCGCGAGAACTGCGCCGTGCCCGGGGTGCGCGCTCCCGGCTGCGGCAGGGCCCGGACCGTCGGCGGGGCAGGCGCGACGTGGGCCCCGATGACGGCGTCGAGCTGGGCGCGCGCCTCGGCCACGGCCGTGGACGGTGCCACGACGCGGGCCGCACCGCCCAGGGCGAGCACCCGGGAGACGCCCCCAGACAGGTCGGTGATGGGCACGTCGAGCAGGTCCCAGCCATCGACGTGGCCCGCCGCGCGGCCCTCCCGGCGCAGCCCGGCCGCCGCGCCGGGCAGCACCGCGACGCGCAGCTCGAGGCCATCCTGCGCGGCGAACCGGCCGATCGCGGCGCGGGCGTCGAAGCCGGCGGGCACCTCGTAGCCGCCGGCCTCGGGCTGGGCACGCACGGCCCCGTCGATCCGGGAGGCACGGAACACCCGCACGTCGGCCCGGTCGACGTCGTGGCCGACGAGGTACCAGTGGCCCCGCCACCACACGACCCCCCACGGCTGCACGTGCCGGGGCTCCACGGGCTGGTCGGGCGCCTTGCGGTAGGGGAACGTCACCGGCGTGCGCGCCGAGCTGGCCGCGATGAGCGCGGTGAGCGCCGGGGAGTCCGCCGACAGGCCCGCGACCGGTGCGACGCCGACCGGGGCTGACTCCATGCCCAGGCGGGCCTCGACCTTGCGCAGGGCGTTGAGCGCGGCCGGGGCCAGCTCGGCGCGCTGCCAGATGCGCGCGGCCAGGCCCAGGACCGCCAGCTCGGCGGCGGTGAGGTCCAGCGGCGGCAGGGTCCAGTCACCCTCGATGCGGTAGCCGGTCACGACGCCGGAGGCATCGGTGCGGGTCACCAGCGGCACCCCCATGGCGCGCAGCTCGTCCTTGTCGCGCTCGAACATCCGCTCGAAGGCCTCGGGTGACGCCTCGGGGTCGTAGCCGCGGACCACCGCGCGCACCTGGTCGCGGTCCAGGCCCGCGTGCGTGCTGCGCAGGGCCATGAGCAGGTTGAGCAGGCGCTCGGCCTTGGTGTACGGCTGCACCCCGTCCGCGGGGCTTCCCGCGGGGGCCATCACCGCACGCTGAGCAGGTCGATCACGAAGATGAGCGTGCGCCCCGCCAGCTGGTGCCGACCGTTCTCCCCGTAGGCGTAGCGCGGCGGGATCACCAGCTCGCGGCGACCACCGACCCGCATGCCGGGGATCCCGTCCTGCCAGCCCTGGATCAGGCCCGCGAGCGGGAACTCGATCGGCTCGCCGCGGTCCCAGGAGGCGTCGAACTGCTCGCCGGAGGCGTAGTCGACACCCAGGTAGTGCACGGTGACGCGGGCGCCGGCGACGGCCTCGGCGCCCTCACCGACGGTGATGTCACGGATGACCAGCTCGGTGGGGGCCGGGTCGGTCGGGAAGTCGATCTCGGGCTTGGACAGCTCCATGCGGGTCCTCTCGGGGTGTTCGCGCGGGCGTGCGGCGGGCAGGGGTCAGGCGCCGGGCTCGGCGCTGATGAGGTCCACGACGAACACCAGCGTCTCGTCGGGGCCGATGACCGGCGGCCGGCCCTCGGGGCCGTAGGCGAGGCTGCCCGGGATCACGAGCAGGCGCCGCCCGCCGGGCGTCATGCCGAGCATGCCCTCCTGCCAGCCGAGGATGACCCCGTCGAGCGGGAAGTTCGCCGGCGTCCCGGTCTCCCACGAGCTGTCGAAGACCTCGCGGGACTGCTGGCCCACGCCGACGTACTGGACCGTCAGGGTGTCGCCGGGCTGGACCGGGGCTCCGCTGCCCTCGTAGACGTCGGCCACCACCAGCTCGGAGGCCGGCGGGAAGTCCTCGGCGAGCTCGATCGTGGGCTCGGCGTCCTGCTCGCCGGTGACCGTGACGCCCTCGCACGCGTAGGCGCCGGCGTCGGGCTCGCCAGCCGGGCAGGCGGGCGTGGGGCCGGCGACGGGACCGGAGGTGGCCGGGGCTGTCGCCGGGGCGCTGCTGGCGACGGGCGTGGTCGCGCCCTCGGTCTCGGTGCTGGAGGTCCAGCAGCCGGCCAGCAGCGTCAGCACGGCGGCGCCGACTGCCACGCGGGCGGCCGGTCGGACCGCGGCACGGGCAGTGTGACGGGCAGTGGCAGGGGCGGAGCGATCGGGACGTCGAGGCACCCGCGCATCCTAGTCGCGCGCTGGACCGCCGCCGATCGCGTTCGATCTGCGCCACGCTCGGGCGAATCCCGTTCGGTTCGCGGGCCCCTGACGCGCGCAGATCGAACGCGATCCGCGGGCCGTGGGGCGACAGGCAACGCGACCCGCGGGCCGTGGGGCGACCGGCAACGCGATCCGCGGGCCGTGGGGCGACAGGCAACGCGAGCCGCGCTGGGATCCACGGCGCACGAACGCGACAGGGCGGCTACATCGACTCGATGAGGCGCTCCACGCGCTCGTCGACCGCCCGGAAGGGGTCCTTGCACAGGACCGTCCGCTGGGCCTGGTCGTTGAGCTTGAGGTGCACCCAGTCCACCGTGAAGTCCCGGCGCTTGGCCTGGGCCGCGGCGATGAACTCCCCGCGCAGGCGCGCCCGGGTGGTCTGCGGTGGCACCGACTTGGCCGCGAACACCTCGATGTCGTCGGCCACGCGTGCGGCCAGGCCACGCTGCTCGAGCAGGTTGAACAGCCCGCGGGTGCGGGAGATGTCGTGGTAGGCCAGGTCGAGCTGGGCGATCCGCGGGGAGCCCCAGGACAGGTCGTGCCGGTCGATGTAGCGCTGCAGCAGCCGGTGCTTGATGACCCAGTCCACCTCGGTGCCGACCGCGTCGAGGTCGTCGCGCGCCACCGCGTCCAGGGTGCGGCCCCAGAGGTCGAGCACGCGGTCGTAGGGGGCACGCTGGGCCAGCCCGGAGGACTCCGCGTAGCGCTGCACCCGCTCGAAGTACTCGCCCTGGATCTGCAGCGCGGACAGGGAGCGGCCGTTGGCCAGCTTCACCGTGCGGGTGCCGGTCAGGTCGTGGCTGATCTCGCGGATGGCCCGGATGGGGTTCTCGAGGGTGTGGTCGCGCATCGCGATGCCGGCCTCGAGCATGCGCAGGACGAGGTCGGCGCTGCCCACCTTGAGCAGCGTCGTGGTCTGGCTCATGTTCGAGTCGCCCACGATGACGTGCAGGCGGCGGAACCGCTCGGCGTCGGCGTGCGGCTCGTCGCGCGTGTTGATGATGGGCCGCGAGCGCGTCGTGGCCGAGGACACGCCCTCCCAGATGTGCTCGGCGCGCTGGCTCAGGCAGAAGATCGAGCCCCGCGGCGTGCTGAGCACCTTGCCGGCCCCGGCGATGAGCTGGCGGGTCACCAGGAACGGGATGAGGGCGTCGGAGACCCGCGAGAACTCCCCCATGCGCCCGACGAGGAAGTTCTCGTGGCAGCCGTAGGAGTTGCCGGCCGAGTCCGTGTTGTTCTTGAACAGGTAGATCTCCCCGTCGATGCCCTCGTCGGCCAGCCGGCGCTGGGCGTCGACCACGAGGCCCTCGAGGATCCGCTCCCCCGCCCGGTCGTGCACCACGAGCTCGCGCAGGTCGTCGCACTCGCCCGTGGCGTACTCCGGGTGGCTGCCCACGTCGAGGTAGAGCCGCGCGCCGTTGCGCAGGAACACGTTGGAGCTGCGGCCCCAGGCGACGACCCGGCGGAACAGGTACCGGGCCACCTCGTCGGGGCTCAGGCGGCGCTGGCCCCGGAACGTGCACGTGACGCCGTACTCGGTCTCGATGCCGTAGATGCGCCGACCGAGCGGATCAAGCATCGACGAGGCCGCGCAGCTGGTCGGCGGGGATCCGCCGGAAGGTCCGACGGGGCCGGTCCCGCTGCAGCACGGCGACCTCGAGGTGGGTGGCGGGGATGCTCCGCGGCCCGTCGGCCTGGCCCGGGGCGCTGCCCGGCGGGGCGGCCGTGGCCAGGGCCGCGACGGCCAGGCGGATGCCCTCCTCGAGCGACAGGCCCTCGCGCCAGTGCTCGGCCAGGTGCGTGGAGATCGTCTCGGTGGCCCCGCCCATGGCGACGAACCCGTGCTCGTCGGCGACCGACCCGTCGAAGGTGAGCCGGTAGATCTGGTCGCCGGCGGGCTCGATGCCCACCTCGGCCACCACCAGCTCGACCTCGTAGGGCTTGGCGGCCTCCGTGAAGATCGTGCCGAGGGTCTGGGCGTAGGCGTTGGCCAGCGAGCGGCCCGTCACGTCCCGGCGGTCGTAGGCGTAGCCGCGCATGTCGGCCAGGCGCACCCCGGCGACGCGCAGGTTCTCGAACTCGTTGTACTTGCCCACCGCGGCGAAGCCCACGCGGTCGTAGATCTCGCTGATCTTGTGCAGGGCGCGTGACGGGTTCTCGGCCACGAGCAGGATGCCCTCGACCACCTGCAGCACCACGACGCTGCGGCCCCGCGCGATGCCCTTGCGGGCGTAGTCGGCCTTGTCCTTGATGAGCTGCTCGGGCGAGACGTAGAACGGCATGCTCATGGCTCAGGCCTCCCCCGCCTCGGTGCTGGACCCCGCCGCGCTCGAGCCCAGCGGCGCACGCGGGCCGTCCGGGCGCTGCATGCGCCGCTCGACCACGCCACGGCACACCGCCTCCAGCGGGTCGCCCTCGATCCGGCGGAACCCGGCGGCGTCCACCACCACGACCACGGGGTAGATCCGGCGGGCGAGGTCGGGCCCACCGGTGGCCGAGTCGTCGTCGGCGGCGTCGTAGAGCGCCTCGATGCACACCTCGATGGCCGCGGCCTCGGGCAGGTCCGGGGTGTAGAGCTTCTTGAGCGCACCCTTGGCGAACAGCGAGCCGGAGCCGACCGAGTGGTACTCGTGCTCCTCGTAGCGCCCGCCGGTCACGTCGTAGGAGAAGATCCGGCCCCGCTGACGGGCCACGTCGTAGCCGGCGAGCAGCGGCACGGCGGCCAGGCCCTGCAGCGCCAGGCCCAGGTTCGAGCGCAGCAACGAGGCCAGCCGGTTGGCCTTGCCGTCCAGCGACAGCGAGGACCCCTCGATCTTCTCGTAGTGCTCGAGCTCCACCTGGAACAGCCGGACCAGCTCGATCGCGATGCCCGCCGAGCCGGCGATGCCGACGCAGGCGTGCTCGTCGGCGGGGAACACCTTCTCGATCGCGCGCTGGGCGATGAGGTTGCCCATGGTGGCCCGTCGGTCGCCGGCCATCACCACGCCGCCCGCGCACGTGACCGCCACGATGGTCGTGCCGTGCGGCGCCTCGAACGCGGCAGGCCCGGAGGCGTCGGCGGTGTGCGCGAGCAGGTCGGGGCGGTGGCGGGCCAGCACCTCGGCGAAGGAGGACTCCCCCACCATGCCCAGCCCCGCCATCCCGGCGGTCGTGGTCCGCTGGCCCGTCCCCGGAGCGGGGAGGGCAGACCCGTGCGCCACCTACTCGCCGCCCTTCTGCACGAACCCGCGCACGAACTCCTCGGCGTTCTCCTCGAGGACGTCGTCGATCTCGTCGAGGAGCGCGTCGACCTCGGCGTCGAGCTCCTCCTTGCGGGCGGTGGCCGAGGAGGCAGGTGGAGCCTCGGGCTCCTCCTGCGGCCGTGGTCGATGGTGCTCGCTGGACTCGCGGGTGCTCACGTGCCCTCCCTGTGGTGCCGACTGCCACGACCCTAGCGCCGATGGCCGACAGCCTCACCCGCAACGCGCGGCCATCCGCGGCCCTCAGCGCCCGGGGCCGGTCCCGCCGCCCAGCGCTGCGACCAGCTCGCCGACCGACCCGACCGAGTCCAGCAGGGCCGCCACGTGCTCGCGGGTGCCCCGCAGCGGGTCGCTCGTCGGCACCCGCACGAGCGCGTTGCGCCCCGGGACGTCGAAGATCACCGAGTCCCACGACGCCGCGGCGACCTGCCCGCCGAACCGGCGGACGCACTCACCCCGGAACCAGGCCCGCGTGTCGGCCGGCGCCTGGTCGATCGCCCGGGCCACGTCGGCGTCGGTGGTGATGCGGCGCAGCGAGCCGCGCTGCTCCAGCCGCAGCGCCAGGCCGCGGTCCGGTCGGGTGTCGGCGTACTGCAGGTCGACCGCAGCCAGCCTGTGGGCCGACCAGTCCAGGCCGTCGCGGCGGCGGTAGCCCTCGAGCAGCACGAGCTTGGCCACCCAGTCCAGCCGGTCGGCCAGCGCCCGGGGCTGCTCGCCGAGCAGGTCGAGGACCTCGGCCCACAGCTCGAGCAGCTCCTTGGTCTGCGGGTCGGGATCGGGCCGTGCGGCCACGTGGGCCTGCGCGGCCTCGAGGTAGGCACGCTGGATCTGCAGCGCGGTCATCGGCGCCCGGCCCAGGCACTCGTACTGGGCCGTCATGGCCACGTCGTGGGAGACGCGGTGCATCGCCTGGACCGGGTTGGCCAGCGTGATCCCGAGCTCGGGCCCGCCGGCCTCGATCATCGCCAGGACGACCGCGGTGGTGCCCAGCTTGAGCAGGGTCGCGGTCTCCGAGAGGTTCGCGTCACCGACGATGACGTGCAGCCGCCGCCAGGTCGCCGGGTCGGCGTGCGGCTCGTCGCGGGTGTTGATGATGGGGCGCTTGAGGGTGGTCTCCAGCCCCACCTCGACCTCGAAGAAGTCCGCCCGGCTGGACAGCTGGAAGCCGCTGCCACGCCCGTCCTGGCCCAGGCCGACCCGACCGGCCCCGGTGAAGACCTGCCGGGTCACCAGGAAGGGGGTCAGCGCGGCCACGATCGCCGTGAACGGGACGCGCCGGTCCATGAGGTAGTTCTCGTGGGTGCCGTAGGAGGCGCCCTTGCCGTCGGTGTTGTTCTTGTAGAGCACGACCTCGTGGCCGCCGGGCAGGTCCGCGGCCCGCTGGGCGGCACCGGCGGCGATGGCCATGCCGGCGCGGTCCCAGAGCACGGCATCCCAGGGGTTGGTGACCTCGGGGCTGGAGTACTCCGGGTGGGCGTGGTCGACGTAGAGCCGTGCGCCGTTGGTGAGCACCACGTTGGCCGTGGTCGTGTCGTCGGTGAGCTGGGAGACGTCGGCGTCGGCGCGGGACATGTCGAACCCGCGGGCATCGCGCAGCGGCGACTCCTCGTCGTAGTCCCAGCGCCGGGCGAGCGCGCCGGCCCGCTCCGCGGCCAGGGCGTGGGCGTTCACCACGAGCCCGGACATCCGGATGGGGTTGGCGTTCGGGTGGCCGGGATGGCTGATGCCGTACTCGGTCTCGATCCCCATGACCCGGCGCACCGACATGCCACGAGTCTAGGTGGGGACGGGGACACCCACGCCGGGGACGCCGCGAGGGCGGGGGCCCCTGGGGGAGCTCCCGCCCTCGCGGTCGTGGGCGTGCTGTCGGGTGCCGCCGCTAGCGTTGCGGAGCCCCCGGCAGCTCGAGGATCTCGCCCTTGAGGATCTCCGCACGGGTGCCGAAGATCGCCTGCATGTTGTCGCCGACCTCGAGGACCCCGGCGGCGCCGAGGCTCTTGAGCTTGGCCTTGTCGACCCTGGACTTGTCCTTGACCGAGATGCGCAGGCGCGTGATGCAGGCGTCCACCGAGGTGATGTTCTCGAAGCCGCCGAACGCCGCGAGCACCTTCTGGGCCTGCGACATGTCGCCGGCCACGGCCGCCTCCTTGATGGCAGCGGCCTTCTCCTCGTCGGAGAGCTGCAGCTCGTGCTCGCCGTACTCGGCGATCGCCTCGGCGTCCGGCTCCCGACCCGGGGTCGCCAGGTCCTTCCACTTCACCGCCCAGGTGAACAGCAGGTAGTAGATCGGCATGAGGATCAGCCCGAGGATGATGATGTTCCAGAACGGCTCCCGCGTCGCCCCGTACGGCAGCAGGCCGAACAGGAAGTAGTCGATGAAGCCGCCGGAGAACGTCAGCCCGATCTGCGTCCCGGTGATGTACATGATCATGAACGACAGGCCCGCGATGACGGCGTGGATGCCGAACAGCCACGGGGCGATGAACAGGAAGGTGAACTCGATCGGCTCGGTGATGCCGGTGAGGAACGAGGTCAGCGCAGCCGAGCCGAGGATGCCTGCGGCGATCTTCTTCTGGCTGTCCTTGGCCTGGCGGTACATGGCGTAGGCCGCGGCCGGCAGGCCGAACATCATGAACGGGAACTTGCCGGTGAGGTACTTGCCCGTTCCCTCGGTGAACTCCGGCGTGTTGGCCGTCGCGACGCCGTTGACGACCGGATCGGGGGTCAGTCCGCTGCTGATCTCCGCGAACTGGCCGAACCACATGCGGTTGTCGCCGGTGAAGGCGACGCCCGCGTTGTTGGTCCACTCACCGAACTGGAACCAGAACGGGCTGTACCAGATGTGGTGCAGGCCGAACGGGATCAACGAGCGCTCGATGAGGCCGAAGATGAAGACGCCGATCGCACCGGCGGCCTCCAGCTGGTTGGCCAGCCACTGGATGCCGTCGGCGATGGGCGGCCACACGAAGCACAGCGCGATGCCGAGGAACAGCGACACGAACGCGGTCATGATCGGCACGAACCGCTTGCCGGCGAAGAACCCGAGGAACGGGGGCAGCTCGATCCGGAAGTAGCGGTTGTAGGCCCACGCCGCGACGAGCCCGCCGAGGATGCCGCCGAACACGCCGGTCTGCAGGCTGGGGATGCCCAGGATGCTGGCGAACGCGGTCGCCGGCGTGTCAGGCCAACCGAAGTAGTCGGTGGTGGCGTGCAGCTCGGTGGCCCCCGAGGCAGCACAGGTCTCCGGGACCACGCCGTCGACGGGCCGGCACTGGGTCTGGATGCCCATGAACACCTGGATGGTCTTGTTCATGACCAGGAAGCCGGTGGTGGCGGCGAGCGCGGCCACGCCGACGTCGGCCGTCAGGCCGATCGCGACGCCGATCGCGAACAGCAGCGCGAGGTTGCCGAAGATGACGTCACCGGCACCCTCCATCGTGCTCGCGATGAGGTTGAACAGGCCCGGCGGCACCTTGCCGTCGGGCGGGTCGGCGATCTGGATGTACATGTTCTTCATCCCGGCGCCGATGCCCAGCAGCAGGCCAGCGGCGGGCAGGATGGCGACGGGGACCATGAGCGCCTTGCCGATGCGCTGCAGCTGCCCGAACAGGGAGATCTTCTGCTTTGGTGGTGCGGCTGTTGCGGCCATGCATGCCTCCATCGAGGAGCGGTGGACGTACGCGGCGCACGCTACTCGCGACACCGGTGCGAGGCGCGTCGGTTCGCCCGATGCCGCGCCCGCGCCGGCATCTCGCGCGGGACGCGTGCGGGGCCGTGCTGGGCAGCGACCTCAGAGGTACTGGCCGGTGTTCGCGATCGTGTCGATGGAGCGGCCCGCCTCGGTGCCCTGCTTGCCGGCGACCAGCGTGCGGATGAACACGATCCGCTCGCCCTTCTTGCCCGAGATGCGGGCCCAGTCGTCGGGGTTCGTGGTGTTGGGCAGGTCCTCGTTCTCGCGGAACTCGTCGATGCACGCGTTGAGCAGGTGGGCGACCCGGATGCCCTTCTGGCCGGTCTCCAGGTACGCCTTGATCGCCGACTTCTTGGCCCGCGCCACGATGTTCTCGAGCATGGCGCCGGAGTTGAAGTCCTTGAAGTAGAGGGTCTCCTTGTCGCCGTTGGCGTAGGTGACCTCGAGGAACCGGTTCTCCTCACGCTCGGTGTACATCCGCTCGACGGTGCGTCGGATCATCGCCTCGCAGGTGGCCTCCGGCGAGCCGCCGTGCTCGGCGAGGTCGTCGGCGTGCAGCGGCAGGTCCGGGGTCAGGTACTTGCTCAGGATGTCGCCGGCCGCCTGGGCGTCGGGCCGCTCGATCTTGATCTTCACGTCGAGCCGGCCGGGCCGCAGGATCGCGGGGTCGATCATGTCCTCACGGTTGCTCGCGCCGATCACGATGACGTTGGCCAGGCCCTCGACCCCGTCGATCTCGCTCAGCAGCTGGGGCACGATGGTGTTCTCGACGTCGGAGCTCACGCCGGTCCCGCGGGTGCGGAACAACGAGTCCATCTCGTCGAAGAACACGATGACGGGGGTGCCCTCGCTGGCCTTCTCCCGGGCACGCTGGAACACCAGGCGGATGTGCCGCTCGGTCTCCCCCACGTACTTGTTCAGCAGCTCGGGGCCCTTGATGTTGAGGAAGTACGAGCGGGCCGCGGCGCGACCCTCCTTCTCGGCCACCTTGCGGGCCAGCGACGCGGCGACCGCCTTGGCGATCATCGTCTTGCCGCAGCCGGGCGGGCCGTAGAGCAGGATCCCCTTCGGGGCGGCGAGCTTGTGCTCCTTGAACAGCTCGGCGTGCACGTAGGGCAGCTCGACGGCGTCGCGGATCATCTCGATCTGGCCGGCCAGGCCACCGATGTCGGCGTAGTCGACGTCGGGGACCTCCTCGAGGACCAGCTCCTCGACCTCCGACTTCGGGATGCGCTCGTAGACGTAGCTGGAGCGGGCGTCCATGAGCAGCGAGTCGCCGGCCCGGATCACCTCGTCGCGCAGCCCCTGGGCCAGGCGCACGACGCGCTCGTCGTCGGTGTGCCCGATCACCAGCGCCCGGTCGCCGCCCTCGAGGAGCTCCTTGAACATGACGATCTCGCCGACGCGTTCCACGCCCAGCGCCGCCACGACGTTCATGGCCTCGTTCACCAGGACCTCCTGGCCCGGGACGAGCTCCCCCACGCCGGGCGCCACGGCGACGCGCATCTTGCGCCCCTGGGTGTGGATGTCGACGCTGCCGTCCTCGTGGGCCTCGAGGAACACCCCGAAGCCGCTCGGGGGCTCGGCCAGGCGGTCCACCTCGGCCTTGAGCGTGACGATCTGGCCGCGCGCCTCGCGCAGCGTCGCCGCCAGGCGCCGGTTGGTCTCGGCGAGCTGGTCGAGCTCGGCCTGCAGGGCGCGCACGCGGCGCTCGACATCGAGGGGCTCGGGCTGGCCGGTCATGGCACACCTCCTCGGGTGGGCCGGTGGGCCCAACGTGCGGGCCACCGGTCGATCCCTCGCGACTCTACCCACTGCCGGGACTCGTGCAAGGGGTCCGCCGCGCCGGTCGCGGTGGGCGTGCTGCGTGGGCGTCAGGGCAGCACGGGGCGCGCCGGACGGGTGCCCGGCGGCTCACCGTCGGCCCCCTCCGGCGCCCCGGGCTCGGCGCCGCCCGCGGCGCGGGGCCCGGTGTAGTCCTCGCCGTAGGCGCCCTTGGCCGGGCGGGTGCGCCGCGCGGGCAGCACGGTGCCCGGCGCCAGGCGGCGCGCGCTGAGCAGGAACCCGGTGTGCCCGGTCATCCGGTGGTCCGGGCGCACCGCCAGGCCCTCGAGGTGCCAGGTGCGCAGCAGGAGCTCGCTGCCCTCGGGCTCGGTGAACCGACCGTCCGCACGCAGCGTCTCGGCCAGCCGGGACAGCTGCGTGGTCGTGGCCACGTAGGCCACCACGATCCCGCCGGGCGCGAGCGCCTCGGCGACCGCGTCGACGCAGTCCCAGGGGGCGAGCATGTCGAGCACGGCCCGATGGGCGGTCGCGGCAGCGACCACCGCGCCGAGCCCGTGGGCCAGGTCGCCGACCACGAGCTCCCAGCCGGCCTGCGGCCCGCCGAGGAAGCGCTCGACGTTGCCCCGGGCCACCTCGGCGAAGTCGCTGCGCCGCTCGAAGGAGACCACGCGCCCGGCCGGGCCGACGGCGCGCAGCAACGAGCAGGTGAGCGCGCCGCTGCCCGCCCCGGCCTCGACGACGGTCGCCCCGGGGAACACGTCGGCCAGGCCCACGATCGCGGCAGCGTCCTTCGGGTACACGACGGTGGCCCCACGCGGCATCGACAGGACGAAGTCGCGCAGCAGCGGCCGCAGCACCAGGTACGGCACGCCGGACGGGGTGGTCGCGACGATGCCCTCGGGCTGGCCGATGAGGTCGTCGTGGGCCAGGGCGCCCTTGTGGCTGTGGAACACCCGGCCCGGCACGAGCGTGATGGTGTGGTGGCGGCCCTTGGGGTCGGTGAGCTGCACGAGGTCGCCCGGCTGCAGGGGGCCGTGCCGGTCCCCGCGCGGGGTGGGCAGTGGAGCGGGGGCGGTGGCGGGCGGGGCGTCGGTCACGCGCGCACCCTACGGGGCAGCCGGGGACGCGTCGGGCAGCCGCAGGCGTCGCTCAGCTCCGCACGGGCCGGGCCCCGCGCAGGGCGGCCTCGACGTCGGCCACCAGCAGGACGCCGTAGAGCAGGCCGGCCCGGTCCAGGACGAGCAGCTCCTCGCGCCCGCTGCCGGCCACCGCGCCGAGCAGGTCGGTGCCGGCCAGGTCGCCTGCGATCGTGCTGTGCTGGTCGATCGGCCGGGCGATCGCGCCCACGCTGACCCACGGCCGGCGCTGCTCGGGCACGGCGGCGATGGCGTCATGCTGGCCGATCGCCACAGGGCGGCCGGCGGGGTCGACCACCACGAGCGCTCCGGCGCCGGCCAGCGTGGCCCGGCGGATCGCCTCGGCCAGGGGGAGGTCGCGGTCCACGGGCATGGCCCGGCGGGCCAGGGCGGTCGCAGTGAGGTCCGCGGCCCGGCTGCGCAGCTCCGCGGCGCGCAGCTGGGCGGTCGCGCCGCTCCAGAGCATGGTGGCGAGCAGGCCGGAGACGGCGATGAGGACGAGGCTCGGCTCGATGATCCGTGCACCGATGAGCAGCAGGGGCACCGCGATCGTGACCATGGCCAGGATGCGCCCGGACCACGCCGCCACCACCGTGCCACGGCGCTCGGAGCCGGTCGCCCCCCAGACCAGGCAGCGCAGCACGTTGCCACCGTCCAGGGGCAGGCCGGGCAGGGCGTTGTAGACGCCGATGACGAGGTTGGCCCAGGTCATGGCCGCGGCGAGGGTGGCTCCCACCGAGTCGGGCTCGAGCACCTGGACCAACGCGTAGCTGGCCGCGGCCACCGCGAACGTGGCCGCCGGCCCGGCGGCGGCGATCGCGGCCTCGCGCGCGGCCGACTCCCGGCTGCGCTGGAACAGCGTGACCCCGCCGAGGAACTGCAGCACCACGCGCTCGACCGGATAGCCCAGCCGCCTGGCCGTGAGCGCGTGGGCGAACTCGTGCAGGAGCGTCGCCAGGCTGAGCAGCACCGCGAAGGCGATCGCCAGCAGCCACGGGCTCTCGCCGGTGTCCCGGGCGAAGTTGGGCGCCCACAGGTAGGCCAGCAGCAGCACGCCGAGGATGCCGCTGGGGGGCACGTGCACGTCGATCCCCGCGATGCGCGCGGTCGGCCGGGGATCGGGCATGCGTCCATCGTAGATCGGCG
>JALOLK010000114.1 GCA_025456015.1 Candidatus Nanopelagicales bacterium
CTCGTCGTAGAACAGCGGCTTGCCGTCCTTCCACAGCGACTGGTGCACGTGCATGCCCGAGCCGTTGTCGCCGAAGATCGGCTTGGGCATGAAGGTCACGGTCTTGCCGGCGGACCAGGCGGTGTTCTTGATGACGTACTTGAACTTCATGACGTCGTCGGCGGCCTGCAGCAGCGTGTTGAAGCGGTAGTTGATCTCGGCCTGGCCGGCGGTGCCCACCTCGTGGTGCGAGCGCTCGACGAGCAGGCCCACCTCGGTGAGCTTGAGGACCATCTGGTCGCGCAGGTCGGCGAAGTGGTCGACCGGCGGGACCGGGAAGTACCCACCCTTGTAGGGGGTCTTGTAGCCGCGGTTGGGGGTCCCGTCGAGCTCGTACTCCTCGCCGGAGTTCCACTTGCCCTCGATCGAGTCGATGAAGTAGTAGCCGGCGTTCTGCCGGGTCTCGAACCGGACGTGGTCGAAGATGTAGAACTCCGCCTCGGGGGCGAAGAAGGCCGTGTCGGCGATGCCGGTGGACTGCAGGTACGCCTCGGCCTTGGCCGCGATGTTGCGCGGGTCGCGGCTGTAGGCCTCGTCCGTGAACGGGTCGCGGATCGAGAAGTTCACGATGAGGGTCTTCTCGGCCCGGAAGGGGTCGAGGTAGGCCGTCGTGACGTCGGGGATGAGCTTCATGTCCGACTCATGGATGGCCTGGAAGCCGCGGATCGAGGAGCCGTCGAACATCTGGCCCTCGGTGAAGAACTCCGCGGGCAGGCCCTTGGCGGGGACGTTGAAGTGCTGCATCACACCGGGCAGGTCGCAGAAGCGGACGTCGACGAACTGCACGTCCTCCCGCTCGATGAACTGCAGGACCTCGTCAGCGCTGCTGAACAAACCAACCTCCTGTTGGGCGCGGGCGCGCCGAGCACACCCGGGTCTGGGTCCTTGGGCTGTGCGGGGGCCGGCCCTTGGACCGGTGTTCCGCTGTGGACGTTCGCGACGCTAGGTCGACGGGATTTCCCACCCGTGTCCCGATTGTTTCGCCCGCGTTACGCCCCCCGAGCACGGGGGTCAGGCCGCGCCGTCCACCGCAGGTGGGTCGGTGCCGCCGACGCTGTCGTCCCAGTCGTGGAGGAGGCGTTGGGCGTGTTCGTCGGCGTGGGTTGGGTGGTGCCCGGGGGCGGGCGGCGGGTGGGAGGCGTAGCGGTGGCCGGTGGGGGTGGTGATTGCGATGACGTGGCCGGGGCCGGGGAGGGTGTGGGTCTGCCAGCCGGGGGCTTGTTTGCGGTAGTTGCAGGACTGGCACAGGCCGGCGGCGTTGGCCAGGTGGGTGGGGCCGCCGCCGGCGTGGTCGTGGATGTGGTCGGCGTGGCGGATCGGCGCTTCGCACCAGGGCATCCGGCAGGTCTGGTCGCGTTGCAGCAGCAGCCGGCGCAGTCGGCCGGTGAAGGTGCGCCGACGGGAGTCCATGGCCACGAGTTCACCGGTGTGCGGATCGGCGTAGAGCCGGGACATCCAGACGCGGTCGGCGTGGCGGACCAGGCGGCGGGCCAGGCTCGCGGGGACATGCGCATAGGGGCGGCCCTGGTCGTCGGTGAGCAGGGCGGGGTCGGTGCCGCCGCGCAGGAGGGTGCGTTCGGTCATGACCAGGCCGACCTCGACGTTGGGCCATCGGGGAGTGCCGCCGGTGTCGCCGGTGTCGGTGGTGTCGCCGGTGGCGGCGGCGCTGGTGAGGCGGGCGTAGAGGGTGTCGCTCATCAGCTGGCCGAGGCCGCGGGCGTCGCCGTGGGCGCGACGGGACTCGGCGTGGCGGCGCAGCGCGGCGTAGGCGCCGACGGCCTGGGCGACCGGCATGGTGGCGCTCAGCCGGGCCATCGCGCAGCCGGCCGGCCCGGGCGCGGGGCTGATCGTGACCGCGCGTGCGGCCTCGGCGCGCTTGACCCGCCGGGCCAGGGCTTGCGGGTCGACCTGGTCGGCCAGCCGGGCGGCCTCCCGGGCCAGCGCCCGGTCGCCGACCCAGCCGAGGCACGCCAATCGGCTGTCGACGTCGCGGCGGTCCGCGCTGGCAAGCACGGCGGTCTCGCGGACCACGAGCATGGCCTGCCACTCGCTGATCTGCCCGTCGGCCAGTGCGGCCAGGGTGCGCGGCAGGTCGTCAGCCAGCGCCCGGGCCATCCCGACCAGCGACAGCGCCCGGTGCGGGGACACCCGCCGGGCCAGCCCGACCTGCCCTGCGATCGAGCGCACCGCGCGAGCCCGCGCGGCTCGATTGGTCACCCCAGACGTGGCCTCGGTGGCCATCGCCGCGGTCAACTGGGCCTGCACCGCGGCAGCGGCGGACTCAACCGCTCCAGCTCGGCGATCAACTCCACCCGCTCGGCGTCGGGCACCACGGTGGTGAGCCGGTCCACCCCATGCCGGGCGGCCACCACGGCGCGCACCTGCGCGCGGCCGGCCTGGCCAGCAGCCGTGCCGGTCACCCCCGTCGACGCCACCGCGATCCCCCGATCGTTCGTACACGTGTTCGAACACAGGCCACGTTACCAGAGCCAGGTACGGGGTCAACCCCCGACACGACAGGTGTGGACGACGCGGCACGCGCGCAGGGCCGGGACCCGTGCCTCAGGCTCGGACGACCAGCGAGTCAACCGCGCGGTCGTGCAGGCCGCGGCCGTCGGCGTCCCAGATGAGCGGTGGGATGACCAGGCAGATCAGCGCGGTGCGCAGGGCGCAGCCCACCAGGCCGAGGCGGCGGGTGCGGCCGCCGACGCGCAGGCCCACCAGCCGCTGGCCGAACGAGGCGCCGGTCAGCCACGTCAGGATCGTGACCTCGACGAAGAAGATGCCCATGGTCAGGAAGCTCTCGGCCGCCGTGCGCGGCAGCCCGCCCATGAGTGCCAGGGCGATGACGTAGGACGCCAGCCAGTCGATGAGCAGGGCGGCCGCCCGCCGGCCGGTCCCGGCCATCGAGCCGGGGCCCTCCTCGGGAAGCCCGAGCCGCTCTCCGCGGTACTCGTGGCCCTCCGGCAGCGGCCCACCGATCCAGGAGCCGACGTCGGCGCGATCCATGCCCTGAACGGTACCGGCAAGCGTCGGGCTCGGCCCCCGGGCGCTGGCGCGGACCAACGGGCCGGGGGACGGTGTCGGCTCAGGAGCCCAGCCGCTCCCACGGGTGGTCGGCCAGGCCGCGGGAGTCCGCGCCCCAGATGACCGCGGCGATCGGCAGGACGATGAACAGCAGCACCAGCAGCAGAATGGTCATGGCAGTAATCCTGCGCGACGCAACTTCCTGCCACCAGTGGCAGGAATGACACATCACGTAGACTTCCTGCCAACGTCATGGTTCACTGGGCACGTGGCTGCACTGCACCGGGTTGCCGTCCTGGTCGACGACGACGTCTCCGCCTTCGAGTTCGCGATCGCCTGCGAGGTCTTCGGCCTGGACCGCAGCGACGCGGGCCTCGCGTTCGACTTCAGGGTCTGCTCGGTCAGGCCCGGCCCGCTGCGCGCCACCGGGTTCACGATGCAGACCGAGCACGGCCTGGCCGACGCCGCACGAGCGGACCTCATCATCGTGCCGCCGCTGGGCCTGGGGTACCAGCCCCCACCGGAGCTGGTCGCCTGCCTGACCGGGGCGGTGCAGCGCGGCGCGCGGGTCATGGCCCTGTGCAGCGGGGCGTTCGTGCTCGCGCGGACGGGGCTGCTGGCCGGCCGCCGCGCGACGACGCACTGGCGGTACACCGAGCGCTTCGCCGCCGAGTTCCCCGACGTCGACGTCGTGCCGGACGTGCTGTTCGTCGAGGACGGCCCGATCCTCACCAGCGCCGGCACGGCCGCCGGCATCGACCTGTGCCTGCACCTGATCCGCGAGGAGTTCGGGGCGCGGGCGGCCAACGCGGTGGCACGCCGCATGGTCGTCCCGCCGCAGCGGGAGGGCGGCCAGGCCCAGTACGTCCGCCACCCGGTCCCCGAGGTGGCCGCCGAGAGCCTCGCGCCGGTGCTGGACTGGGCCCAGGAGCACCTCGCCGAGGACCTCAGCGTCGCGGTCCTGGCCAAGCGGGCGCTCATGTCGCCGCGCACCTTCGCCCGTCGATTCCGCGAGGAGACGGGGACGACGCCGCACCACTGGGTGCTCACCCAGCGGGTCGCCCTGGCAGACCGGCTGCTCGAGGAGGGCGACCTGCCCATCGAGGGGGTGGCCGAGCGCTGCGGCTTCGGCTCGGCGACGATGCTGCGCCACCACTTCAGGCGGCTGCGCGGCACCTCGCCGAACAGCTACCGACGCACGTTCGGGGTCCGGGCAGCCGGGTGATCGGCTAACGCAGCTTGCCGCCGCGCGGCATGCGCCCGGTCTTGGGGATCGGGCCCTTGGGGATCGGCACCGGCTGCGCGGTGAGCGCCTCGAGGCGCTTGCGCAGCGAGGTCACCTCGCCCGGCGCAAGCACCTTGGACATCTTGCGCAGGTGCTTGTCGAGCTTGGCGATGGGCACCTGGCCCTCCTCGCCGCCGACCACGAGCTCGTGGATGGGCACCTCGCCGACGAAGCGGGCCGTGCGCTTGCGCTCGCCGGCCAGCAGGGCACCCAGCGCCGGGCTGCCGCCCTCGCCGATGAGCACCACCCCGGGCCGGCCGACCGCGCGGTGCACGAGGTCCTGCTGGCGGTTCGCGGCCACCGCGGGCGTGATGCCCCAGCCTCGCTTCGCCATCTGCTGCACGACCGCCACGGCGGCCCCCGGCTGGCCCTCGATGCTGCGGTACGCCGAGCGCATCGCCCGCCGGCTGAAGACGATGACCGTGATCGCCAGGGCCAGCGACAGGCCGATGATGATCCAGGTGAAGGGGTTGCCGGTCCAGATGCCGATCCCGATGAAGACCGCGTTGATCCCGACGAACAGCCCGAGCAGGATCCAGCCGAGCCTCGGGTCGTGCTCCTTGGCCAGGCGGTAGTTCTCGCGGATGATCCGCCCGCGGTCACCGATCTTCGACATGGGGCGAATCCTACGGTTCGCCGCGGGTGCCGTGGGACGGCCGCGGCGTGGCCCGCGCGCGGCCGGGGTCAGAGCGTGGCGCGGGCCGCGACGGCCTGCGCGTGCAGCCGGCCAGCGCGGTACGACGACCGGACGAGCGGTCCGCTCATGACGCCCAGGAACCCCAGCGCGGTCGCGTGCTCGGCCAGCGCGACGAACTCCTCCGGGCGCACCCAGCGCTCGACGGGGTGGTGGCGCGGGGTGGGCCGCAGGTACTGGGTGATGGTGACCAGCTCGCAGCCCGCGTCGTGGAGGTCGGCCAGGGCCGCGTGGACCTCGTCGATCGTCTCGCCCATGCCGAGGATGAGGTTGGACTTCGTGACCAGGCCCGCATCGCGTGCCTGGGTGAGCACGTCCAGCGAGCGCTCGTAGCGGAAGGCTGGGCGGATCCGCTTGAAGATGCGCGGCACGGTCTCGAGGTTGTGCGCGAGCACCTCCGGGCGGGCGTCGAACACCTCGCCGAGCAGGGCCGGGTTGCCGGAGAAGTCCGGGATGAGCACCTCGACCCGGCAGCCGGGGTTGCGCTCGTGGATCGCGCGCACGGTCTGGGCGTACAGCCAGGAGCCCTCGTCGGGCAGGTCGTCGCGGGCGACCCCGGTCACGGTCGCGTAGCGCAGGCCCATCGTGGCCACCGACTCGGCGACCCGGCGGGGCTCGTCGCGGTCCAGCGGCTCGGGCCGGCCGGTGTCGATCTGGCAGAAGTCGCAGCGCCGGGTGCACTGGGCGCCGCCGATGAGGAACGTCGCCTCGCGGTCCTCCCAGCACTCGTAGATGTTGGGGCAGCCCGCCTCCTGGCACACGGTGTGCAGCCCCGCGCCGGCGACCCGCTCGCGCATCGCGGTGAACTCCGGGCCGGTGCGCACGCGGGTCTTGATCCATTCGGGCTTGCGCTCGATCGGCACGCTGGCGTTGCGCGCCTCGACGCGCAGCAGGCGACGACCGTCGGGGGAGACCACGCGCCCAGCCTAGGCCAGGACCTGGGCCACCCGCCCGAGCACGATCGAGCGGACCTCGGCGACCGTGACGTCGCGGCCCAGCTCCCGGGACAGGCTGGTCACGGTGGCATCGCGGATGCCGCACGGGACGATCCGGTCGAACGCGGTGAGGTCAGGATCGGCGTTCAGGGCGAACCCGTGCATCGTCACCCCGCGGGCCACCCGTACCCCGATCGCCGCGACCTTGCGGTCCGGGCCGCGCTCGTCGGCGGGCACCCAGACGCCGGATCGACCCTCGACGCGGGTCGTGGCCAGGCCCAGCTCGGCGCAGGTGTCGATGAGCAGCTGCTCCAGCCGCCGCACGTGGGCCACCACGTCGATCGGGTCGGGCAGGCGCACGATGGGGTACCCGACGAGCTGGCCGGGGCCGTGCCAGGTGATCCGCCCGCCGCGATCGACGTCGACGACCGGTGTGCCGTCCAGGGGCCGGTCGAGCGGCTCGGTGCGCCGGCCCGCGGTGTAGACCGACACGTGCTCGAGCAGCCAGAGCACGTCGTCCCCGCCCTGGACGACCTCCTCGTGCCAGGCGCGCTGCTGGGTCCAGGCCGCGACGTAGTCCTGCGGCTCCTCGGCGATGACGACACGCAGCGGCACGGCGCCAACGGTAGTCGCGCGGC
>JALOLK010000115.1 GCA_025456015.1 Candidatus Nanopelagicales bacterium
CGGCCAGGCCGTGCACCGACGCGTCGTTGGTGCCGATGTTGAGCACCGTCTCCATCATGCCGGGCATCGAGAACTTGGCGCCCGAGCGCACGGAGACCAGCAGCGGCTCCTTCGGATCGCCCAGCGTGCGGCCGATCTTGGACTCGAGGCTGCGCAGCTGCTCGGTGACCTCTGCCGCCATCTCCTCGGGGACCGAGCCGGAGACGAGGTAGGCCCGGCAGGCTTCGGTGGTGACCGTGAAGCCGGGGGGGACGTTGAGGCCGAGCTTGATCATCTCGGCGAGGTTGGCGCCCTTGCCGCCGAGCAGGTCCTTCTGGTCCTTGTCGCCCTCGGCGAAGTCGTAGACGTAACGCACCATCGGTGTGGGAACCCTCCTGGATATGGGTGTGAACGCGGGCAACCCTACCGCTGCCTCCCAGCACCGGGCCGGGCCGAGCGCACCCCTGACCGGGACCTTCGCCCCGATCGGACGACCGTCGGGCGTGCGACGGCCCGCGCGCCTACGATCCGGGCCGTGACCGAGTGGTGGCGCCATGCCGTGATCTACCAGATCTACCCGCGCTCGTTCGGCGACGGCGACGGCGACGGCATGGGCGACCTGGCCGGCATCACCGCCCGCATGCAGTACCTGGCCGACCTGGGGATCGACGCCCTCTGGCTCAGCCCGGTGTTCGCCAGCCCCCAGGTCGACCACGGCTACGACATCAGCGACTACCGCGACATCGACCCGCTGTTCGGCACGCTCGAGGACATGGACGAGCTCATCGCCACGGCCCACGACTACGGCATCAGGGTGACGCTGGACTTCGTGCCGAACCACACCTCCGACCAGCACCAGTGGTTCACCGCGGCGGTGGCCAGCGGGCGCGGCTCGCCGGAGCGGGCGCGCTACCTGTTCCGGGACGGCCGCGGACCCAACGGCGACGAGCCCCCGAACAACTGGAAGTCGGTCTTCGGGGGGCCGTCGTGGACGCGGGTGGACGAGCCCGACGGCTCCCCGGGCCAGTGGTACTACCACCTGTTCGCCCCCGAGCAGCCGGACCTGAACTGGCGCAACCCCGAGGTGGTCGCGGAGTTCGCCAGCGTCCTGCGCTTCTGGCTGGACCGAGGCGCCGACGGGTTCCGCATCGACGTCTCCGACGCCCTGATCAAGGACGACGCCTGGCCGGACACGGCCACCGGCGAGCCGATCATCCCGAAGGGCGAGGACTCCCCCGTGCACGAGGTCTACCGGGAGTTCCGTCGCGTGATGGACGCCTACCCGGGCGACCGGATGGCGGTCATCGAGACCGGCGCCGAGGACGAGATCGTCTCGCTGTTCATCCGGCCCGACGAGATGCACCTGGCGTTCAACTTCAAGTTCGTGCACGCCGGGTTCGACGGGCCGAAGCTGCGGGCGGCGATCGACTCCTCCCTGGCGGCCAACGCGGCCGTGGGGGCGCCGACCACGTGGGTGACCGACAACCACGACACCCCGCGCTCGGTCTCGCGGCTGGGGCAGAACGCGACCCTGGCCGGCGCCTACGTGCCCGGGACGATGGCCTCGGGGATCTTCCAGGAGGTCGACCTCGAGCTGGGCACCCGCCGGGCCCGTGCGCTGGCGCTGGTGCTGCTGGCCCTGCCCGGCGCGGCCTACATCTACAACGGCCAGGAGCTGGGGCTGCCCAACGTCGACGACCTGCCCGACGAGGTGCTCCAGGACCCGATCTGGGAGCGCAGCGGGCGCACCGTGCGCGGCCGGGACGGCTGCCGCATCCCCGTGCCGTGGACGACGGGGGCGAACCTCGGGTTCAGCCGGGCGCGGGCCAAGCCCTGGCTGCCGATCCCGCGGGAGTGGGCCTCGCTGTCAGTGGCCGCGCAGCACGCCAGCGCCGACTCGATGCTCACGCTCTACCGGGAGGCCCTGCGGGTGCGCCGGGCCTCCACGGCGCTGGGCCGGGGCACCCTGCGCTGGGTCTCCGCGCCCGGCGAGGCCGACGACCTGCTCGTGCTCGACATGGTCGGGGAGGGCAGCACGGTGCGGGTGGTGGTGAACCTGTCCGGGGCCGCGATCGACCTGCCCGAGGGTGAGCTGCTGCTCGCCTCGCAGCCGGTGTCGGCCGGCCAGCTGCCCGCGATCGCCGCGGCCTGGGTGGCGCTGCCGCCGGCACCGAGCATCGCCGACCGGCTGATCTCAGCGGTCGGTGACCTCACCGAGGCGATCCCGATCGTGCCGACGCTGCGCCCGGGCGGCTGAGCCGGCCGGCGCGGCCCCGCGCGATCAGCAGGCGCCCCGCATCAGCCGGCCAGGTCGCGGTGGTGGAACACCCACGTCCCGGCCACGACGAGCAGCACGCTCACGGCCAGCGGCAGCCCGACGTTGACCCAGCCCGGCGCGGTGGTGACCGGGTTCTCGCGCAGCAGCCAGTACCAGGGCGACCAGTCCCGGAAGCGCTCGAAGACCTCGGCGACCCCGGCCATGGCGTTGACCAGGAACCCGACCAGTGCCAGGCCGGCCCCGACCCCGATGGCCCAGCCCTTGCGGCCGGTGGCCGCGCCGACCGCGAACGTCGCCGCCACGTGGACCGCGACGAAAGCGAACGAGGCCAGCGCCGCGTAGGCGAAGGCCCACGTCGGCAGTCCCTCGTCGAGCCCGACGGACGGCGCGTAGGCGGCCAGGACCACGTGGCCCACGAGGTTGACCAGCATGATCGCCGCCGCCACGGCGAGCACCCGGCCCAGCGCCACGGCCGCCCGGCGGACCGGGTTGGCCAGGACCAGCTCGAGGGTGCCGTCCGACTCCGAGCCCGCGATCGCCCACGCGGCCCAGCCCAGGCCCAGCACGAGCAGCACGATCACGTACATGTTCGAGTACAGCTGGCTGACCAGGTAGCCCTCCGGCGAGGTGATGCTCGCCCCGGCCAGGCCGAAGGCCTCGACCATGGCCTCGGGCAGTTGGTCCAGGTACTCCTCGAAGACGTCGCCGGAGTCGCGGACCGACGGGTAGACCGCGCCCATGAGGACCATGAGCAGGGCGATGCCGATCGACCACCAGAGCAGGGCGCGACGGCGCTCCTTGAGCACCTGCCACCCGACGCGCAGCCCGTCCATCACGCCTCCTCCCCCTCGCGCGGCCGTGGGTCGGCGCCCGCCCCCTGCCCGTCGTAGATGCCGTAGAACAGGTCGTCGAGCAGGATCGGGTCCGCGGCGATGTGCTCGATCGGCAGGTCGGCCAGCGCCCGCACCAGGGGGGCCACGCTGCCGCGCACGACCACGGCCACGCGGGTCCGCTCGGCCTGCACCGACTCGACGCCGGGGACGCCCGCCAGGGCGGAGGCCGGCACCGGCTCGGTGAACCGCAGGTGCAGCGACTGCCGCGCCGTGAGCACCTGCAGCCCGCCGACGGTGTCCTCGACCACCTTGTGGCCCTGGCGCAGGATGCCGACCCGGTCGGCCACCTCCTCGACCTCGAAGATCAGGTGCGAGCTGAACAGCACGGCCGCGCCGGCGTCGCGCCGCTCCCGCACCAGGCTGAGGACCTCGCGCTGCATGAGCGGGTCGAGCCCCGACGTCGGCTCGTCGAGGACCAGCACGTCCGGCTCGTGCATGAAGGCCTGCACGACGCCGACCTTCTGGCGGTTGCCCTTGCTGAGCTGGCCGAAGGGCCGGGACGGGTCGAGCTGCAGCTGCTCGCAGAGGCCGTCGATCCGCCGGCGGTCGACGCCGCCGCGCAGGTCGGCGTAGAAGTCGAGGATCGACGCGACCTTCATGCGGCCCTCGAGGCGCAGGTCGCCGGGCAGGTAGCCGATCCGCCGCCGGATGGCCCGGTCGCGGGCGGAGCCGCCCAGCACCCGGGCCGAGCCGGCCGTCGGCTCCAGGTAGCCCAGCAGGGTGCGGATCGTCGTGGTCTTGCCGGCGCCGTTGGGCCCGAGCAGTCCGTAGACCTCACCCGGCTCCACCCTGAGGTCGAGGTGGTCCACAGCGGTGAGCCGGCCGAACCGCTTGGTGAGGCCCGCGATGGCGATCACGGGGTCGCCGGCGACGGGGAGGGTGGGGGCAGGGGAAGGCAGGGCGGTGCTGGCCACGACCTCCAGCCTCCCGCGGGGATCCGCCCGGCAGTCAAGGGGCCAAGGGTCCCCACCGCACGGGTCACCCGCCGCTGACGCCCACCTCGGCGGCGCTCAGGTCCACCCCGGAGGCGAGCTCGCAGGAGTCGAGCCACCCCTCGGGCAGCGCGACGCGCTTCTGGGCGCTCGTACGCCCCCGCGGGCCGGCGGCGATGTCGCTCGGGTACGGCTGCCTCGGGTCGACGCCGGCCAGGAGCGCGTCGAGCTCGGCAAGGTCGCGCACGGTGCCCAGCGCGGCCCGGATGGGCTGCGCGACCCGGAACCCCTTGAGGTACCAGGCCATGTGCTTGCGGATGTCCCGGCAGCCGGTCGCCTCGTCGCCGCGCATCTCGACGAGCAGCTCGGCGTGCCGGCGCAGCACCACGAGGACCTCACCCGAGGTGGGCTCCGGCGGCGGGGGCTGGCCGGCGAACGCGGCCGCGAGCTGGCCGAACAGCCACGGCCGGCCCAGGCAGCCCCGGCCGACCACGACCCCGGCGCACCCGGTCTCCTCGACCATCCGCAGGGCATCCTCCGCGGTCCAGATGTCGCCGTTGCCGAGGACCGGCACCCCCAGCGGGGCGAGCTCCTCGACCAGCCGCGCGATGGCCTCCCAGTCGGCCTGGCCGGCGTACATCTGGTCGGCCGTGCGGCCGTGCAGGGCCACCCAGGTGGCCCCCTCCTGCGCCGCCGCCCGGCCCGCCTCGAGGTACGTGAGGTGCTCGTCGTCGATGCCCTTGCGCATCTTCACCGTGACCGGCACGCGGCCGTCCGCGGCCCGGACCGCGCCCGCGACGACCGCCCGGAAGAGGTCGCGCTTCCACGGCAGCGCCGAGCCGCCGCCCTTGCGGGTGACCTTCGGGACCGGGCAGCCGAAGTTGAGGTCGACGTGGTCGGCGAGGTCCTCGGCCACGACCATGCGCACGGCCGCCGCGACGACGCCCGGATCGACGCCGTACAGCTGCAGTGAGCGCGGGTGCTCGTCGGGGTCGAACCGGATGAGGTCCATGGTCTCCCCCGAGCGCTCGAGCAGCGCCCGGGACGTGATCATCTCCGAGACGTACAGGCCGGCGCCGGACTCCCGGCACAGTCGCCGGAACGCTCGGTTCGTGATGCCCGCCATGGGCGCCAGCACGACCGGCGGGTCGACCGCATGCCCGGCGATGGCCGGCATCGGCAGCGGCCGGCCGGCCGATGTGTGGCGCAGGGACATTGCCCCATTGTCGCTCGCCGCGGGCGGGTGCCTTCGCCCGACGTTTGCCAGCTCAGAAGCCGCTCGTGTCGGTGAAGCAGGCGTCGAGCGTGGTCTCCGGGTCCGAGAGGTCCTTGGCCGGCAGTGGGGCAACGGACGCCGTCGCGACGCCGTCGAGGTCCGCCCAGGCCTCCAGGTACTGCGGGTAGGGCCAGTCCGAGCCGCACACGGAGCGGGAGGTGGTGATGCCGTCGCCCCCGATCCAGGGCTTGGTGACACCCCTGCCGTCCGTGCGGAAGTAGGCCGACCCCTCCCGGCGGACGGCCACGGGGACCCACGGCCCTCCTGTCGACGGCTGCATCCAGTAGGCGGCCACGAAGACGTAGGTCATCTCGAGCAAGCCCTGCTCGCCGATCGTGGGCTTCATGCGGCCGCGGATCCGGACCTCGTCGTCTGCCGTCCAGTCGCCCGGGCGGAAGCGGTTGGCGAAGCTGGTCCACCGCAGGGAGTCGTCGCCGTCGGGCTTCTCGCGGTCCGCCGCCACCTCCGCGGTGGCCTGCTCCCTGGAGTCCCGGTCCATCGTGCGCAGCACGGGTTTGAGCTTGCTGTCGAACAGGACGCGCTCGTCCAGCATGGCGGCCTCCAGGTAGGCCCGTGTGGCCCGAGCGGCCTCGCGCACCTGAGCAGCCGAGTACGCGCCCGTGCGCCGGGCCTCGGGCAGGGTGATCCCCGCGGCTCCGACGGGCCAGGCGGCCGCCGGCGTGTCGGCGAAGGGGGGTGAGGTCGCCTCGGGCGCCGCGGCAGAGGCGGCTGGCGCCGGGGCCGTCGGCGCCGTCGGGGACTGCGCCACGTCCAAGCCTGGCTGCTGCCCGCGCTGCAGCACCAGGAACCCTGCTGAGGCTGCGAGCCCCAGGACGACCGCGAAGCCCACCCAGGCCCAGCTGTTCCGGTGCCCTGACGGGTGGACGCCGGCCTGCTCGGCCCAGTACGCCTTCGCTGCCCGTTCCCGGGCCGCCTGCTCCTGGTGCCTGCGCTTGGCCTCCGCCTTCACCTCGCGCATCGACTCGCGGCTCGGCGGTGGCAGGGCGCCATCCGAGCCGCCCAAGAGGCGCTCGAACTCGCGATCGAGGTCGCCGCCGCCACCATCGCCCATGCAACACCCCGTCTCCACTCGAGCACGCAGCGTAGTCCGCGAGATGTGCCATGCACCCGCTGGGGCTGGAGTGGAGTCCTCGCTCAGCAGGCGGGCAGGCGCTCGGCCAGCCATGCGCTCCTGGGCCATCGAGTCACGCTCGCGCACGGTGACAGCGCGGTCCTCGAGCGAGTCGAAGTCCACGGTCACGCAGAACGGCGTGCCGATCTCGTCCTGGCGCCGGTAGCGCCGGCCGATCGCACCGGCATCGTCGAAGTCGACGCTCCAGGTGCGCCGCAGGTCCGCGGCGAGGTCCCGG
>JALOLK010000116.1 GCA_025456015.1 Candidatus Nanopelagicales bacterium
GTGGGCGGTGTCCGGGGCTCAGCGATCCCCACCGCGGCCAGTGCTCGGCCGGCGTCAGCACCGTCGGGCATGCACGGCGCAGGGCGAGCACCGCCGCCGCACCCGCCGGCTGCGTGATGCCCGCGAGCCGCTCACGGCCGCGCTGGAGGTGTTCGAGGCCGTCGGCGCGCCGCCGTGGGCGGAACGGGCCCGACGGGAGCTGGCCGCGGCGGGCGCCCGGGTGCCGGCGCCGCAGCCGGCGCCTGGCGTGGAGCTGAGCCCGCAGGAGACGCGCGTCGCGCTCGCCGTCGCCGACGGGTGCACGAACGCCGAGGTGGCCGACCTGCTGTTCCTCTCCGTGAAGACCGTCGAGTTCCACCTCAGCAGCGTCTACCGCAAGCTCGGGGTCCGCTCCCGTGGTGGGTTGGCCAAGGCCCTCGTGGCGTCGCACGGCTGAGATGCGCTGGCCGGCCGCACACCGTCGCCGGCCCCGATCGGGCGCGGCACCGTGTGAGGATCGGGGCGTGCGCCTCTACCCCCAGCTCGCCCAGCCCCGCACCCGCCAGCTCGTCCGCGACGGGCTCGTCGTTGCCGCGCTCCTGCTGTTCGCGGCCCTGGCCTGGGCCGTCCGCTCGGCGGTGATGGCCCTGACCGCGATCAGCGAGGGGTTCACCTCGACGGCCACCGGGGCGCAGGACTCATGGAACGGGGTGGGGGAGTCGCTGGGCCGCGTGCCCCTGGTCGGCGACGAGGTCCGCGAGCGCTTCGAGGGGCTGGCGGCAGCGACGTTCGGCAACGCCGCGGAGAGCGGCCAGGCGGTGACCGACGCGGTCACCACGGCGGCCAACGTGCTGG
Source organism: Candidatus Nanopelagicales bacterium (assembly GCA_025456015.1). Lineage (GTDB taxonomy): Bacteria > Actinomycetota > Actinomycetes > S36-B12 > CAIYMF01 > Prado023. The sequence goes on from JALOLK010000116.1 coordinate 835, forward strand.
CGCTGGTCACGTTCGTCGCCCCGGCCGCGGTGCTCCTGGGCCTGTGGCTGCCCGGCCGGCTGCGGCGCGCCCGCTCCTGGGACGCCGCCCACCGGGTCCTGGCGCCGGACCCCAGCGCCGGCTCGTCGTCAGCGATCGAGGAGCTGCTCGCCCTGCGCGCGCTCTGCCACCTGCCGCTGGCGGAGCTGGCCCGCAGCACCCCGCGTCCGTTCGAGGCCTACGCCAACCGCGACTTCGCCCCGCTGCTGGCGGCGCTCTACGCCCACGAGGGGATGGCCGCGCCCGGGGTGCCGCTGGGCGGCTCGGCCCCACGGAGCATCGAGGGCTGACGCTTCGCCTCCGGGGGTCGCCGGAGGGTCCTGCAGCCGACCCACTCGTCGCAGGGGCGCGGCCGTTGGTCGAGCGTGGGTCGTGCGACCCGCCGGAGCACCTGTCGGAGGGAGTAGGAACGTCCCGCGCACGAGACCGATCCCCTGGAGGCTGGCATGGGCAGGTACGCCGAGGCATACGTGCAGAGCATCACGGACCCCGACGGGTTCTGGGGTGCCGCCGCGCAGGCCATCGACTGGAGCACGCCCCCGAGCACCGTGCTCGACGAGTCGGCCGCGCCGCTCTACCGCTGGTTCAGCGATGGCCGGCTCAACACCTGCTACAACGCCCTGGACCGCCACGTCGAGGCCGGCCACGGCGACCGGCTCGCGCTCATCTACGACAGCCCCATCACCGGCACCCAGCAGCGGTTCACCTACGCCGAGCTCACCGACGAGGTGGCCCGGTTCGCCGGGGTGCTGGCGTCGTTGGGCGTCGTCGCCGGCGACCGGGTGGTGCTGTCGATGCCGATGGTGCCCGAGGCCGTGATCGGCATGCTCGCCTGCGCCCGGCTCGGCGCCGTGCACTCGGTGGTGTTCGGCGGGTTCGCCGCCGAGGAGCTCGCGGTGCGCATCGACGACGCGCAGCCGAAGGTGGTCCTCTCGGCGTCCTGCGGCATCGAGCCCAACCGGGTCGTGGCGTACAAGCCGCTGCTCGACGAGGCGCTGGCCGTCGCGCGGCACGAGCCCGACGCCTGCGTGATCCTGCAGCGCCCGCAGCTGGCCGCGGCGATGGGGGAGCGCGACCACGACTGGGCCTCGTTGGCGGCCGCCGCCGAGCCCGTGGGGTGCACCGACGTGGCGGCGACCGACCCGCTCTACATCCTCTACACCTCCGGCACGACCGGCCGGCCCAAGGGCATCGTGCGCGACAACGGCGGGCATGCCGTCGCGCTGGCCTGGTCGATGGCCAACGTCTACGACATCGGCCCCGGCGACGTCTGGTGGGCGGCATCGGACGTCGGCTGGGTCGTCGGGCACTCGTACATCGTGTACGCGCCGCTGCTCGTCGGAGCGACCACGGTCGTGTACGAGGGCAAGCCGGTCGGCACGCCGGACGCCGGCGCCTTCTGGCGGGTCATCGCCGAGCACGGGGTGAAGGCCATGTTCACCGCGCCGACGGCCATCCGGGCCATCCGCCGCGAGGACCCGGACGGCACCCACATCGGCCGGTACGACCTGAGCCGGTTCACGACGCTGTTCCAGGCCGGTGAGCGGCTGGACCCCGACACCTACCGGTGGGCCACCGCCGTGCTCGGCGTGCCGGTGGTCGACAACTGGTGGCAGACCGAGACCGGCTGGCCGATCGCGGCCAACCTGCGCGGCCTCGAGCCGCTGCCGATCAAGGAGGGGTCGCCGTCGGTGCCCGTGCCCGGCTACGACGTGCGGGTGCTCGACGGGGAGGGCCAGGAGGTGCCCGCGGGGACCGAGGGCAACATCGTGGTCCGGCTGCCGCTGCCCCCGGGCACGCTGCCCACCCTGTGGGGCGACGACGAGCGCTACGTGAACTCCTACCTCAGCGCGTTCCCGGGCTGCTACACGACCGGCGACGGCGGCTACGTCGACGACGACGGCTACCTCTACGTGCTCGGCCGGACCGACGACGTCATCAACGTGGCCGGGCACCGCCTGTCGACCGGGGTGATGGAGGCCGTCGTGGCCGCCCATCCCGCCGTCGCGGAGTGCGCAGTGATCGGCGTGGCCGACGACCTCAAGGGCCAGGCGCCGCGCGCGTTCGTGGTGCTGAAGTCCGGGGTGCAGGTCGATCCCGCCGAGCTCACCCGGCAGGTCGTGGCCGACGTGCGCGCGCACATCGGGCCCGTGGCCGCCCTCAAGGAGGTGGAGATCGTCCCCGCACTGCCCAAGACCCGCTCGGGCAAGATCCTGCGCCGGACCATGCGCGGGATCGCGGACGGCCGCGTCGAGCCGGTGCCCTCCACCATCGAGGACCCCCGGGTGCTCGAGGTGCTCACCCCGCTGCTGCAGCGGCACGCGGGGTCGTAGGCAGCGGCGCGGGCGGCCGGCGCGCCGCGGGCGCGGACTGGCCGCCGCGTCAGCCGGGCAGCACCGCGCGCAGGGCCTCGAGGGCAGCCTCGCGGTGGGCGCGCAGGCGGGCCACCAGCGCCTCGGCGTCGCCCTGCATGACGGCCTGCCTGATCGCCTGGTGATCAGCCGCCCCGGCCGCGACGTGCTCCGGCGAGGCGAACCAACGGGCGCGGTACGGCTCGGAGGCGTCCCACAGGCCCGTGAGGATGCGGCTGGCCCGCGGCGTCGGGCGCAGCACGGTCCAGTGGAAGTGGCGGTTGCGGGCGGCCAGCTCCAGGGCGGCGTCCGGGCGGCGGCGCTCGACGTCGTTGAGCTCCTCGTGGGCCCACGTCACGTCGTTGCGGTACCGCGGGCCGCCGGTGGCCATCGCGCGCGCGGCGAGGTCGTCCTCGATCAGGCCGCGCAGGTGGTAGCAGTCCTCGAGGTCCGCGACGGAGAGCTCGACCACCCGGAAGCCCCGGTGCGTGGCGTAGGTGACGTGGCCCTCGGACGCGAGCGTGCGCAGCGCCTCGCGCACGGGGATCCGGCTCACCCCGAAGTCCTCCGCCAGGGCCTCCTGGCGCAGCGGCGCGCCGGGTGGGATCTCGCCGCTGAGGATGCGCCGGCGCAGCTCGCGCACGACGGCGTCCGGCGCCGTCGTCGGTCGATCAATGCGGGGCATGCGTGGCCTCCTGCCCTGCAGGGCTCGGTGCGGCCCACGGCGAGGGTGGGGCAGCGCGATAGGTGGCCGGTGTCCGCGACAGCCGGATCGGGTCGGCCACGGTCGGCACGCCACCCGCCAGGACGACCGGCTCCAGCCCGAGGCGCCCGGCCAGCGCGAGGGCAGCCGGGATGTCGAGCACCGGCCCGGCGGGGACCCCGGCATCGGTGAGGGCCCGGGCCCACGCCTCGGCGCTTCGGCCCTTGAGCTGCTCGGCGAGCAGCGCCCGCAGCGCGACGCGGTGGGCGACACGCTGGGGGTTCGTGGCGAACCGTGGATCCTCGTGCAGGCCCAGCCCGAGCAGGCCGCAGAGCGCCGCGAACTGCCGGTCGTTGCCGACGGCCAGGGCCAGGACCCCGTCGGCGGTCGGCAGCGTCTCGTAGGGGGCGATGCTCGGATGGGCGTTGCCCATCGCCTGCGGGGAGACCCCGGCGGCGACGACGGCCTGGACCTGGTTGACCAGGGCTGAGATCGTGGATCCCAGCAGGCTCACCTCGACCCGTTGCCCGCGGCCGCTCCGTGCCCGCTCGTGCAGGGCGGCGAGGATGCCGGTGAGGGCGTGCAGCCCGGTCACGACGTCCACGAGCGCGACGCCGACCTTGGTCGGCGCTTCCGGGCTCGGTCCCGTGATGTGCATGAGCCCGCCCATCGCCTGCACGAGCAGGTCGTAGCCGGCAAGCCCCGCCCCCGGGCCGGTCCCGAACCCCGTGATCGAGGCGTGCACGAGCCCGGGGTTCCCGGCGGCCATCGCGTCGTAGCCCAGGCCGAAGCGTTCCATCGTGCCCGGGGCGAAGTTCTCCACGACCACGTCCGCCGTGCTGACCAGCTCCCGGGCGGCCGCGGCATCCGTGGGGTCGGCGAGGTCCCACCAGACGCTGCGCTTGTTGCGGTTGACCGACTGGAAGTAGGTGGAGGTGCCGTCGGGGGCGAAGGGCGGGCCCCACGCGCGCGTGTCGTCGCCGTGCGGTGGGCGCTCGACCTTCACGACGTCGGCACCGAGGTCGGCGAGCAGCATCGTGGCGTAGGGGCCGGCGAGGACGCGGCTGAAGTCGGCGACCCGCAGCCCGGTCAGCGCTCCGGCATCGCCCTCCGGCTGAGTCGCGGACCAGAGCCGGCTCATCGGTAGGCGGGGATGCCGGTGAGCGCCTGGCCGATCACCAGGGTGTGGATGTCGTGCGTGCCCTCGTAGGTGTAGACGCTCTCGAGGTTGGCCATGTGCCGGACCACGGGGTACTCCAGGGAGATGCCGTTGCCACCGAGCAGGGCTCGGGCCTCGCGCGCCACCTGCAGGGCGGCGGCGACGTTGTGGAACTTGCCGACGCTCACCTGTTGGGTGGTCAGGGCATGGGCGTCCTTGAGCCGGCCGAGGTGCAGGGCGAGCAGGTGGCCGTTGCCCACCGCCACGGCCATCTCCGCGAGCTTGCGCTGCGTGAGCTGGAACCCCGCGATCGGCCGCCCGAACTGCTCGCGCGAGGCCGTGTAGGCCAGCGCGGTCTCGAGGCACTCGCGCGCGGCGCCGACCGCACCGAACACGATCCCGTAGCGCGCCTCGGCCAAGCACCCGAGGGGGGCCGCGAGCCCGACGGCCCCGGGCAGCAGCGCGTCCTCGGGCAGGCGGACGTCGTCGAGCGCGAGCTCGGCGGTCACCGAGGCACGCAGGCTCAGCTTGTGCGGGATCTCCCGCGCGGAGAACCCGGGGGAGTCCGTCGGGACCACGAACCCGTGCACCCGGCCATCCACCTTGGCCCACACGATCGCCACGTCGGCGATCGTGCCGTTCGTGATCCACGTCTTCGTCCCGCGCAGCACCCAGTCGGCGCCGTCGCGCACCGCGGTGGTGCGCATCGAGCCGGGATCGGATCCGGCGTCCGGCTCGGTCAGCCCGAAGCAGCCGATGAGCTCGCCGCGGGCCATGCCCGGCAGCCACCGCTGCCGCTGCTCCTGCGAGCCGTATGCGTGGATCGCGTACATCGCCAGCGAGCCCTGCACGCTCACCAGCGACCGGATCCCCGAGTCGGCGGCCTCCAGCTCCAGGCAGGCGAGCCCGTACGCCGTCGCGTCGGTGCCCGCGCAGCCGTACCCCTGCAGGTGCATGCCGAGCACCCCGAGGGCCCCGAGCTCGCGGGCGAGCTCCCGCGCCGGCAGCGCGCCGTCCTCGAACCATCCGGCCACGTGCGGGCGGATGCGCTCGTCGGCGAACCGCCGGACCGTGTCGCGCACATCACGGTGCTCGTCGCTGAGCAGGGTGTCGATCGCGTACAGCTCGGTGGGGGACATCCCCCGGACTTCGCC
>JALOLK010000042.1 GCA_025456015.1 Candidatus Nanopelagicales bacterium
GTGTCGCCATGACACCGTGACAGCCCCGGGGGCCGCTGCGAACGCCACTGTCGCACGCGGCGTCGAGGGCAGCGGCGCGGCGGCCGCGCGGTTCGTGGCCGGGAGCATGCCGACCAGCACGCAGGCCACGGCCGCCACGCAGGCGACCACGAGGGATCGGCTTGCACTGGTCCCTGCAGATGCTGCTTGCCGCGACATGGGTATCCCCTCCGTGAGCCTCCCGGCGACACGGAGGGGATCGTCCGGACGCGACAGCCACTTGAGCAGACGCCGGAGACATCACTCGACACGGCCATGTCCTGCGAGCCGAGTGGTTGGGGCGCGAACGCTCGCTACGGCACGAGGAACGCTCGCTCGATGACGTCCAGGGCCTCGACGAGCAGGTGCTCGGGGATGCCCAGCGGCGGCAGGAAGCGCAGGACGTTGCCGTACGTGCCGGCGGTCAGGACCACCACGCCCTCGGCATGGCAGGCCCGCGCCACCGCTGCCGTCGTCGCGGGATCGGGCTCGGTGCCGCCGGGGACGACGACCTCGACGGCGAGCATGGCCCCACGGCCCCGCACCTCGCCGATGCGGCCCGAGCGCTCGGCGATCGTGCGCAGCCGCGGCTCCATGACGTCGGCGATCCGCCGCGCCGCCCCGGCCAGGTCGTGCTCGCGCATCTCCTCGATGGCGCCGAGGGCCGCCGCGCAGGCGATGGGGTTGCCGCCGTAGGTGCCGCCCAGCCCGCCGACGTGGACCGCGTCCATGATCTCGGCGCGGCCCGTGACGCCGGCCAGCGGCAGCCCGCCGGCGATGCCCTTGGCCGTGGTGATGAGGTCGGGGACGACGCCCTCGTGGTCGCAGGCGAACCAGTCGCCCGTGCGGCAGAAGCCGGTCTGGATCTCGTCGGCGATGAACACGATCCCGTTGGCCCGCGCGTACTCGACGAGCTCGGGCAGGAACCCCTCGCCCGGCACGATGAAGCCGCCCTCCCCGGCGATCGGCTCGATGATGATCGCCGCGACGTTCTCGGCGCCGAGCTCCTTGTCGATCCGGCTGATCGCCCGCTTGGCCGCCTCGGGGCCGGAGATGCCGTCGCGGAACGGGTAGCTCAGCGGCACCCGGTAGACCTCCGGGGCGAAGGGGCCGAACGAGTGCTTGTAGGGCATGTTCTTGGCCGTGAGCGCCATCGTGAGGTTCGTGCGGCCGTGGTAGCCGTGCTCGAACGCGACGACCGCCTGGCGCCGGGTGAACGCCCGCGCCACCTTGACCGCGTTCTCCACCGCCTCGGCCCCGGAGTTGAACAGCGCCGAGCGCTTGGCGTGGTCACCGGGCGTGAGCTCGTTGAGCGCCTCGCAGACCGCGACGTACCCCTCGTACGGGGTCACCATGAAGCACGTGTGCGTGAACTCCGCGACCTGGCGCTGCACGGCCTCGACCACCCGCGGGGCGGCGTTGCCCACGCTGGTCACGGCGATGCCCGAGCCCATGTCGATCAGCGAGTTGCCGTCGACGTCGACCAGCACGCCCCCGCCGGCGGCGACGATGAAGACCGGCAGCGTCCCACCCACCCCGGCGGAGACCGCGGCGGTGCGGCGCGCCTGCAGCTCGATGCTGCGCGGGCCGGGGATCGCCGTCACCAGGCGGCGCTCCTGGGTCAGCGCCGGCCCCCCGGCGATGCGTGCCACGTCGAGGCTCATGGGTGCTCCTGGGGGTGGAGGGTCGAGGGCGCCCAGCGTACGCGGGCCGGTCGGGGCCGGGCCAGTCCGCGATCCTGCGCTTCCCGTCGGACGATGGGCACGGCGTGGGGCCTTTCGCGGGCCGAACGGAGCGCTGGACACGGAATCCGTCGCCGGGCCGTCCGCCACCAGGTGGTCGGGTGCTGCCCGGACCGAGCGGCATCCCCCACAATGGCCCGATGACCGCCCGCCGCGACGTCGTGCTGCTCGGCAGCACCGGATCGATCGGCACCCAGGCCCTCGACGTGGTCGCGCGGAACGCCGACCGCTTCCGGGTGGTGGGCCTGGCGGCCGGCGGGGGCAACGTCGCGGCGCTGGCCGCCCAGGCCGTGGCGACGGGGGCGTGCACGGTCGCCGTCGCCGACGAGGCCGCCGTTCCGGCGCTGGAGGCCGCGCTCGCCGACGCGTTGCCACCCGGTGCGCGCCCGGAGGTGCTCGCCGGCCCCGGAGCGGCGACCATCCTGGCCGGGCAGGCCTGCGACGTGGTGCTCAACGGGATGACCGGGGCCGTCGGGCTCGAGCCCACCCTGGCGGCCCTGGCCGCCGGGCATCGGCTCGCGCTGGCCAACAAGGAGTCGCTCATCATCGGCGGCCCGCTCGTCCAGGGCGCCGCGGCGCCGGGGCAGATCGTGCCGGTGGACTCCGAGCACTCCGCCCTGGCCCAGTGCCTGCTGGGCGGGCGAGGCCCGGAGGTGCGCCGCCTCGTGCTGACCGCCAGCGGGGGGCCGTTCCGCGGCCGGACCCGTGCGGAGCTGGCCGACGTCACTCCCGAGCAGGCCATGGCCCACCCGACGTGGGCGATGGGCCCGGTCATCACGATCAACTCCGCCACGCTGGTGAACAAGGGCCTCGAGGTCATCGAGGCGCACCTGCTGTTCGACGTGCCCATGGAGCGGATCGTCGTGATGGTCCACCCGCAGTCGGTCGTGCACTCGATGGTGGAGTTCGTGGACGGCTCCACCCTGGCCCAGGCCAGCCCTCCCGACATGCGCCTGCCGATCGCGCTGGGCCTGTCCTGGCCCGAGCGCCTGCCCGACGCCGCGCCCGCCTGCGACTGGACCACCAGCCACACCTGGACCTTCGCGCCGCTGGACGACGAGGCGTTCCCCGCCGTGGTGCTGGCGCGCGCAGCGGGTGCCGCCGGCGGCACCGCCCCAGCGGCCTACAACGCGGCCAACGAGGTCGCCGTCGGGGCCTTCCGGGCCGGCCGGCTGTCGTTCGTCGGCATCGTCGACACCATCGCCGCCGTGCTCGCCGAGCACCGGCCCGAGCCCGGCCCCCTCACGCTGGCCGCGGTCCTCGCCGCCGACGCGTGGGCGCGCGACGCCGCGGGCCGTGTGATCATGGGAGCGACCACCACGCACGGGACCACGGGGGCCTGATGGAGCCGATGCTGTACCTGCTCGGCGTGCTCGCCGCTGTCGTCGGCGTGGCGCTGTCGATCGGGCTGCACGAGATCGGCCACCTGGTGCCCGCCAAGCGCTTCGGCGTCAAGGTCACCCAGTACATGGTCGGGTTCGGCCCGACCCTGTGGTCGCGGCGGCGCGGCGAGACCGAGTACGGCGTCAAGGCGATCCCGCTGGGCGGCTACGTGCGCATGATCGGCATGTACCCGCCGCCCGACGGGGCGCCCGAAGGTGCCGTCGGCCGTGGGACCACCGGGCGCTTCGAGCTGCTCTCCCAGGAGGCGCGCGCCGCCGCCTGGGAGGAGGTCGGGCCCGGTGACGAGCAGCGCGTCTTCTACCGCCTGAGCGTGCCGCGCAAGGTCACGGTCATGCTCGGGGGCCCGGTCATGAACCTGGTCATCGCCGCCTTCGCCTTCACCGTCCTGCTCGTCGGCATCGGGGTGCCCACGCCCACCACGAGCATCGCGACCGTCTTCCCCTGCGTGCCGCCGGCGATGGCCAGCGAGGCGGCCGCGCGGGCGGCGCTGGACGCCCCCGCAGACGCCGACGATGAGGCCTGCCCCAGCGATGCCCCCACCTCGCCGGCCGTGCAGGCCGGCCTGGTGGCCGGTGAGCGGATCGTCAGCGTGAACGGCCAGCCCGTCGCCGAGTGGGAGCAGCTCACCGACGTGACCCGGGCCGCGCCGGGGGCGACGGTCGTGCTCGGCGTGGCCGACGCGCAGGGGACCACCCGCGAGACCCAGGTCGAGCTGGCCACCGCCTGGCGGCCGGTGTTCGACGAGGACGGCCTGCCGACCGACGAGGTGGTGGCGTCCGGGTACCTCGGCGTGGCACCGCTGAGCGAGTACGTGAGCCAGCCGATCACGTCGGTGCCGGGCACCATGTGGGGCATCTCGGTGCGCAGCGCCCAGGCGCTGCTGTCGCTGCCCGTGCGGGTGGCCGAGCTGGCCGGCGACCTCGTCGCAGGCGAGGAGCGGGACCCGCGCAGCCCGGTCAGCGTCGTCGGCGTCGGACGCCTCAGCGGCGAGGTCACGGCCGCGGAGGAGCCGGTCAAGGCCAAGGTCGCGACCCTGCTGAGCCTGCTCGCCGGGCTGAACCTGTTCCTGTTCCTGTTCAACCTCGTGCCGCTGCTGCCGCTGGACGGCGGGCACGTCGCCGGGGCGCTGTGGGAGGGCCTGCGCCGCCGGATCGCGGCCCTGCGCGGCCAGCCGGACCCGGGGCCGGTGGACGTCTCGAAGGCACTGCCGCTGGCGTACGCGGTGGGCATCGCGCTCATCGCGCTGTCCAGCGTCGTGATCCTGGCCGACGTCATCAACCCCATCTCGATCTACGGCTGAGCCGCGTGGGCGCTGCCGAGCCGCAGCCGGCTTCGGCCGGCCCACCTCACGACTCCGCCGGGCACCCGTCCGAGCGCACCACGGGGTGGGCCCTGCGGGCGGGGGCCATCGGGGTCGCGGCCGGCGTGCTGTCGGGCCTGTTCGGGGTGGGCGGGGGCATCGTCATGGTGCCGCTGCTGGTCGCCCTGCTGGCCCTGGACCAGCGCCGCGCCAGCGCCACGAGCCTGCTGGCCATCGTGCCGATCGCGGCGGCCTCGGCCGTCGGGTACGCCGTGAACGGCAACGTGGACCTCGGGGCCGGCGCCCTGCTGCTGGTCGGCGGGCTGCTCGGCGGCCAGCTGGGGGCGCGCCTGCTCCCACGCACCCCGATCGCCACGCTGCAGCTGTGGTTCGGCGTGCTCAGCCTGGCCACCGCGGCACGGCTGCTCGTCGGCTCCCCGTCCGGCAGCGGTGGGCTGGTCCAACCGTGGGAGGCGATCCTGCTGCTGCTCGTCGGGGTCGCGGCGGGGGTGCTCGCCGGCCTGCTGGGCGTGGGCGGGGGCATCGTCATGGTGCCGGGGCTGGTGATCGTGGCCGGCGACGACGCGGACGTGGCACGGGGGACCAGCCTGCTGGTCATCGTGGCCACCGCGCTGGCCGCGAGCCTGACGAACCTGCGCAACGGCCTGGTGGCGGTGCGCCCGGCGCTGGTCGCCGGGGTGGTGGGCGTGCCGGCTGGCCTGCTCGGTGCCGCGCTGGGGCAGTGGCTGCCCGCGCGGGTCGCGCTGGCGCTCTTCGCGGGGCTGCTCGTGTGGTCGGGCCTCCGGGTGCTCCGCCAGGGCCTGGCCGGGCGTCGGGCCGCGCGGACGACCACGGCCTGACCCGGGGCGGCGGTCGGGCGAGGCACCTCGCGAGGCGGGATACTTGGGGCCATGAGTGTCAGCCTCGGCATGCCCGCCCTCCCGCCCCCGGTCCTGAGCCCGCGCCGCCCCACGCGCCAGATCCTGCTCAAGCACCCCACCCATCCGGTCGCGGTCGGCGGGGACGCGCCCATCAGCGTGCAGTCGATGGCCACCACGCTCACCGCCGACGTGAACACCACGCTGCAGCAGATCGCCGAGCTCACCGCCTCGGGCTGCCAGGTGGTCCGGGTCGCGGTGCCCAGCCAGGACGACGCCGACGCCCTGCCCCAGATCGCGCGCAAGTCCGGCATCCCGGTGATCGCTGACATCCACTTCCAGCCCAAGTACGTCTTCGCCGCGATCGAGGCCGGGTGCGCGGGCGTGCGGGTGAACCCGGGCAACATCAAGCAGTTCGACGACAAGGTCAAGGAGATCGCCGCCGCCGCGCGCGACCACGGCACCCCGATCCGCATCGGCGTGAACGCCGGATCGCTCGACCCGCGCCTGCTGAAGAAGCACGGCAAGGCCACGCCCGAGGCGCTGGTCGAATCGGCCCTGTGGGAGGCCAGCCTGTTCGAGGAGCACGGGTTCCGCGACATCAAGATCTCGGTGAAGCACCACGACCCGGTCGTGATGGTCCGGGCCTACGAGCTGCTCGCCGAGTCCTGCGACTACCCGCTGCACCTGGGCGTGACCGAGGCCGGCCCGGCGTTCCAGGGCACGATCAAGTCCGCCGTCGCGTTCGGTGCCCTGCTGAGCAAGGGGATCGGCGACACGATCCGCGTCTCGCTGTCCGCGCCGCCGGTCGAGGAGGTCAAGGTCGGCCTGCAGATCCTCGAGAGCCTCAACCTGCGGGCTCGCGGCCTGGAGATCGTGAGCTGCCCGTCGTGCGGCCGGGCCCAGGTCGACGTCTACACCCTGGCCGAGCAGGTGACGGCTGGGCTCGAGGGCCTCGAGGTGCCGCTGCGCGTGGCCGTCATGGGCTGCGTCGTGAACGGCCCGGGCGAGGCGCGCGAGGCCGACCTCGGCGTGGCCAGCGGCAACGGCAAGGGCCAGATCTTCGTGAAGGGCCAGGTCATCAAGACGGTGCCCGAGGCCCAGATCGTCGAGACCCTCATCGAGGAGGCCATGCGCCTGGCCGAGCAGATGCAGGACGCCACCGACGGCGCCCCGACGGTGACGGTGGGCTGAGTGGCGTGACCGACCAGCAGGTCCCGAGCGCCCCGCCCGGCGCTGCCCCGCCCGGCGCCGGCAGGCCCGCCGACGACGGCTCGGCGGCCGCACCCCCCGAGGAGTGGTCGCAGGCGGCGTTCGAGGACGCCTTCGCCAAGGCGGAGGTCGAGATCGGCAGGTTCAACCTCGCGGTCTTCGGCAAGACCGGGGTGGGCAAGTCGACGCTGGTGAACGCGATCTTCGGCGAGGCCGTCGCGGCCACCGGCATCGGCCGGCCGGTCACGATGGGCAGCCACCTCTACGTGCACCGCACGGGCCGGCTCGGCATCTACGACACGCAGGGCCTCGAGGTGGGCCGGGACACCGACCGCATCGTGGCCGAGCTGCAGCGGTTCATCGAGCACACCCGGACGCTGCCCTTCACCGAGCAGGTGCACCTGGCCTGGTACTGCGTGCGGGCCACCGACCGCCGCTTCGAGGACACGGAGGCGGCCTTCATCCGCCGCCTGGCCGACCTCGGCCTGCCGGTCGTGCTGGTGCTCACGCAGGTGCCGGCGCGTCGGGACAGCGCCGGGCAGCTAGTGGTCGCACCCGACGTCCTGGCGCTCGCCGACCTCATCGGCGCGCAGGCCCTGCCGGTGCACGGGGGCCATCCGGTGCTGGTGAACGCGCTGGCCGACCCCTTCACCGGGGTCGAGGCGCACGGCCTGCTGGACCTGCTCGATGCCACCTTTCGCCTCGCTCCGCAGGAGGCCACCGAGGCCCTCGTCGCCGCCCAGAAGATCGACCCCGCTCGCAAGGCTGCGGCTGCCGAGAAGGCGGTGAACACCGCGGCTGCGGCCGCCACTGCCGCGGGCTTCACGCCCATCCCGTTCGCCGACGCGGCGATCCTGGTGCCCATCCAGCTGGGCATGATGGCCCGGATCGCGGCCATCTACGACATCCCCGTGGAGCGGGCCACGGTGGCCAGCCTCGCCGCGACGACGGCGACCACGCAGGGCGGCCGCGCGGCCGCCACCGGGCTGCTCAAGCTCGTGCCGGGGATCGGCACGATCGCCGGTGGGGCGATCACCGGCAGCGTCGCCGGATCGATCACGTTCGCGGTCGGGCATGCCTGGCACCGGGTCTGCATCGGCATGGCCGAGGGCAAGTACCAGACGGTCGCCGGGACGCTGGACTCGCGCACCATCCAGCGGGTGTTCAACGAGGAGCTGGCCGCCGGGGTGCGCCGGCGGGGGCTGTTCGGCCGTCGCTGAGGCCGCCGGGGCGCGAGGACGAACGCGCAGGGACGGCTACCAGCGCACGATCCCGAACAGCGTGAGCAGGAAGGGCAGGGCCATGACCACGACGACGACGGCGCCGATGGTCTTGAGGTTCGCGCGGATCCACTCCATGCCGGCCATTATCGCTGCCGATGCGCCTGACCCCTGCCGCCGCGCGCCGGGGCGCGCCACCGGGGGAGGGGGCCGGCGATGAGGGCGATGCAGCTGCAGCAGCCCGGACCGATCGCCGAGGGCGACCGGCTCGAAGCCGTGGCCGGCGCCGACCCGCAGCCCGGGCCCGGCGAGGTGCGCCTCGCCGTGGCCGCGTGCGCGGTCTGCCGGACCGACCTGCAGATCGTCGAGGGAGACCTGCCCGCGCGGGTGCTGCCGGTCGTGCCGGGGCACCAGGCCGTGGGCCGAGTGGTCGCGGTGGGCCCGGGGGTCGGCGAGGAGGCGCTGGGCCAGCGGGTCGGGGTGGCGTGGACCGGTGGGGCGTGCGGACGCTGCCGGTGGTGCGCGGACGGGCGGGAGAACCTCTGCCCCGAGCTGGCCTACACCGGCTGGAGCCGGGACGGGGGCTACGCCACGGCGATGACCGCGCGGGCCGACTTCGTGCACCCGCTGCCCGACGGGTTCGACGACCTCGATGCGGCGCCGCTGCTCTGTGGCGGGGCGATCGGCTACCGGTCCCTGCGTGTGGCTGGGGTGGATCCGGCTGGGGCGCCCGGCCTGCGGCTCGGGCTGTACGGCTTCGGCGCCTCGGCCACCATCGCGATCCAGCTGGCGGTGCACGCCGGGGCGGAGGTCTACGTGGCCACCCGTTCGCAGCCGGAGCGCCGGGCGGCCGAGGAGCTCGGCGCCCAGTGGGCCGGGGGCTACGACGAGGCGCCACCGGTCCCGCTGGACGCCGCGATCACCTTCGCGCCGGCCGGCGAGGTGGTCCTCAGCGCCCTGCGCGCGGTGGACCGCGGCGGTGTCGTGGCGATCAACGCGATCCACCTCGACCGGATCCCGGCGTTCGACTACGACCTGCTCTGGCTCGAGCGGCAGCTGCGCTCGGTGGCGAACGTGACCCGCGAGGACGTGCGGGGGTTCCTGGCCCTCGCCGCGGCGATCCCCATCCGCACCCGGACCGAGGTCGTCGACCTCGCCGACGCCAACGGGGCGCTGCGCCGGCTGCGCGCCGGCCAGGTGGCGGGTGCGGCCGTGCTGTCGATGGGGTGAGCCCGGGTCCGCGGATGCGCGATCCCTCGCCAGCGGCAGGTGCGCGTCGCGTCGGGTCAGAACAGCACCGTCGCGAAGGTGCCGACGGTGCGGAACCCGACCCGCTCGTACGTCGCCACCGCCGCGTGGTTGTAGTCGTTGACGTAGAGCGAGACGACGGGCGCCACGTGGGCCCGCGCGTGGGCCACCACGGCCGCCATCCCCGCGGCACCCAGGCCACGGCCGCGCAGGGCCGGCTCGACCCAGACGCCCTGCACCTGGCACACCGCGCCGCTCGCCGAGCCGATCTCGGCCTTGAACGTGATCCGTCCGTCGGTCACCACGGCCAGTGCCCGGCCGGCACGCAGCAGCTCGGCGAGCCGCGCCCGGTAGGCGTGCGCCCCGCCGTGGGCGACCGGCGAGACGCCCACCTCCTCGGTGAACATGGCCACGGCCGCTGGCATGAGCAGCTCGAGCTCGTCGGGGCGCAGCACCCGCAGGCCCGCCGCCACGGGACCGATCGCGTCGGTCTCGATGGTCATGAGGTGCTGGGTCGGGCGCACCTCGCGGGCCGGCCCCCAGGCGGGCCCGAGCAGGCGCCACAGGTCGAGCACCTCCTCCGCCGGCCCCACGATCGAGGAGCAGCGCCGGCCCAGGCGCCGCGCGTGGTCGGCGAGGTTGGCCCGGGCCAGGGGGGTGGTCTCGACCGGGATGAGGTTGGCGCCGGTGTAGAGCGCCGAGCGCAGCTGGCCCCCCTCGAACCACCCCCAGACCTGCCCGCCGAGCGACCACGGGTCCATCGGGTCGGCCAGGCGCGCGGCCACGAAGCAGTGCGCGACGGGGTCGCGGGCCACGAGGGCGCGCAGGTCGGCGAGGTGGCGCGAGGTCAGCACCTTGAGCTCGCCGGGCACGGCGTGCATCCTGCCACGGTGCCGCGGCACCCGGTGGGGCCCTGCTGCGCCCGGATGCGCTCGGGCGGGGCGGCCGGCGGGCACCGGTATCCTGCTGCCCCCGCCGCCGCCGGGTGGCGGGCGACGATCGACACCCCTGGGAGCGTCCGTGCTGACCCGCATGTCCACCCTGTTCCTGCGCACCCTCCGCGAGGACCCGGCGGACGCGGAGGTGCCCTCGCACCGCCTGCTCGTGCGCGCGGGGTACGTCCGCCGCGTCGCCCCCGGGGTGTTCTCCTGGCTGCCCCTGGGCTATCGGGTGTTCCGCAACGTCGAGCGCATCGTGCGCGAGGAGATGGACGCCGCGGGCTTCCAGGAGGTGCACTTCCCGGCGCTGCTGCCCCGCGAGCCCTACGAGCGCACCAACCGGTGGACCGAGTACGGCCCCAACCTGTTCCGGCTGGCCGACCGCCGCGGCGCGGACTACCTGCTCGGCCCGACCCACGAGGAGATGTTCACGCTGCTCGTGAAGGACCTGTACTCCTCGTACAAGGACCTGCCGCTGTGCCTGTACCAGATCCAGACCAAGTACCGCGACGAGGCGCGGCCCCGGGCGGGCATCCTGCGCGGCCGCGAGTTCGTGATGAAGGACTCGTACTCCTTCGACACCTCCGACGAGGGGCTCGAGGTCTCGTACCTGCGGCACCGGGACGCCTACATCAGCACGTTCGACCGGCTGGGCCTGGCGTACACCGTCGTCTCGGCCATGTCCGGGGCCATGGGCGGCTCGGCCTCCGAGGAGTTCCTCGCCGCCTGTGACGTCGGCGAGGACACCTACGTGCGGTGCACCGCCTGCGACTACGCCGCGAACGTCGAGGCCGTGGCCAGCGTCGCGCCCGCGCCGGTGCCCGTCGAGGGCCTGCCGGCCGCGCACGTCGAGGACACCCCCGACACCCCGACGATCGAGACGCTCGTGGCCCTGGCGAACGCCCGGCCCGAGCTGGCCCGCGCCGACCGGCCGTGGCAGGCCCGCGACACCCTGAAGAACGTCGTCGTGAAGGTGGTGCAGCCCGACGGCTCGGCGGCGCCGCTGGTGGTCGGGCTGCCCGGTGACCGGGAGGTGGACCTCAAGCGCCTCGAGGCCGTGCTGCTGCCCGGTGAGCCGGTGGCGTTCGAGGAGGCCGACTTCGCCGCGCACCCGGCGCTGGTGAAGGGCTACATCGGCCCCGGGGTGCTCGGCCAGGACAGGCCAGCGGGCATCCGCTACCTGCTGGATCCCCGGGTGGCCCGGGGCACGCGCTGGATCACCGGCGCGGACGAGCCCGGCCGGCACGTGTTCGACCTCGTGGCCGGGCGTGACTTCACCGGCGACGGCTGGATCGACGTGGCCGAGGTCCGTGAGGGCGACCGCTGCCCGGCCTGCGCCGCCGCCGGCCGCGACGGGGTGCTCACCCAGGCGCGTGGCATCGAGATCGGGCACATCTTCCAGCTGGGCCGCAAGTACGCCGAGGCCCTCGACCTCACCGTGCTCGACGAGCACGGCCGCCAGGTCGTGGTGACCATGGGCTCCTACGGCATCGGGGTCTCACGCGCCGTGGCCGCGATCGCCGAGCAGCACCACGACGACAAGGGCCTCATCTGGCCCCGCGAGGTCGCCCCCGCCGACGTGCACCTCGTGGCCACCGGCAAGGACGACGCCGTGTTCGAGGCCGCAGAGCGGCTGGCCGGCGAACTGGTCGACGCCGGGTTGCGGGTCATGCTCGACGACCGTCGCGGCGTCTCGCCGGGGGTCAAGTTCAACGACTCCGAGCTCCTCGGGGTGCCGCTCATCGTCGTGGTGGGCAAGAAGCTGGCCGACGGCCTGGTCGAGGTGAAGGACCGGGCCACGGGGGAGCGCGCCGACCTGGCCCTGGCCGGTGCCGCGCCCGCCATCGTCGAGCAGGTGCAGGCGCTGCCGTGAGCGCGGAGGGGGGCGCCGGCCACCCGCCGGTCGAGGCGGTGATCTTCGACTGGGGCGGCACGCTGACGCCGTGGCACGACGTGGACCTCACGGCGGCCTGGTACGCCTACACCTCGGTGTACGACCCCCGCCGCGCCGCCACGCTCGCCGCGGAGCTGTTCGCCGCGGAGATCCAGCGCTGGCAGGACCAGCACCGCAGCGCCGGAGGGTCGGGGGCGGGACGGCTCGAGCAGGTGCTGCTCGATTGCGGCATCGACGTCACCAGCGGCCGGCACCACGCCGCCATGGCCGCCTACCTCGAGTTCTGGGACCCGCACACCCACGCCGACCCGGACGCCGTGCCGCTGCTCGAGGCCCTGCGCGCCCGGGGCATCCGGGTGGGCGTGCTGTCGAACACGCTGTGGCCGCGCACCCACCACGAGGCGGTCTTCGAGCGCGACGGCCTGCTGCACCTCATCGACGGGGCGGTCTATTCCTCCGAGCTGCCCGTCGGCAAGCCGCACCTCGACGCCTTCCAGGCCGCCCTCGCAGCGGTCGGGGTGGCGGACCCCTCCCGCGCGGTCTTCGTGGGGGACCGCGCCTGGGACGACGTGCACGGGGCGCAGCAGGCGGGCATGCGCGCGATCCTGGTGCCGCACAGTGCCATCCCCGACGACCAGCGCGGCCCCGTCGACGGCACGCCCGACGCGGTCGTGCACCGGCTGGCGGAGGTGCTGGACCACGTGGAGCGCTGGAACGCCGAGGCGGGCTGCAGTGCGGCGGCGGACGGCGGCGGGACGCAGCCGGGCTGAGCCGGGACGCGCCCGCGCCGCCCCCGTGGGGCCCGACGGCTCAGGACGGTCGGGCGCTGGGGGCTGCCGTGGCCCCGGACCCGTCCTCGCCGGCGAGCCCAGGGGCGTCGAGGTGCCGGTCGCCACGTGACTCCTGGCGCATGAGCCGCCACCAGCCGACCAGGCCGACCAGGGCGAACAGCAGCCACTGGACCGTGTAGACGAGGTTGTTCATGCCCTGGTGCCCGGGGACCGGCAGCGGGGAGGTCAGGCCCTCGGCCGCGGCCGGCTCGGCGGACTCCAGCTGCACGTAGGCGGGCAGCACCGTGGCGGTGGACGCCGGCGCGAGCGCGGCCGGGTCGACGGCCCAGGCCTGCCCGGGTGGGGGCGCCTCGGTGGGCTCGGTCACCTCGACCGATCGCAGCCGCCCGGTCACCGTGACCGTGCCGGCGGGCGGGTCGGGCGCGACGGGGGTCGTGGAGGCATCACCCTCGGGCGTCGGGACCCAACCCCGGTTCACCAGCAGCGTGCCGGTCTCGGTGACCAGCGGGGTGACGATCCAGTAGCCGTTGCGGCCGTCGAGGGGCCGGCGGCGGATCGCGGTCTGCGCCGCCTCGTCGAACGTGCCCGTGGCGGTGACGGCTCGCCACTCGAGCTCGGGAGGCAGCGCGGGCAGCGGGGCCTGCCCGGGACCGGCGGGGACCGGCTCCAGCAGCGCGTCGACCGGGACCGGGGCCGCGGCCAGCGCGGCGTCGAGCCGGGCGTTCTCCGCCTGCCGCAGCTGGTAGCGGTGCCACTGCCAGTTGGCCAGCACGATGCACAGGCCGAGCATGGCCACGACGAACGCCGTGAACCCCAGCCAGCGACGCTGCCGCAGCACCTCGAGCACGGCAGCAAGCCTACGTCGCGGGCCGGCGGCCGGCCGGGCGCCCACCGGGGACCGGGGCGGCGCCCTGGGCCGAGCGCCCCCTGGCGCAGGCGGCCCGCTGGCCCGGATGCCGGTCGCCGCCGATCGCCTAGGGTGTGCCCCCGTGGAGGCATGGACCGGGCGGGAGCCCACGCGGCTGCCCGACCCGCAGGGCCCCCGGGCCCCGCTGCGCCTGTTCGACACCGCCGCGGGCCGGGTGCGGGCCACCCAGCCCGGCCCCACGGCGCGCATGTACGTCTGCGGGATCACCCCCTACGACGCGACCCACCTGGGCCACGCCGCCACCTACGTCGCGTTCGACCTCGTGCACCGCGCCTGGCTCGACCTCGGCCATGCCGTGCACTACGTGCAGAACGTCACGGACGTGGACGACCCGCTGCTGGAGCGGGCCGTGGCGACCGGCCGGGACTGGCGCGAGCTGGCCCGGGCCGAGACCGCGCTGTTCGCCGAGGACATGGCCGCCCTCGACGTGCTGCCACCGCAGGACTACATCGGGGCCGTGGAGTCGATCCCCAGCGTGGTGGGGTGGGTGCGCCGGCTGGAGGCCGCCGGCGCGGTCTACCAGGTCGACGAGGACCGCTACTTCGACGCCGCCGGCGCGCCGGGGTTCGGCTCGGTCGCGAACCTGCCCGAGGCGGCCATGCGGGCGATCTTCGCCGAGCGGGGCGGCGACCCGGACCGGCCGGGCAAGCGCCACCCGCTGGACCCCCTGCTGTGGCAGGCCGAGCGCCCGGACGAGCCCGCCTGGGACACCGAGCTGGGCCACGGCCGGCCCGGCTGGCACATCGAGTGCACCGCGATCGCCCTGGACCACCTCGGGATGGCCTTCGACGTGCAGGGCGGGGGCTCGGACCTGGCCTTCCCGCACCACGAGATGTGCGCGGCCCAGGCGCGTGTGGCGACCGGCCGGGCACCGTTCGCCCAGCACTTCGTGCACACCGGGATGGTCGGGTACGACGGCCACAAGATGAGCAAGTCCCGCGGCAACCTCGTGTTCGTGTCCGCGCTGCGCCGCGATGGGGTCCCCCCGGCGGCGATCAGGCTGGCCCTGCTGGCCCACCACTACCGCAGCGACTGGGAGTGGACCGACGCCGACCTGGCCGGCGCGACCAGCCGGCTCGAGCGCTGGCGGGCAGCGCTGGCCCTGCCCGAGGGACCGGCCGCGGCGCCGGTGCTCGAGTCGGTGCGCGCCGCGCTGGCCGACGACCTCGACGCCCCGGCAGCCCTGGCCGCGGTCGATGCCTGGGTGGCCGCGGCGCTGGCCAGCCCCGGCTCCCCGACCAGCGCGCTCGACCGCGGGGCGCCGGGTGAGGTGGCCACGGCGCTCGCCACGCTTCTCGGCGTGCACTGCTCCTAGGCTGGCGCTGACCCCGAGGGAGGCCCCATGACCATGACCCCGCTGACGTCCGCCACCGCCTGGCAGGCGCTCACGGCGCACGCCGAGACCATGGCGGGCACGACGATCCGCGCGCTGTTCGACGCCGACCCGCAGCGGGCCGGCTCGTTCGCCGCCGAGGGGGCGGGCTGGTACCTGGACTACGCCAAGCAGCGGGTCACCGCACAGACCCTCGAGTTGCTCTGCCAGCTCGCCGACGAGCGCGACCTCGCCGGCCGACGCGAGGCGATGTTCGCCGGCCAGCACATCAACGTCACCGAGGACCGTGCCGTGCTGCACACCGCGCTGCGGCTGCCACCGGGCTCGTCGCTGGTCGTCGACGGCGTCGACGTGGCCGCCGACGTGCACGACGTGATCGCCCGCATGGGAGCCTTCGCCGAGCAGGTGCGCGGGCGGACGTGGCTGGGCTTCACCGGCCGACCCATCCGCAACATCGTGAACATCGGCATCGGCGGCTCGGACCTCGGCCCGGTCATGGCCTACCTCGCGCTGCGCCACGTCTCCGACCGCGAGCTGGTGTTCCGGTTCGTCTCCAACGTGGACGGCACCGACTTCGTCGAGGCCACCCGGGACCTCGACCCAGCCGAGACGCTGTTCCTGGTCGCGTCCAAGACGTTCACCACCCAGGAGACGATGACCAACGCGCGCACCGCGCGGGACTGGCTGGTGGCCGGCCTCGGCGGGGACGCCGCCGCGGTCGCCCGGCACTTCGTGGCCATCTCGACGAACGCCGAGAAGGTCGCGGCGTTCGGCATCGACACGGCGAACATGTTCGGCTTCTGGGACTGGGTGGGTGGGCGCTACTCGATGAGCTCGGCCATCGGGCTGTCCACGATGCTCGCGATCGGCCCGCAGCGCTTCGCCGAGCTGCTGGCTGGCATGCACGCCATGGACACGCACTTCCGCACCGCGCCGTGGCGCGAGAACCTGCCCGCGCTGCACGGCCTGCTGTGCGTGTGGAACCGCAACTTCCTCGGGGCGACCGACCAGGTGGTGCTGCCCTACGACCAGTACCTGCTGCGCTTCCCGGCCTACCTGCAGCAGATGATCATGGAGAGCAACGGCAAGCGGGTGACGGCTGCGGGGGAGCCCGTGCACTGGGAGACCTCGGCCTCGTTCTGGGGCGAGCCGGGCACGAACGGCCAGCACAGCTTCTACCAGATGCTGCACCAGGGCACGACCATCGTGCCGGCCGACTTCATCTTCTTCGCCCGGCCCGTGAACGACGTGGGCGACCACCACGACCTGCTCATCGCCAACTGCCTGGCGCAGGCGGGGGTCATGGCCTTCGGCCGGACGGCCGAGGAGGTGGCTGCCGACGGCACGCCGGCGGACCTCGTGGAGCACAAGGTCATGCCCGGCAACCGGCCGAACTCCACGTTGGTCGCCGAGACGCTGACCCCGTTCGCGCTGGGCGCGCTCGTGGCGCTCTACGAGCACTCGACGTTCGTGCAGGGGATGATCTGGGACCTCAACCCCTACGACCAGTGGGGCGTGCAGCTCGGCAAGCTCGTGGCCGACTCCATCGCCCCGATGCTCACCGGCGCCGCCGAGCCCGCCCTGGACTCCTCGACGAACGCGCTCATCGCGCGGTACCGGGCCGCTCGCGGCCGCTGACGGCTCAGGCGGTCCGTCTGTCGTTCGGCGCACAGTCCGGGCGTCGCCGTGGGCATGGTCGGGGGGAGCTGCAAGGGCGAGGCTGGAAGTGGCCCGAGGAGCAGGGCCGCCGAGCCAGGAGGCCGACATGAGCACCAAGACCGACGAGACGAAGGTGACCGCGCAGGCCATCAGCGTTGCCGCCATGCCGCCACTCGAGGTCACCCGGGAGGGCATCCCGGAGCACGAGCACGTGCCCGTCGAACCCACGTCGACCAGGCGTGAGCACCGGGCACGGGACATCGCCGCCGCCCTCGTGGGCGTCCTCGCCGTGCTGCTGGTGGTGGCCGGCACGCTGATCGCGGTGCGGTTCACGACGGAGATGGGCCACATGGGCCTGACGGCCGAGGCGTGGCAGGAGTACCGCGCCGGAGAGCGTGCGGCGTTCCTCGAACCGACCGCCGGGCACATGGGCCTGACCCCCCAGGCATGGCAGGAGTACCGGATGGGCGAGCGAGGCGACTTCGTGGCCATGGCCGGTGGGTACCTCGGCCTGGAGGCAGCAGGGGTGCACCACAGCTGAGCGCCGCGACAGGACCTGCCCCGGGCGTGGGGACCAACGGCAACTGCGCCCGGGGTGGTGGCTGTGCTGTGCTGGGAGCGTGATGGGAGCCGTCCCGGGGTTGCCGGCCGCCGCCTGGGAGGCGCTGGAGGGCTCGGGCAGGCCACGTCGCTTCCACGCCGGCGAGGTGGTGTTCCACCAGGGGGATCCGTGCGAGGCCCTGTTCCTGCTGCGCGAGGGGCGGGTGGCCGTGCGCACCGTCTCGCCGGACGGCCAGGAGGTCACGGTCGGCCTGCTCGCCGCGCCGGACGTCTTCGGTGAGGTCGGGCTCATCCGAGCGGACCACCACCACACCGCCACCGTGGTGGCCCTGAGCCCGGTCGCGGTCGTGTCCATCGCGGGCAGCCAGTTCACCGGCCTGCGCCTGAGCCACCCCGAGCTCACCGAGTGGCTGCTGCTGACCGTGACCGCGCGGCTCGAGCGGACGATGTCGCTGCTCGCGGAGGCGCTGTACCTGGATGCGGACCGGCGCCTGGCCCGCCGCCTGCTCGACTGCCGACGTTCGTTGGGCATCGCCGGGGACGAGCCGCTGCCGCTGACGCAGGAGGACCTCGCGGCCATGGCCGGCGTCACGCGCCCCACCGCCAACCGGCTGCTGCGCCGGCTGGAGGAGGCCGGGATCGTCCAGCTGGGCCGCCGGCACATCACGATCCTCGACCCCGAGGCGCTGCAGGCGGCCTCGTGACCGTCAGCCGGTCTGGAGCACCTGCAGCTCGGTCACCCGCAACGGCCGGGTGCCCGACATCGTGAAGGTGAGCACGCCGGACTGCCCGGCGCCGCTCCACTCCACCCGCCAGTGGGTCGTCGCGCGCACCACGTAGGCCTCGCCGGGCTCGTCGAGGGAGGCCCGCGTGTAGCGGTGGCCGCATGTGGGGGAGGGCCCGCTGCCCAGCTCGGGACGCCAGGCCGTGCCGGCACCGCGGCAGGTGATGGTCGTGCCGTCACCGGCCTGCCAGACGACCTTGGTCACCCGTGCCCGGGCCGTGACGCTGACCGGGCCGGCCGTGGCCGTGCGCTCGATCGGGCCGACGTCGCGGGGCTCGTCCTGCTCCAGCCAGAACCAGGCATGCATGCCCACGAGCAGCGGGGCGTCGGGGTCCAGCGGCGTGGCGGCCACGCGCGGGGCGCGCAGGTCCATCCGGTCCACGGCGCGCTCGGCCAGGTCGACCGGGTCCACCAGCACCGGTGCCCCCGCGCCGGGGGGCGCCCAGAACGTGTAGGCCCCGCCGCCGGTCGCCCCGCCGGCCGTGCCGCCCTCACCTGCGCCCGGCGGGCGGCAGGCGTACAGCGTGCCCTCGGTCTGGCCCTCCCACCGGGGATCCCCGGCAGGGGGCTGTGGGTCCAGCGCCCGCACCCAGCACTGCCGCTCGTTCGACCAGGTGCCGCGCGACGAGGTGCAGTCGATCGGCTCGCCGTCGAAGGAGCAGGTGCGCGTGGTGTCCTGCCGGCCCGTCGAGGCCGACGTGCCGCCCTCTCCGCTGCCGGTTTGCGAGCCGGGGGTCTCGGCCGCCACTTCGCAGACTCGTCCAGTGAGCGTGTCCTTGCAGTTGACAGCACCTGACGCCGCAGCCACGGGCAGCGGCAGCATGAGCAAGGGAACGGAGGCGGCGAGTACGCAGGTTCTC
>JALOLK010000117.1 GCA_025456015.1 Candidatus Nanopelagicales bacterium
CCCGAAGATCGACCCGCACGACTACGAGACCAAGAAGGGTCACGTGGTGCGGTTCCTCAAGCAGGGCGACAAGGTCAAGATCACGATCATGTTCCGGGGTCGCGAGCAGTCCCGGCCCGAGCTCGGGTACCGACTGCTCCAGCGCCTCGCCGAGGACATCCAGGAGTTCGGACTCGTGGAGAGCGCCCCGAAGCAGGACGGCCGGAACATGATCATGGTGGTCGCCCCGACGCGGAAGAAGGCCGAGGCGCAGGCCGAGCGCCACGCCCGCCAGGCCGCCGCCGGCGGCGACGCCACCACCGCAGAGCCCTCGGAGCCCTCGGAGGCCTGAGCCCAGACCACGCCGCGGGGGACCGTGGCGACCAGCCCGGCGCGCTCGTGCCGAGCACGATCGTGACAGGAGAAGACGATGCCGAAGATGAAGACGCACAGCGGCACCAAGAAGCGGGTGAAGGTCACCGGCTCGGGCAAGCTGATGCACGAGCAGGTCAACAAGCGCCACCGCCTCGAGGTGAAGACGAGCAAGCGCTCGCGCAAGCTGCAGCAGGACTCCGCCGTCTCCGCCGGCGACACCAAGAACGTCAAGCGCCTGCTCGGGCTGCGCTGACCCCGACCTCGACCACGAAGGAGAGTGACCCATGGCACGCGTGAAGCGGGCGGTCAACGCCCACAAGAAGCGCCGTGAGATCCTCGATCAGGCCAGCGGCTACCGCGGCCAGCGCTCCCGGCTGTACCGCAAGGCCAAGGAGCAGGTGACCCACTCGGGCGTCTACGCCTACGACCACCGCAAGGACCGCAAGGGCGACTTCCGTCGCCTCTGGATCCAGCGGATCAATGCCGCCGCCCGCGCGAACGGCATGACCTACAACCGGTTCATCCAGGGCCTCAAGGCCGCGGGGATCGAGGTCGACCGGCGCATGCTGGCCGAGCTCGCGGTGCACGACGAGGCCGCGTTCGCGACGCTCGTCGAGACCGCTCGCGCCGCGCTGCCGGCCAGCGCCCCGGCTGCCTGAGCGACCCACCGGCTCGCAGGGCCCCGACTCCCACGTGGCGTCGGGGCCCTTCGCCGTGCACCCCCGCGCCCCTGCGCCCCGGTCCCGGCCCCCGGTCCCGGCCCCGGTCCGTGCCGGGATTCCTCCGCCCGATGCGACCTGCGCCGGGATCGCGGCCGTCCCATGCCCTCGATCCCGGCCGAAGTCGCCCCGGGAGCCACGGACGGGCGGCGCCTGCTGGCCGGGGGGCGCTGCGAGGGGCGTGGGATGCTGGCGAGCGTGCCCGCCACCCCCCAGCCGCCCGGTGACGGGCCGGTGCTGACCGCTCGATCCGCCCGCGTGAAGCACGCCCGCCAGCTCACCGTGGCCAAGTTCCGCCGCGAGCGGGGGGAGTTCCTCGCCGAGGGGCCGCAGGCGGTCCGCGAGGCGATCGCGGCGGGCGTGGCGACCGCGGTGTTCGTCAGCGAGGACGAGCAGTCGCGTCGGGTGGCCGAGGTGGCCGCCGCCCATACTGCGGGCCTCGGCGTGCACCTGGCCGACGCATCGGCCATCGACGCGCTGTCGACCGCCCAGACCCCGCAGGGCATCGTGGCGACCTGCCGCTGGCTGCAGCCCTCGTTCGCCGAGGTCCTGGCAGCCCCGCCGCACGGCCAGCTGGTCCTCGCCCACGAGATGGCCGACCCGGGCAACGCGGGGGCGCTCATCCGGGTCGCCGACGCCGCCGGCGTGCGGGCGGTCGCCCTGTCGGATCGCTCGGTGGACCCGACGAACCCCAAGTGCGTGCGGTCCACGGCCGGTTCGCTGTTCCACCTGCCCGTGGTGGCGGCCGGGGATACCGCGGCCGCCGTGGCCGCGCTGCGCGGGGCCGGGTACCGGGTGCTCGCCGCGGACGTGGCCAGCGACGCGGTCGACCTGTTCGACGCCGAGCGCGACGGGCTGCTGCTCGGGGCGATCGCCTGGGTGTTCGGCAACGAGGCGCACGGACTGCCCGTCGAGGTGCGCGACGCCGCCGACCACGTGGTGCGCATCCCCATCCTGGGCAGGGCCGAGAGCCTCAACCTGGCCACCGCGGCGGCCGTCTGCTGCTATGCCGTCGCGCGAGCCGCCCAGCCCCGATCGCGCTGATGCGGCCCGGCCGTGCGACCGCGGGGCCGGGTCGCCGGCCGGTAGAATCGGCAACCTGTTGCCCGTGACCGCCCTGCCCGGGAAGGCCCCATGTCCGCCCCGAACAAGACCTACGACCCCGTCGCGGTGAGCGCCCTGTCCGACGACGCGGTCGCCGCCGCGCGCGAGGCAGCCCTCGCCGCGATCACGGCTGCCGCCGACCTCGAGGCGCTCAAGGCGGTGCGGCTCGAGCACGCCGGCGACCGCTCCCCGCTCGCCCTGGCCAACCGCGAGATCGGGGCGCTGCCGCCGGCGGCCAAGGCCGAGGCGGGCAAGCGCGTGGGCCAGGCCAGGGCCGCGGTGAAGCGCGCCCTCGAGGAGCGCGAGGTGGTGCTCGCGCACCTGCGCGACGAGCGCGTGCTCGTCGAGGAGGCCGTCGACGTCACCGTCCCCGTCGACCGCCGGCCACGGGGTGCCCGCCACCCGCTGACCACGCTGATGGAGCGCATCGAGGATGTCTTCCTCGCGATGGGCTACGAGATCGCCGAGGGCCCAGAGGTCGAGACCGAGTGGCACAACTTCGACGCCCTCAACATCGCCCCCGACCACCCGGCGCGCACGATGCAGGACACGTTCTTCGTCGGCTCGCCGGAGGGTGGCGTCGTGCTGCGCACCCACACCTCGCCGGTGCAGGTGCGCTCGATGCTCGACCGCCCGCTGCCCATCTACGTCGCCTGCCCGGGCCGCGTCTACCGGACCGACGAGCTCGACGCGACCCACACCCCGGTCTTCCACCAGGTCGAGGGCATCGTGGTCGACGAGGGCATCACGATGGGCGACCTCAAGGGCACCCTCGACCACTTCGCCGCGGCCATGTTCGGTGCGGGCATCGTGACCCGGCTGCGTCCGAGCTACTTCCCCTTCACCGAGCCCTCCGCCGAGGTCGACCTGCAGTGCTTCGTCTGCCGTGGCGCCTCGGTCGGCGACCCCGACCACCCCTGCCGCACCTGCTCGAGCGAGGGCTGGATCGAGTGGGGTGGCTGCGGCATGGTCAACCCCCGCGTGCTGACCGCGTGCGGCATCGACACCACGCGCTACACCGGCTTCGCCTTCGGCATGGGCATCGAACGGACCCTGATGTTCCGCCACGGCATCACCGACATGCGGGACATGGTCGAGGGCGACGTGCGGTTCACCCTGGCGTTCGGCATGGAGTCCTGAGATGCGCGCACCCCTGAGCTGGATCCGCCGGTACGTGCCCGTGCCCCAGGACCAGGGCGGCCGCGACGTCGCGGCCCGACTGGTCGCCGCCGGCCTCGAGGTCGAGACCGTCGAGGTCCTCGGCAGCGAGGTCACCGGCCCGCTGGTCGTGGGCCGCGTCCGCTCGGTCGAGGAGCTCACCGAGTTCACGAAGCCCATCCGATACTGCCGCGTCGCGGTCGGTGCCGGCAACGGCGAGGTCCTCGACGGCACGACGACCGACGAGCGCGGCATCGTCTGCGGCGCCTCGAACTTCGCTGCCGGCGACCTCGTCGTCGTCGCCCTGCCGGGTGCGGTCCTGGCCGGCGGTTTCGCGATCGCGTCGCGGCAGACCTACGGCAGGGTCTCCGACGGGATGATCACCTCGGAGCGCGAGCTGGGCCTGGGCGAGGACCACAGCGGCATCATCGTGCTGCCCGCGGGGACAGCCGAGCCCGGCGACTCGGGGTACCCGCTGCTGGGCCTCGGCGACGCGGTGCTCGACATCGCGGTCACCCCGGACCGTGGCTACGCCCTGAGCATCCGCGGCATCGCCCGCGAGGTCGCCACCGCCTACGGGCTGCCGTTCGAGGACCCCGCGCTGGTCGACCCCGAGTCGTTGCTCGGGCAGCCGTCCGGCGAGCCGCCGCACGCGTGCTCGATCGCCGATCCGAGCGCGGCCGACCGCTTCGTGCTGCGCACGATCGCGGGCCTGGATCCGACCGCGCCCAGCCCCCAGTGGATGCGCCGGGCCCTGGTGGCCTGTGGGATGCGCCCGGTCTCGCTGGCCGTGGACGTGACGAACTACGTGATGCTCGAGCTGGGCCAGCCGCTGCACGCGTTCGACCGGGCCAAGCTGCGCGGCCCGCTCACCGTGCGCCGCGCCGCACCGGGCGAGGTGCTGGAGACCCTCGACCACACGCGGCGACCCCTGGATCCCGACGACGTCGTGATCGCGGACCCGCACGGCCCCCTGGCCGTGGCCGGCATCATGGGCGGGCTGGACTCCGAGATCGACGACGACTCCCACGCCGTGGTCATCGAGGCGGTGCACTTCGCCGCGCATGCCATCGCCCGCGGCTCCCGTCGGCACAAGCTGTCCAGTGAGGCGTCGCGGCGCTTCGAGCGCGGCGTCGATCCACAGCTGCCGGCCATCGCCTCCGCCCGGGCCGCGGCCCTGCTGGTCGCGCTCGGCGGTGCGACCTACGTCGGCACCGATCGGGTCGACGCGGTCCCACCGACTGAGCCGGTGACGATCCCCGCCGACCTGCCCGGGCGCATCGCCGGCATGCCGATCCCGGTCGACCGGGTGAGCGCACACCTGGCCGCGGTGGGTGCCGACGTGCAGGTGCAGGACGCCGCGCTGGTCGTGACGCCGCCGTCCTGGCGGCCCGACCTGCGCGATCCCTTCGACCTCGTCGAGGAGGTCGTGCGCCTCGAGGGCTACGACTCGCTGCCCTCGACGCTGCCGCAGGCGCGGCCGGGCTTCGGCCTGACGACCGACCAGCGGCTGCGCCGGCGAGTGGGGCGGGCACTGGCCGGGGCCGGCCTGGTGGAGGTGCTGTCCTACCCGTTCACCGGCTCGGCCGAGCTCGACGCGCTCGGGGTGCCGGCCGACGACCCGCGCCGTGCGCTGGTCCGCCTGGCCAACCCGCTGTCCGACGAGGCGCCGCAGCTGCGCACGACCCTGCTGCCGGGGCTGGTGGCGGCCGCGCGCCGCAACCTCAGCCGCGGGGCCACCGACCTGGCCCTGGCCGAGGTGGGCCTGGTGTTCCGGGGCGCGGGCGTGGGGGAGTCCGCGGACCCGCCGCGCCCCCCGGTCACCCGCCGGCCGAGCGACGTGGAGGTGGCCGCGCTCGAGGCCCAGCTGCCCGCCCAGCCGCGCCACGTGGCCGGCCTGCTCACCGGCGAGCGGGACCGGGGAGGCTGGTGGGGCCCGGGTCGTCGGGCCGACTGGTCCGATGCGATCGGAGTCGTGTCGGGCCTGGCCGAGGAGCTCGGCGTCGCCATCGACGTGGCACCGGCCGTGCACATGCCCTGGCACCCGGGGCGGTGCGCCGCCATCAGCGTGGCCGGCGCGGTCATCGGACACGCCGGCGAGCTGCACCCGCGGGTGGTCGAGGCGCTGGACCTGCCGGCCCGGACGGTCGCCTTCGAGGTCGACCTCGACGCACTGCTCGCCCACGTGCCGGCCGCGGCGCCGGCACCGGTGATCTCGACCATGCCGGTCGCCAAGGAGGACCTCGCCGTCGTGGTGGGCGCGGAGGTGCCCGCCGAGCGGGTGCGCGCGGCGCTGCTGCGCGGCGGCGGTGCCCTGCTGGAGTCGGTGCGGCTGTTCGACACCTACGAGGGTGCGCAGGTCGGCGAGGGCCGGCGGTCGCTGGCGTTCGCGCTGCGCCTGCGGGCGCCGGACCGGACCCTGTCGACCGCCGAGGTGGCCGAGGTCCGGGCCGCCGCGCTGGCGGCCGCCCAGGCCGAGTGCGGGGCGGTCCTGCGGGCCTGATCCCGCGCTGCGCTCGGTGCCGAGGCCAGGCCCGGGTCGGGCGGGGGCGGCCGGTCGGGCCCGGGCGTGCCAGCATGGCGCCATGGCGCGACGGCTGGTGAGGTCCGAGGGCTGGCCGATGGGCGACGGTCGTGCCTGAGCGGCAGCCCCGTCCCGCGCCCGTCGGGCTGGTCACCGGGGCGAGCCGCGGGATCGGCCGCGCGATCGCCGAGGACCTGCTCGCCCACGGGTGGCGCGTCGCGGCGCTGGCCCGGGATGCTGAGCGGCTCTCGGACCTCGCCGCCGACCAGCCTGATCGCGTCCTGCCCCTCGTCGCCGACGTGGCCGACCCGGCAGCGGTCGCCGCGGCCGTCGCACCAGCCCTCGACCGCTGGGGTGCCCCCGACCTCGTGGTGGCGAAGGCCGCGTGGTGGTGGTCTCCTCCGGCATGGGCCGGGCACCCGCACCGTGGTCCTCGGCGTACGGGGCCAGCAAGGCCGCCGTGACCCACCTGGTCGGTTCCCTCGCCGGTGAGCTCGCGGGCAGCGGCGTCACCGCGTTCGCCATCAGCCCCGGCATGGTCGCGACCGACATGACCGACTGGCCGGCGGGACTGCTGGCCCACCGGCCGCACCTGGCCGAGCTGCCTGCGGCCGCCTACCTGCCCGCGTCCGAGGCGTGCGGCCTCGTGCGCGACCTGGCCAGCGGCCGGCTCGACGCCCTGGCCGGGCGATTCGTCCACGTCCGCGAGGACCGCGATGCCCTGCTGGCTGAGGCGCAGCGGGACGCGCGAGCCTGAGCGGAGCGCCCACCCGGCGCCCACCGGGCCCGACGAGTGCTGCGGGGACGGGGCAGATAGTTGCGTGCAACACGCAACTATGCTCGAATGGCGGCCATGTCGGACCAGCCCTGGGCCCCCGAGTGCACCGAGGACGCGCTGCTCGTCGCGATGTTCGCGGTGAAGCGGGCCTTCCAGGCCCGTGCCGTGGGGCTGGATCCGGGGGCCTTCCCGGTGCTGCACCACCTGGCCTCCGCGGGCCCGTCCCGGCAGGGCGCCCTCGCCGAGGCCCTCGGGCTCGATGCCTCGACCGTGAGCCGGCAGGTGCGCACCCTGGTCGACGAGGGCCTGCTGAGCGCCACCCGCGACCCGCAGGACGGCCGCGCCACCGTCCTGGCGATCAGCCAGGCGGGCCGCGAGCAGCTGGTCGACCGGCTGCGTGCCCACCGGGCGAGCCTGCAGGCTGCCACCGCGGCGTTCACCGGGCAGGAGCGCGACGACCTCGTGCGCCTGCTCACCAAGCTGGCTGACGCGCTGACCGCGCCGAAGGAGATGCCATGAGCGACCAGGACCTGGCCCGCGGCGACGCCGCCGAGAGCCCCGCCGTTGCGCCCTCAGCCACGCCGCCGGGCGCACCGGGCGCCCCGGGGGAGGGGACCCCCAGCTACCTCACCCACCGCGAGATCATCCAGGTGATGATCGGGCTGATGGCCGGCATGTTCCTGGCCGCGCTCGACCAGAGCATCGTGGGCACGGCGCTGCCGCAGATCGTCTCGGACCTCGGGGGGCTGGAGCACCTGTCCTGGGTGGTGACCGCCTACCTGCTCACCTCGACGGCCTCCACGCCGCTGTGGGGCAAGATCTCGGACCTCAACGGCCGCCGGCCCATGTTCCAGGCCGCCATCATCATCTTCCTCGTCGGCTCGCTCATCGCCGGCGCGGCCACGAGCATGACCATGCTCATCGCCGGCCGCGCGGTCCAGGGCCTCGGCGGCGGTGGCCTGATCGCGTTGGCCCTGGCCATCATCGGCGACATCGTCCCGCCCCGGGAGCGCGGCCGCTACCAGGGCATGTTCGGTGCGGTCTTCGGGGTCTCGAGCGTGGCGGGCCCGCTGCTCGGCGGCTTCTTCACCGACGGGCCCGGGTGGCGCTGGATCTTCTGGCTCAACATCCCCGTGGGCCTGGCCGCGCTGTTCATCACGTCGCGAGCGCTGCACATGCCGGTCGTGCGCCGCGACCACCGCATCGACTACCTGGGTGCTGCGGTCATCGTCGCGTCGGTGACCAGCATCCTGCTCTACACCTCGTGGGCCGGTGCCGAGTACGGCTGGACCGACCCGTTCTCCCTGGCCCTGCTCATCGGCGGCCTGGTGCTTGCCGTCGTCTTCGTCGTGGTCGAGCGCCGCGCCGAGGAGCCGATCATCCCGATGCACCTGTTCGGCCGCCCGGTGTTCCGCTGGTCGGTGCTCTTCGCGTTCCTGCTCGGCATGGCCATGTTCGGCGGGATCGTGTACCTGCCGATCTACCTGCAGGTCGTGCGCGGGTTCTCGCCCACCGAGTCGGGGCTGGCGCTGCTGCCCATGGTCGTGGGCATCTTCATCACCTCCGTGGGCTCGGGCCTGCTCATCTCGAGGACGGGTCGCTACAAGCGGTTCCCGATCATGGGCGCGATCATCACGCTGGCGTCGTTGCTCCTGCTCACCCAGCTCGAGGCGGACACCCCGTTCTGGCTGTTCAGCCTCTACACGTTCCTGCTCGGCGCCGGGCTGGGCTTCACGATGCAGACCGTCGTGGTGGCGGTCCAGAACGACGTCGCCCTGCGCGACCTCGGCGCGAGCACCTCCGCGGTCACCTTCTTCCGCTCGATGGGTGGGGCGTTCGGCACCGCCCTGTTCGGCGCGGTGCTCACCGCCCGCCTCGAGCACTACCTGGCGGCGTCCCTGCCCGCTGGGTCGGGCGGCTCGGTCGGGGGATCCCTGGGCGACATCGCCGCCATCCAGTCGCTGCCCGCCGAGATCCGCACGCCGGTGCTCGACGCCTTCATGCAGGCGATCCAGGACCTGTTCCTCGTCGCGGTGCCGTTCGTGGCCGTGGCGATCGTCGTGGCGTTCCTCATCCCCGAGAAGCCGTTGAAGACGCGTCAGGACGCCGAGGGCGAACCGGCCCCGATGGCCCTCGAGTAGCGCGAGCGGCCTCGTCAGGTCGTATCCGCATATGCGTATACTCCCGTCATGACCTCGACCGTGGCGATCGCCGGGGCCTCCGGCTACGCCGGCGGCGAGCTGATCCGGCTCGTGGCCGGGCATCCCGAGCTGCGGCTGGGTCCGCTGGCGGCGGGTGTCAGGGCGGGGCATCCGGTCGGCGCCACGCACCCGCAGCTGGCCTCGGTGGGCGACGCGCGCTTCGTCCCCACCGATGCCGACGTCCTGGCCGAGGCGGACCTGGTGCTGCTGGCACTGCCGCACGGGGAGTCCGCGGCCCTGGTCGCCGCACTGCCCGCCGAGCTCTCAATCGTCGACCTCGGGGCGGACTTCCGGCTCGCCGACGCCCTCGCGTGGGACCGCTACTACGGCAGCACGGTGCATGCCGGCCACTGGCCCTATGGCCTGCCCGAGCTGCCGGGGCAGCGGGCTCGGCTGGCCGGCGCCTCCCGCGTGGCCAACCCCGGCTGCTACGCCACAGCCGTCACCCTGGCGCTGGCCCC
>JALOLK010000118.1 GCA_025456015.1 Candidatus Nanopelagicales bacterium
CCGCAGCTGGTGTTCCTCGACGAGATGACGACCGGGCTGGACCCGGCCGCGCGGCGGGCCACCTGGGAGCTGATCGAACGGATCCGCGACCACGGCACGACGGTGGTCCTGGTCACCCACTTCATGGACGAGGCCGAGCGGCTGTGCGACCGGCTGGCCGTGGTCCAGGGAGGTCGGGTGATCGCCTCGGGCACCCCGGGCCAGCTGGTCGCGGCGCACAGCGACGGCGTGACCGTCCGGTTCAGCACCCCGGAGGCGGTCGACTTCCTGGATCGCATCCCCGGCGTGGCATCGGTGCAGCGGCGCGGCGCCGCCGTCACCGTCCGGGGCGAGCCCGCGATCGTCGCGCGCGTCGGCCGGGCCCTGTCCGAGTCCGGGATCGAGCCCGACGACATGGACGTCGTGCGACCCACCCTCGAGGACGTGTACCTGCGACTGGTCGGCCAGGAGGGGTGATGGGTCCCCTGGGCAAGCTCACCGCCACCGAGCTGCGGCTGTTCCTGCGCGAGCCGATCACCGTCGTGTTCACCCTCGCGCTGCCGCTGATGATCCTCTACATCCTCGGTGGCGTGTTCGGCAACGAGGTCGACGCTGGCGGCGGCCCGGACACGCTGGTGGTCTACCGCGGCTTCGGCGCGACCAACTGGTACACCGCCGCGTACGTCGCCGTCGCCGTGGCCGGCTTCACGCTGATCAGCGTGCCGACCCACCTGGTCGAGTACCGGGAGACCGGCGTGCTGCGGCGCTTCCGCGCCTCGGCGGTGCCGCGCTGGATGGTGCTGGCCAGCCAGTTCCTGAACTCGCTGGTGATCGCCTCGGTGGGGGCGGCCATCCTGCTGGTCGTCGCCCTGCTCACCACCGACGTGGACCCGGCGGTCGACTGGGTGCGGTTCGCCGCTGCCTACCTGCTCGGCGCGGTGGCGCTGGTGTGCATCGGCCTGGCCCTGGGCACGGTGATGCCGACCGCGCGGGCCGCGCAGTCGGCCGGGCTCGTGCTGTGGTTCATGCTGCTGCTCATCTGCGGCGGCGGCCCTCCGCCGGAGGTGCTCCCCGACGCGCTGCGGACTCTCGGCCAGTGGCTGCCCCTCTCGCCCGTCATCGAGGTGCTCCAGGAGCCCTGGCTCACCGGTGGGTGGGCGTGGTCGCCGAGCCTCGTCGTGCTCGGCATGGCCGCGGCGAGCGCCGGGGTCGCCTGGTTCCTGTTCCGCTGGGAGTGACGCCCGCCGATCAACTCGCAGGAGCGGCTGGGCAGTCCACGCGAGGGCCGCGAGCGGATCGGCTGCCCCGCTGGACACCAGCCTCGACGGCACCGCGACGCGCACCTGACCGGGTGGGTTCGCCCGGGAGCTGGATATCCACGGATCCCGGTCCATCGGGTCCCGCCCACCAGCTCGTGAACGGGCGCTGACGCGGGCCGGTACCCGGTCCCCGTGGCACACTTGACCCGTTCCCCGCGGACGAACCGCGCGTGTCAGGGAACGACCATGAGGACGCGTGATGACCGACTGCCGGAGTGCTGCCCCAGCCCCTCCGCGCTGACGCCCGCCCCGCGTCGGCGCCAGCCGACCATCCGGGAGCCCCTCGTGCCGTCACCCACCTCCGTCGTCCTCGACGACGTCTCCTTCACCTGGCCCGACGGGTCGGTGGCCCTGCGCCACCTCTCGGGCGCCTTCAGCCGCGGCAGCACCGGCCTGGTCGGGGCCAATGGCTCGGGCAAGTCGACGCTGCTGCGCCTGATCGCCGGCCAGCTCGCGCCGACCAGCGGCTCGATCGTCACCTCCGACCATGTCGACCACCTCCCGCAGGGCGTCACCCGAACCGCCCGCACCGTCGCCGAGCTGCTCGGCATCGAGCGCGTCCGTGCCGCGCTGCAGGCGATCGAGGGCGGCGACGCCGACGCCCGCCACTTCGACACCATCGGCGCGGACTGGGACATCGAGGCGCGTGCCCGGGCCGCGCTCGACGGCCTGGGCCTGCCGACCGAGCTCGATCGGCCGGTGCCGACGCTCTCGGGCGGCGAGGCGATGCTCGCCGCGGTCACCGGCCTGCAGCTGCGCGGCGCCGGGATCGCCCTGCTGGACGAGCCGACGAACAACCTCGACCTGGCCGCGCGGGAGCGCCTCCACGACGTGGTCCGCGGCTGGCGGGGCACGCTCATCGTGGTCAGCCACGACCTCGAGCTGCTCGACCTGCTCGACGAGACCGCGGAGCTGCGCCAGGGCGCCCTGACCACGTTCGGTGGGCCGTACTCGCAGTACCGGGCGTGGGTCGACGCCCAGCAGCAGTCGGCGCGGCAGGCACTGCGCACGGCCGAGCAGGCGCTCAAGCGGGAGCGGCAGGAACGGGTCAAGGCGGAGGAGCGGATCGCCCACAGCGAGCGCCAGGGCCGCAAGGACCGCGTGAACCGCAAGTACGTCGCCGCCGTGGTCAACGACCGGCGCAACAGCGCCGAGCAGTCGCAGGGCGCCCGGCGCGGGGCGGCCGACGCCAAGGTCGCGGCGGCGCGGGAGGCGGTGTCGCGGGCCGAACTCGCCGTGCGCGACGACGACCGGATCCGCGTCGACCTGCCGGATCCGCAGGTGCCCCGGGGCCGGCGCATCGCCGAGCTGCCCAGCGCCGATGGACGCCGGCACGTGATCCGGGGGCCGGAGCGGGTCGGGCTCGTCGGGCCGAACGGCGTCGGCAAGACCACGCTGATCGAGGCCATGCTGCCGACGCTGCAGGTCCGCGTCGGGTACCTGCCGCAGCGGATCGTGCTGGACGAGGACGCCACCGTCCTGGACCTGCTGCGGCACGCCGCCCCGCATGTGCCCCCTGGTGAGCTGCGCAACCGCCTCGCGCGCCTGCTCATCCGCGGGGACACGGTGGCGCGGCGGGTCGGCGCGCTCTCCGGCGGCGAGCGCTTCCGCGTCGCGCTGGCCCAGCTCCTGCTGGCCGACCCGCCGCACGAGCTGGTCGTCCTCGACGAACCCACGAACGACCTCGACCTCGCCAGCGTCGAGCAGCTCGTCGACGCGCTGACCGCGTACCGCGGGGCGCTGCTCGTGGTCAGCCACGACCGCGGGTTCCTGCGCCGGTTGCAGCTCGACGCGATGCTGCGGCTCGATCGGGAGGGGGTGCTGTCGGCGGCCCGGTGAGCGCTGCTGCCCCGTGAGCGCCCGGCGCTCTGGCCCTGCGCGCCGGGGCCGCGGGGAACCGTCGGCGGCTCGGTGCGCCGGGCGCGCCCGGGCTGCGGGGCTCAGCCCTTGCGCGCCCGGGCCGCGGGGAAGTCGGCGGCTC
This sequence comes from Candidatus Nanopelagicales bacterium, assembly GCA_025456015.1. Classification (GTDB taxonomy): domain Bacteria; phylum Actinomycetota; class Actinomycetes; order S36-B12; family CAIYMF01; genus Prado023. The sequence continues at coordinate 3,280 of JALOLK010000118.1, forward strand.
GCGCGTCTGGTGATCCGGCTCTGCCCCCGCGCGCCCGGGCCGCGGGGAAGTCGGGCGCCCGGGCTGCGGGGCTCAGCCCTTGCGCGCCCGGGCCGCGGGGAAGTCGGGCGCCCGCGCCGCGGGGCTCAGCCCTTGCGCGCCCGGGCCGCGGGGAAGTCGGGCGCCCGCTTGGCCAGGAACGCGGCGACCCCCTCGGCGTATTCGGCGCTGGCCCACGACGCCTCGTAGATCGCGTGGACCGCGTCGTCCTCCTCGAGCTGGCCGGTGACGACGCGGTGCACCATCGCCTTCCCGCCGCGCAGCGACACCTGGGCCCGGGAGGCGACGGTTCGGGCCACCTCGAGGGAGCGGGCGGCCACCTGGTCGTCCGGGACGGCCTCGTGCACCAGGCCGATCCGCAGCGCGGTGGCCGCGTCGAGCAGCTCACCGGTGAGCAGGATCCAGCGCGCCCACGCCGCGCCCACGGTCTCGACCAACCGCTCGGTCGAGGGCAGCGCGTAGACGATCCCGAGCTTGGCCGGGGTGACCCCGAACCGTGACCCCTCGCCGCAGATCCGCAGGTCGCAGGCCACCGCCAGCTGCGTGCCGCCACCGATCGCGAAGCCCTCGATGAGCGCGACGGTCGGTTTCGGGAAATCGATGATCGCCTGCTCGCCGGACTCGACCGCCTCGCCGTACCGGCGGGCGCCCTCCGGGTCGGCGCGCAGCGTGCGGAACTCCGCGATGTCCGCACCAGCGCTGAACGGTCCACCCGGGGTCCCCCGCAGCAGCACGACCTCGACGTCGTCGTCGGCGGCGAGCACCGGCATGAGCCGGCCGAACGCCTGCCACATCGCGTAGGAGATCGCGTTGTGCTTGTCCGGCCGGCGCAGCTCGATCGTGGCCACGCCGTCCTCGATGCTGACGGCCAGGTGCTCCGCGGCCTCGCCGAGGGCCGCCGCGACGGTGGAGTCGGTTGCGCTCATGGCAGCATCGAACCACCGTCGGTGTCGGGCCCGACGAGCGACGTCCCGGTGGGCCGGGGGCGACCGCGCGGGCCAGCGGACGAGCAACCCACCCCACGACCCCCGCCCATGATCCATGCAGGTTGTGCCGCCACTTGGCCGATCAACCTGCATGGATCATGGGGCGGGCCGGGGGGCGGCGGGTCGGGGCGGCGGCGGGTCGGGGCGGCGGCGGGTCGGGTCGGCGGCGGCGGGTCGGGGATCGGGGGCTGCAGTACCGTGGCTGCGCAGGGCCGTCGGAGACCCGGCGAGGCCCGCCCCGGATCGGAGCCCAGCCATGACCAGACGCCTGGCCCAGCCCTACAAGCGCCACCCGGTCACCGAGCAGTACGACGCGATCGTGATCGGCTCGGGGATCGGCGGGCTGGCGTGCGCGGCCATGCTGGCCAAGCACGGCGGCCGCAAGGTGCTCGTCCTCGAGCGGCACTACACCCCCGGCGGCTACACCCACGTCTTCCACCGGCCCGGCTACGAGTGGGACGTCGGCGTGCACTACGTGGGCGGCGTCGAGCCGGGCTCGGCCATCCGCCGGATGTTCGACGACATCTCCGACGGCGCGATCGAGTGGGCCGACATGGGCGAGGTGTACGACCGCGTCATCATCGACGGCGACACCTACGACCTGCCCAAGGGCCGGCGCAACCTGCGCGCCATGCTGGTCGATCGCTTCCCCGGCGAGGAGGCCGCGATCGACGCCTACTTCGAGGCGGTCCGCTCCGCGGTGTCGGCCTCGATGCCGTTCCAGGCCGCCAAGACCCTGCCGGGCCCGGTCGCCGCCGTGGCAGGTCCGCTGCTGCGCCGCAACTTCCGCCGGTGGTCGGACCGCACGACCCGCGAGGTGCTCGCCGAGCTCACCGACGACCAGCGCCTGATCGCCGTGCTGACCGCGCAGTTCGGCGACTACGGCCTGGCCCCAGCGGACTCCAGCTTCGCGATGCACGCCCTGGTCGCCAGCCACTACTTCCGGGGCGGGTACTACCCGGTGGGTGGCTCGAGCGTCATCGCCGAGTCGATCATCCCCGTGATCGAGCGGGCGGGGGGAACCGTCCTGGTCAGTGCGGAGGTCGCCGAGGTCGTCGTGGAGGACGGCCGCGCGGTCGGCGTGCGCATGGCCGCCGACGACGCGGTCCTCCGCGCCCCGATCGTGATCAGCGACGCAGGCGTCTCGGCGACCTTCGACCGGCTCGTGCCGCGGGAGGTCGCCGAGCGTGCCGGCCTGCCCGAGCACCTGGCCAAGGTGGCGCCGTCGATGGCACACCTGTGCCTGTACCTGGGCTTCGAGCGCCCTGCCGAGGAGCTGGGGCTGCCGAAGCACAACCTCTGGATCTACCCCAGCGACGACTACGAGGGGACCATCGAGGCCAGCCGGCGCGACCCCGGCGCGGCGCTGCCGATGCTCTACGTCTCGTTCCCCGCGGCCAAGGACCCCGACTTCGCCCGCCGCCACCCCGGCCGGGCGACGATCGACGTGATCACCGCCGCGCCGTACGAGTGGTTCGAGCCGTGGGCCGGCAGCCGCTGGAAGCGCCGCGCCGCCGAGTACGACGCGTTCAAGGCATCGCTGGCCGAGCGGATGCTCGAGGGCCTCTACGCCCAGCTGCCGCAGCTGCGCGGCCAGGTGGCCGTCCAGGAGCTCTCCACGCCGCTGACCACCGCGCACTTCGCCGGCTACGCCCGCGGCGAGCTGTACGGCCTCGAGCACTCGCCGGAGCGGTTCGCCCAGGGGTTCCTCAAGCCCGCCACGCCGATCCCGGGCCTGTACCTGACGGGCCAGGACATCGTCAGCTGCGGCGTGGCCGGGGCCCTGTTCGGCGGTGTGCTCACCGCGACGACCCTGCTGCGCGGGCCACTCATGCTCGGGCTCGGCACCGCCGCGCTCCAGCGCGTCGTCCGCAGCCCCGTCCGCAGCCCGCTGGGCCGGGACCGCGGGAGCGCGGCCAACGCCTGAGCCGACGACGTCGATCGTCGGAACGGCACCCACCGCGTGCCGCGACGGGCCGCCGGCCTCACCACCCGACGGGCCGCCGGCCTCACCACCCGACGGGCCGGCGGCCTCACCACCACTCGGTGCCGGGTGCGCCCTTCCAGGGGCCTGCGATCCGGCTGGTCGGCCAGTCCCCGTAGAACGCGCTGGCCAGCGGGACCACGGCCTCCCCATCGACGGCGCAGGTGTCGACGCGCTGCGGGTAGAAGCA
>JALOLK010000119.1 GCA_025456015.1 Candidatus Nanopelagicales bacterium
GGTTCGCCGGCGGTCTCGACACGAAGGCGTGGTTGCTCGCGCACGAGCAGCACGTGCTGGCGGTGTCCGGGTCCGAACCCCCGGGATGATCCAAGCGGGCACGCTCCCGCACGATCCATGCCGGCACCCTCCGCACGATCCATGCCGGCACCCTCCGCACGATCCATGCGGGCACCCTCCCCAATGACCCGAGCGGGTTCCCACCCATGATCCATTCGGGTTGTGGTCGCACTTGGCGGCACAACCCGAATGGATCATGGGGAGGGGGGAGGAGGGGCGGGAGCGGGACGACCCCTCGAGGGGACCGATGCCGTGGGCTCGCCGGGTGCGGCGGTCAGCGCTCGACAAGGGCGCGGCGCTCAGGTCTCGGCGCCGGGTGCTCAGGTCTCGGCGCCGGGCGCTCAGGTCTCGGCGCCGGGCGTCAGCGCACGCCGGGTGCGTCGGTCAGTGCTCGACAAGGGCGCGGCGCACAGGTCTCGGCGCCGGGCGGTCAGGTCTCGGGACGGAGCGCGGGGCGGTCAGCGCACGCCGCGCCGGGCGGTCAGCGCTCGACGACGCGCCAGGCGGTCAGCCCGGACCCGACCAGGGAGCCGGTGCCCGCGGATGCGCATCCGCCCGACGAGCCGCACGACCCGCAGCCGTCCGTGGCGCACCCCCCCGCGAAGACGAGCACCCGCCGGATGCGCCCGGTCGCGGCGAGCGTGGCCAGCGCGGCGTCGGACACCTCGACCGACGCGCCCGTGCGGCGGGCGACCTCCGCGGCGGACCCGGCGCCGGCGCCCACCGCGGCCAGCACCGCGCTGAGCGGGACCATCGTCGTCACGTGAGCGCTGCCCCCACCTGGAACACGAGCACGGCCAGGAGCCACGCGAGCCCCAGCTGCATCATGATCCCGACCGCGGTCCACCGCCCGCCGATCTGCCGGCGCTGGGTGGCCAGCGTCGCGACGCACGGGGTGTAGGCGAGCAGGAACACGAGGAACGCCAGCGCGGCGGCCTGTGGGTGCCCGCCGGACGCGGCGGCGAAGTCGGCGTACACCGAGGCCGAGAGGTCCGCGCCCGCCGGATACGTCTGCGCCCAGGAGGAGATCACCGCCTCCTTCGCGACGAACCCCACGATCAGCGCCCCGACCGCGTGCCAGTCGGCGAACCCGGCCGGGACGAACAGCACCGCGGCAGTGTCGGCGATCCACGCGTAGAGGCTGGCCTCGATCGGGACCGCGCCGATCGCACCGGTGGCGCCCGGGCCGGGGATCACGCCCAGCGCCCAGACCGCGGCCACGGTCACGACGATGATCCCCGACGCCGTCTGGAGGAACCCACGCAGCCGCATCCAGGTGCCCGCGGCGAGCAGGCGCAGCGCCGGGCGCTGGTAGGGGGGCAGGTCGAGCACGAGCGGGTCGTTGCCCAGGTGGCGGATCAGGGTCGCGCGCAGCAGCAGCCCGCCGAGCACGACCAGCGCGATGCTCGCGACGTACATCCCGAACACGACCGTGCCTGCGTTGTCCGGGAAGAACGTGGCCGCCACCATCACGTAGACCGTCAGCCGGGCCGTGCACGACGTGAACGGCACCAGCAGGGCGGTGAGCAGCCGGTGCCGGGCGTCGGGCAGCACCCGCACGGCGGTGATGGCGGGGACGTTGCAGCCGAAGCCGACCACGAGCGGCAGGAACGCCCGCCCGGGCAGGCCGAGCCGACCCATGAGCCGGTCGGTGACGACCGCGGCGCGGGCCATGTAGCCGGAGTCCTCGAGCAGGGCCAGCAGGGCGAACATGATCGCCATCAGCGGCACGAAGGTGAGCAGCATGCCCACGCCGGCGATCAGGCCGTCGACGACGAACCCCTCGACGAGGGTGCCGCCCAGCCCGACCGCACCGAGCAGGGCCACGGCCGCATCGGTGACCGGCCCGGAGAAGAACGCGTCGAGGCCGTCCTGGAGCGGCGCAGCGGCACTCGTCGTGAGGACGAAGACCCCCCACATGACGGCCAGGAACAGCAGCGGGCCGACGATCGGAGCGGTGGCCCAGCGGTCGATGCGGTCGGTCCACGAGCGGCGTGGGCCGTGGCTGCGGGTGGTGGCGGCCTCGGCGGTGGCGGTGACCCAGGCGAACAGGGCCTCGGCCTCGGCGAGGTCGTCGTCGCCGCCGTCGAGCGTGGCGGCCAAGGCGGCTGCGCTGGTGGGCGGGCAGGCGGTGCAGTCGACCGGGCAGTCGCCGCGGCAGGCCCGGCCCGTCCCAGCCGGGGCGAGGGCCAGCGGGTCGAGCGCCAGCCGCGGCGGGACGGGCGCGCCCAGGGCCTGCCCGACCGCGCCGGCGAGCGCGGCGACGTCGCGTCGCCGTGGGTCCAGGCGGACCACGGGCACGCCGAGCCGGGCGCCGAGCACGGCCTCGTCGACGGTGACGCCCCGCCGTGCGGCCACGTCGCCCATCGTGAGCGCGACCACGACGCGCACCCGCAGCCGGCGCACGTGCGCGGCGAGCACCAGCGAGCGGGCCAGGTGGGCGGCGTCGCAGACCACGACGACGGCGTCGACGTGGTCGTCGTGGAGCAGCTCGGCGGTCAGCGCCTCGTCGGGGGAGACCGGGTCGAGGGAGTAGGCGCCGGGCAGGTCGGTCAGGGCGACCTCGCCGAACACTGGGTCGCGCCAGCTGCCCGAGCCCACCTCGACGGTCGTGCCCGGGTAGTTGCCGACCGCGCGTCCGGCGCCGGTCAGGGCGTTGAAGAGGGTGGACTTGCCGGAGTTGGGGCTCCCGACGAGGGCCACCCGGGGGGCCCCGGGGACCGCTGCGGGCCCGCTGGTGTCGGTGTGGCAGCTCGTGGCCGTGTCAGCCATGGTGCGCTCCGGCGGTCGGCGCGGCGAGGGTGACCGGCGCGGCGAGGGTGACGGGCGCCGGTGCGGCGAGGGTGACCGGCGTGGTGACGGCGACGGGCACTGGTGCGGGTTCGTCGTCCGTGGTCGTGTCCGGGTCGGCGAGTGTGACCTCGACCCCGGCGAGCACCGAGCGCGCGACGGCCAGCCGGTCGTCGCCGAGGGCGAGCAGCCCGCCGCCGCCACTGGTCCGGGCCAGCAGCTGCAGGCGGGCGCCCGGCCGCAGGCCGAGCTCGGCCAGCCGGCGGTGCAGCGCGGGCGAGGCGGCGCGGGTGGCGACCACGCGCAGGTGGCGGCCCGGGGGGGCCGTGTCCAGCATCACGGGCCGCAGCGTATCCCAGGGTTAGGGTCACCTAACCTGTCGTCGGACCCGTCGCGCCGGGCCCAAGGTCCCGCGCCACCCTCCCGCGCCACCCCGCCTCGCCGCCAGGCGAGGCCCGGCCGCGGCCGGCCCGGTCGATCGTGCCAGCGGTCCCCGAGGAGCGAGGGAGGGGTCACGGCCCGCCCAGCGACCCGAGCGTTCAGCCGGGATCCGCCGCGTCGCCGACGTGCACGAGGGCCCGGGTCTGCGCGGTGGGCAGCCCGAGCGCCTGCAGCAGGTCGGCAGCGGAGAGCCGGACCTGGCCGAGCATCGCGGCCAGGTAGGGCCCGGACTGCGGCCCGTGCGCCGCGGGCTCGGCAGCCGGTCGGGCGGCGGACGCCTGGTCGCACCGGTCGATGGCCAGTCGCAGGTGCGCGACGACGACGTCCGGGTCCACCTCGCCTGCCAGCGCGGGTCCGAGCCCGTTCGCGGCCTCCGCCAGCGCCTGCAGCGCCTCCGCCAGCGGGGCCGGGACCTCCTCGCCCCGGCGCAGGGTTGCAGCCGCCTGCCGGGCCAGCACGCGCAGGTTGCGCAGCGCGTGGTCGAGGTGGACCCCGGCCAGCGCGTAGGCGGCGAGCAGTGCGCGCTGTCCCCAGTACCACGGGGCCAGCCGCACGGACTCGCGCGTGGCATCGAGCCCGGCCTGGAACCCGGTGACGATCGGCGCGGTGCCGCGCAGCTCGGCCAGCAGCGCCTCGGCGGCCGTGGGATCCCGCTCGAGCAGGGCGCGGGCCACGCCCGAGTAGCCGCGGGCCAGCGTGCCCAGCAGCGGTTCGGTCGCCCGGCGTGCCTGCTTGGCCGGGTCGACGGGCATGAGCAGCGCCGAGACCAGCAGCCCCACCCCACCGCCGATCAGGGCATCCACGAAGCGGTCGACGTTCCACGGCTCGGCGGCGGTCGGCGGGACGAGGGTCGCGATCAGGATCGCGGCCGACGACGCCTGCATGATCAGGATCGGGCCCCCGCCGAGGAGGATCGCGCTGGCCAGGGCCAGGGCGACCACGAGCCCCAGCTGCCAGGCCCCGGTCCCGATGCGGGCGATGAGCAGGTCGGCCAGCAGGATGCCGACGGCGTTGCCGATCAGCAGCTCGGTCGCGCGACGCAGCCGATGGGCCAGGGAGACCGCGACCGTCGCGATCGCGGCGATGGGGGCGAAGAACGGGGTCTCGTGCCCGATCGCCGAGGCCAGGGCGAAGGCCAGCGTCGCGGCGACGGTCGCCTGGAGGATGACCCGCCAGGACCGGCGCACCTCGAGCAGGCCCTCGCCGCTGCGGGCCCACGCCGAGCGTCGGGCCTGCAGGAGGTGGGTGCGGACCGGACGGTTCCCCGCCGGGGCGTCGGGGCCCGGCTGCTCGTCCCCTGGCACGCTGGCACCCTAGTGCGCGCCTTCGGCGGGGGGACGGCCGAACAGGCGCTGACCCACCCCTGGAGGGCGGGTCAGCGCACGTGGTCGAGGGTCAGCGGCAGGTGCACTGGCGCGACTCGGGGACGCCGGCCATCACCTGGTCGGCGTGACGGCCGCAGCCGGCCCAGGTCACCTTGCCGCAGGAACGGCACATCGCGGGGCTGCACATGGTGGTCTCCTCGGGGTCGGTGGCAGTGCTCATCATATACCCCGGGGGGTACCCAGCCAAACCGGCTCCGCTCACCGGGGCTGCGTGCTGCGGATCGGCTCCCACGGCGGGACCGGGGCCGGGATCCGGTCCAACGGCGAGGGGACCACGCCGAACCGCTCGCCGCGGTCCCGCCAGTCGGCGTAGAAGCACGAGACCTCGTCGGCCGTGCGGGCCACGAAGTTCCACCACATGAACACCGGCTCGGGGAACGGCAGGCCGCCGAGGAGCATGAGGCGGACCCGGCCGCGCGCCTCCACCTCGAGCTCCGCGTGGCCGGTGCCCAGGGCGGCGATCTGGCCCGGACGCGTGGCCGTCCTCGGCTCGGCGACGCTGCGGTCGCGTCCCGGCGCGCCCACGAGCAGGGGCGCGTCGAGGGCGATCACGGCGTGCTCGAAGTCCGCGCGCAGCGGGAACCGGGTGACCCCGGGCTGCACCAGGACCTGCATGCCGAGCAGGTCGGTCGCGAAGCCGGCCGGGGACCGGGTGCCCAGGTAGTGCCCGGCGATGAGGGTCGCCTCCGCCGAGTCCCAGGTGACCAGCGGCAGCTCGGCATGGTGGTCGAACGCGGGGTCGCCGTGCCGATCGGCCTCCGGCTGCGCCACCCACAGCTGCACGCCCTGCAACGTGCCCCGGTAGTCGCCGGTGTGCTCCTCGGAGTGCACCACCCCACGGCCGGCGGTCATGAGGTTGACCTGCCCGGGACGGATCAGCTGCTCCGAGCCGAGGCTGTCACGGTGCAGCACGGCGCCGTCCATCAGCCACGTGACGGTCTGCAGCCCGGTGTGCGGGTGCGGGCCGACGTCCAGGCCCGCCTCCTCGGTCACCTCCGCCGGGCCCATGTGGTCGGCGAAGCACCACGCGCCGACCGTCCGGAGCCGGCGGCGGGGCAGCACGCGGCGCACCTGGATGCGCCCGACCTCGGCCGTGACCCCGTCATGGACCTCGATGGGCATGCGGCCCAGCGTCTCCCCGTCCCGCACCTGGCGCAACACGGTCGCCCGACCGGGGCCGCTCCGTGTGGAGTCCCCGCCATCGAGGTCGCTACCGTCGCGCCATCAGCCGTGGCCGGCGGGCGGTCCGTCCGGGGGGTGACCCGGCTGGTGCTCTGGGCAGGAGCCGCCATGGTCATGTCAGTGCGCCGATCCGTCCTCGTCCCCGCAGCGGCCGCAGCCGCGCTGGTGGCCGCCGTCCTGCCGGGAGCCGCCGCCGCGGCACCCGTCGCCGCCCCGGCTGCGGCGCGTGGGGCCGACTC
>JALOLK010000043.1 GCA_025456015.1 Candidatus Nanopelagicales bacterium
GTCTTCGGCGGGCTCATCGGGCTGGTCGCCCGGACCGCGGCGGAGGCGATGGCCGACGCCAGTGGCGCCGACGTGCTGGGCCGGCTGGGCATCGAGGAGTCCGGGGCCCGGGCCTACGTCGGGGTCTCCTTCGTCTTCATCACGCTGCTGCTCATGGCGGCTGCCGCGGCCCAGGTGGCCGCCACCCGTGACGAGGAGGCCTCCGGGCGCCTCGAGCACCTCCTGGTCCGCCCGGTGACCCGGGGCCGCTGGCTGGGCGGCCGGCTCGTGGTGACGGTCGGCCTGCTGGTGCTCGCAGCGGCGGCCGCGGCACTCGGCGCGCTGGTCGCCGGGCGGGCGGCCGGGCTGGGCGTGCCCGCGGGCGACCTGCTGCTGGCCGGCCTGAACGCGCTGCCCGCGGCCGTGTTCGTGCTCGGCCTCGGGACGCTGCTGCACGCCGTCGTCCCCCGGGCGGCGGCGACCCTCACCTACGCGGTCGTCGCCGGCTCGTTCCTGCTCGAGGTGGTCGGCTCGGCCGTGGCCCTGCCCGGATGGGTCCTCAACGCCTCGGTGCTGCACCACGTGGCGCCGGCGCCGGCCGTGGCCCCCGACCCGCGCTCAGCCGCCGTGCTGCTCGGCCTGGGCGTGCTGCTGGCCGTGCTCGGCGGTGTGGGCCTGCGTCGGCGCGACCTCGTCGGAGCCTGACCCCATGAGCCGGCGGGTGGTCACCAGCCCGCGCATCCCGCGGCGCAGCTCGGGGACCAGCCGGGCCCAGTAGGCGGCGTTGGCGGCGACGCCGAACGCGGCCAGGTCCGGCCGGCCCCGGGCGGCCTCCCAGACCGGGATGGTCAGCGGCCAGGCCAGCATGAGCTGGGGCTTGCCGGTGGCACCGATCGCCCCGCTGACCACGCCGGTCGTGACGGCCACGCCGATCGGGTCGAGCACGGCCATCCCGCCGAGCAGCGGGGTCATGCCGTAGCCGCCCCGGAACCCGCTCCACATCGGGAAGATGTGGCCCACCAGCGCCCCGAGCGCGGCCGCGGGCGCCGCGGGCGTGCCGGGCAGGGCCAGCCGCATCACCAGGGTCGGCACGAGGGCCTTGCCACCCTCGAGGGCCAGCGACGCGAGCATCGGGCCGGTCCCCGCGTGCTCCTTGACGCTGGTCGGCGTGTAGCCGCGGAACTCCACCGAGGTGCCCAGCTCGGGCACGGGGATCCGGGTGAGGTTGAGGTCCGCATCGGGCGCGGCGCGCTCGCCCACCACCCGCGAGAACGACACCGAGCCTGCCAGGTACCCGACGACGAGTCCGACGAGCACGGCCTGCCGAGGTGATGCCCCGCTCACGTGGCTGCCCATGGTGGCCCCTCCTCCGCCGGGGACGTCGTGTCCGGGTCCTGCCCGGCGGTCGCGTCCAGCTGTTCGAGCACGAGCACCTCGCCGGCGGCGCCGTCCACGCAGACGATCGTGCCGTCGGGGATGGTCGTGGCGGCGTGCACCGACGCCACGCACGGCAGGCCGAACTCCCGGGCGACGATCGAGGCGTGCGACAGCATGCCCCCGGTCTCGGTGACCACCGCGCCGGCCTGCAGCAGCAGCGGCGTCCAGGTGACGTCGGAGGCGGCCAGCACGAGCACGTCCTCGCGACCCACCGGCCCCGCGCGCGCCAGCGCGGTCACGACACGGGCCGGGCCGGTGTGCCGCCCGCGCGAGGTCGGCACACCGGTGAGCAGCGTGGCCCCCACCCGTCCGCGCACGGGCACGGGATCGTCGCCGATGATCGTCTCGGGCCAGTGCAGGTCGGCCGACTCGTCCATCTCCTGCCGGCGCGCGGCGGCCAGCGACGCCGCATCGGGCAGGCCACCCCGCAGGGCATCGGCGACCTCGGGCAGGGCGAGCAGGAAGACGTCGGCGGGCTCGGCCAGCTGGCCGCGGGCGACCAGCCGCCGGCCCGCCTCGAGGAACGCCGGGCGGAACAGGGCGTAGGTCCGGGCGTAGGTGTGGCCGACCTCCTCCCGCAGGCGGCGGGCGGCTGCGGCACGGTCCCAGCGCCGGGCCATCCGTCGCCTGCCCAGCGGGGGCGTCGCCGCCAGCAGCGCGGCGCGCGCGCCCGCCGCCGGTTCGGGGCCGCGCCGTGGGCCCCGACCCGGGGCCCCGCCGGGTGCCGGCGCCCGCTGGGTGAGCACGCGACGGATCGTCTCGGACTCCTCGGCCCAGGTCGGCACCGAGCAGTCGTTCGGGCTGTCGGACAGGTGACCGAAGCGCTCGAGGAAGCGCTGCCAGGCCCCCTCGTCGGTCGCCTCGATCCCGGCCAGCGCGTGCGCCGGGTCGAGGGCCAGCACGGCTGGGAGGTCCTGGCCCGGGTCCAGGGCCCCGGGGTCGAGCCCCCGGGCCTGGCCGGCCCGGCGGACCACCGACGCCCGGGCGTCGGCGAGCAACGGGGTCACCACGTTGAGCCGGGCCGCGCGCGCCAACAGCGCGCGCAACCCCGCCACGTGCGCCAGGAGCGCCGCGTCGCCGAGCGCGGCGAGGTCCGTGGCCGCCGCTGCGGCGCGCGCCCGCTCGAGGTCCGCGCGCTCGGGCTCGGCGTGCCGGGGCCAGGACGCCAGCCGGCCGGCGAACCGCGCCAGCCGTGGCGTGCGGCGCACCAGCATCGACATCGGGGGGCGCACCGAGGCCCCGGTGCCCGCGCGCATCTGCTCGAGCGCGTCCGGGGGCATCCCCAGCGAGGTGAACACCCGGCCCAGGGCGGTGGTGTTGAAGTACGCGCGGTAGCCGAAGGGCCGGACCAACTCGTCGGGGTCGAGTCCGACGTCACCGAGCGCCTCGGCGATGAGGTCGGCCCACACGTGGCTGAGCACCGGCACGTTGACCGACCAGACCAGTGGCGGGATCAGCCCGGGCAGCATGTCTCGGGCCAGCCGCGAGGACCAGATGCGCGGCACCTCCGCCAGCGCCGTGATCGGTCGCCACTGGACCAGGTGCAGCCGAGCGCCGTCCCACACCCACTCGACGTCCACGGGCTGCCCGCTGCTGCGCTCGATCGCCCGCACGGCGCCCACCAGTTCCTCGAGCGCTGCCTGCGGCAGCACCGGGTCGGCGGGGGCGACGTGGGTGTCCCGGCCGTCGTGCACCCAGCGCTGCGGATCGACCCCACGACCCACGAGGGGCTCGCCGCGCCCGGCCACCCCCTCGACCACCACGGTGCCGGCGCCGGTGATCGGGTCGCGGCTGAACGCCACGCCGCTGGCGCGGGCCGGGACCAGCTCCTGCACGATCGCGGCCACGCGGACCCCCGCCGGGTCCACGCCCACATGACGCGCGTACGCGTGCACCTGGGCGGTCCGCCCGGAGCAGGCCACGCGGTGGATCGCGGCCATGACCTCGTCGATCCCCGTGACGTCGCTGACGGTCTCGAACTGGCCGGCGAAGGAGCGTTGGCCGGAGTCCTCCACGTTCGCCGACGAGCGCACGATGTACCAGGCCCCCGGCACGAGGCGATCGCCCAGCGCCGCCCGCAGCTCGGGAGCGGCCTCGGGCCCCTCGGCGGCGATCCGGTCGGTGGCCTCGAACGGTGCGACGGCCCCGGCCGGCACGGCCCACCCGCGCGCCATCAACCAGCCCAGCCGCGAGGCCTTGGCTCCGACGAGCAGCGCCGGGGGCTGCGTCGACAGGTCGATGAGCATGGGGGCCCCCTCATCGGCACTGTAGGACGCCGAACGGGCCCTGGGCGCGCCGGCGCGGCGCCGGCCGCCGCGACGCACCAGCCAGCCGCCTAGCACCCGGCAGCGGCATGGGCCCGTTGCCGCGAGGGCCGGGGGTTCCGCGGGGTCGCGGAACGGAGGAGCATGGCAGGTGCGGGCCGTTCCGACGAGTCCGAACCCGGCCTCGGCGCCCGCCTCGAGGTGAGTGCCATGGTGTCCCGCTTGCGTGCCCTGGCGGCGCTGGCCGCCGCCGCCCCACTCCTGCTCAGCGGCATGACCGCCGCCGCACTGCCCGCCATCCCCGCCCACGCGCCGGCCGCCGACGGGGGCCTGGCCACGGTGGTCGCCCTGCGGGCCGCGCACCATCCCGGCTTCGACCGGGTCGTGCTCGAGGTCGACGGTCCCAACCCGCCCACCGCCACCGTGCGCTACGTGCGCCAGCTCGTCGGCGACGGGTCGGGCCAGGTCATCCCCGTCCCCGGGGACACGACCCTGCGGATCGTGCTGTCCGACGCCCGCGCCCACGACGACCAGGGCCGGGCCACGGTCGACCTGAACCGCCGCTTCGGCCTGCCGGTCGTCCTGGCCACCCGCAGCGCCGGTGACTTCGAGGGGGTCGTCACCCTCGGGGTCGGCCAGACCCGCAAGGCCGCCTTCCAGGTGCGCAAGTACAGCAACCCCGGGCGCCTGGTGGTCGACGTCTCCACCAGCGCGGTGCCAGCCTCCCGGTGCGTCTACCTGGTCAAGGGCCTGCAGTACCACGGCCCCATCTACACCGGTGCGTTCATCGTCGCCCGGGTGCGCGACGGTCGGGTGCAGGGCTCGACCGGGGCGTTCTACTCCGAGTGGGTCGCCGTGCGCGGCACGGTCTCGGCCACCAGGACCCGCCTGCAGGTCCGCGACGAGTCCGGGGCCTGGCGCGCCTGGTCGCAGCGGTGGGTGCCCGATCGGCGCACGTTCGCCGGCTGGCTGCCGGTCACGAAGGCGCAGATGGAGGTCTACTCCGGCGGCGGGGTCCCCGTCGCCGGGCAGCCCTGCGACTGACCCGGCGGCGACCGGGGAGCCATGGGCTCCCCGGTCACACCGGGAAGACCGTCCCCCAGTGCTGCTGGCCGCCGTCGACGCACAGCGTCTCGCCGGTGATGTAGCGACCGGACGGGCCGGCGAGGTAGGCGACCGCCCAGGCCACGTCCTGCATCGTGCCCAGCCGCCGCAGCGGGATGTGCTGGGGCACCTCGGTCTCGATGAGCGCCCGCACCGGCTCCGGGTAGGTGTCCAGGCCGCTGCTGCGGATCACCCCGGGGGCGACGGCGTTCACGAGGATGCCCTTGGTGGCCCACTCGAGGGCCAGGGTGCGCGTGAGGTTCACCACCCCGGCGCGGGCGGCTCCCGTGTGGGCCATCCCCGGGAAGCCTCGCCACATGTTCGCCACGATGCTGATGACCCGGCCCTCCCGACCGTCGGCGAGCACCTGCTGGGCGAAGGCGCGGCTCATGAACCAGGTGCCGTTGAGGTTGGTGTCGATGACGGCGCGCCAGCCCTTGGGGTCGATGTCCAGGGCGGCCGCGGGGAACTGCCCGCCGGCGTTGTTCACCAGCACGTCGACCGCGCCGAAGTGCTCGCGGCCGGCTGCCACCCAGGCGCGGCACGCGTCAGGGTCGCGGATGTCGACGGCGGCAGCGAGCACCTGCGCCCCCTCGGCGCGCAGGGCCTGCGCGGCCGCCTCGAGGCGATCCTCCTTGCGACCCCCGATCACCACCCGGGCCCCGAGCGCGGCGCACTCGTGCGCGATGGCCAGGCCGATGCCCGAGCCCCCGCCGGTCACCAGCACCACCTGGTCGTCGAGCAGGCCCGGCCGGAACACCTCGCTGGGACGCATCCGTGGCTCCTCCCTCGTGTCGCTGCCGGCCACCGTAGGCGGTGCCGGCACCGGCCTCGCCGGCGGGCGGGCGCTTCACCGTCGGGCACGTCCGGGACTGCTGCGGGCTGACGTCCGCCGGGCCGCCTGTGGTAGACCGGTCGCCCAGCCCCGTCCGTCCCACGAGGAGCCGAGCATGGCCACCCCGCACATCGGTGCCGAGCCCGG
The DNA here is from genome assembly GCA_025456015.1 of Candidatus Nanopelagicales bacterium. GTDB lineage: Bacteria > Actinomycetota > Actinomycetes > S36-B12 > CAIYMF01 > Prado023. The sequence goes on from JALOLK010000043.1 coordinate 5,767, forward strand.
CACCGTCGCCGAGACCGTCCTCATGCCGGGCGACCCGCTGCGCGCGCGCTTCGTGGCCGAGACCTACCTCACCGACGCGGTCGTGTTCAACGACGTGCGCGGCATGTACGGGGCGACGGGCACCCATGACGGGGCCAGGCTGTCGGTGATGGGCCACGGGATGGGGATGCCCTCGATCGGCATCTACTCCCACGAGCTGTTCCGGTTCTACGACGTCGCCCGGATCATCCGGATCGGCTCGTGCGGAGCGATCCAGCCGCACGTCGCCCCCCGGGACCTGGTGCTGGCGATGAGCGCCTCCACCGACTCGAACTGGCACCACCAGTACGGGATCACCGGCCACTACGCGCCCACCGCCAGCTGGCCGCTGCTGCACGCGGCCGTGCAGGCCGCACAGGCTCGCGGACTGGCCCCGCACGTCGGCGGGGTGCTCGCCTCGGACGTCTTCTACCACCACGACGAGCAGGCCTGGCGGCGCTGGGCGGCCCTCGGGGTGCTCGCGATCGAGATGGAGGCTGCGGCGCTCTACGCCAACGCCGCGGTGCTGGGCCGGGAGTCGCTGGTGATGCTCACGGTCTCCGACAGCCTGGTCACCGGCCACGCCATGAGCGCCGCCGACCGCCAGACGACCTTCACCGACATGATCGAGGTCGCGCTCGCGGTCGCCGCGGGCTGACTCAGGCGACGAGCAGCTCGGCCCGGGCCTGCTGCTGCCATCCGGCGTCCAGGCCCAGGGCGTGCTCGAAGTACCCGGCCACGCCGCCGTGCTCGGCGTGCACGAGGTCCAGCGCGGTGCGCAGGTAGGAGGCCTGGACGCCGAGCACGGGCCGCAGCACCGCTGGGTCCCCACCCCCGTCGGCGAAGCGCTGGAACAGCGGGGCGAGGGCCGGGAGCAGCTGCTCGTTCGTGAGCAGGTACTCGGCGAGCACGTCGTCCTGCGGCACGCCCAGCATGAGCAGCAGGGCGGCCGCCGCCCAGCCGGTGCGGTCCTTGCCCGTGGTGCAGTGGATGAGCGCGGCCCGCGCGTCGCCGTCGAGCAGGCCGCTGAAGAGCCGGCGATAGGCGCAGTGGGCGCTGTCCAGGGTGACGATGTCGCGGTAGGCCTGCTCGAGCAGCGCCTCGGCCACCCCGTCGCGCAGCGCCGCGGTCGCGCGCGGCGGGTCGTCGAGCAGGTCGAGCATGTGGGCCGGCACCGCCTGCAGCTGGTCGCCGAGCACGTCGACGACGACCCCGGTGGCCAGGTCCGGCAGCCGCTCCGGGGACTCCTCGCGCTCCCGGACGCTGCGCAGGTCGTACACCGTGCGGATGCCCAGGGCCGACACGCCCGCGAGGTCCGGCGGCTCGGCCCAGCCCAGGCCGGCGGAACGGAACACCACCCCGTGGCGGGTCACGCGCCCGTCGGCGGTGCGCCAGCCACCGAGGTCGCGCAGGTTGGCGATGCCTCCCATGGCGATGGCCGTGCCGGGCGTCGCGTGCGTCACGCCGGTCAGGCTACGGCCCGTCGATGGCGCCTGCCCGGCCGCCCGCCTGCCAGCCGGCCTCACTCGGTGATCGTCACCCCGCGCGGCAGCGCCAGCCGGTGGCGGGCCATGAGCTCGGCGTCGCGCAGCAGGTCGCGGGTGCGCCCGTCGGCCACGATCTGGCCCTCGGCCATGATGACCGCCCGCTCGCACAGCTCGAGGGCGTAGAGCAGGTCGTGGGTGACCATGAGGATCGTCACGTCCAGGGAGCGCAGGATGTCGGCGAGGTCCTCGCGGCTGGCCGGATCGAGGTTGCTCGACGGCTCGTCGAGCACGAGGATCTCGGGCTCCATCGACAGGACCGTGGCCACGGCCACCCGCCGCCGCTGGCCGAACGAGAGGTGGTGCGGGGGCCGGTCGGCGAACTCGGCCATGCCGACCAGCTCGAGCGCGTGGGTCACCCGGGCATCGAGCTGGGCCCCGGACAGCCCCATGTTCGCCGGGCCGAAGGCCACGTCCTCGCGGACCGAGGGCATGAAGAGCTGGTCGTCGGGGTCCTGGAACACGATGCCGACGCGGCGGCGCACCTCGCGCAGGCTGGTCCGGTCCTCGCGGTCCACCGTCGTGCCGGCGATCGCGACGCTGCCCAGGCCCCCGCCGAGGATGCCGTTGCAGTGCATGACCAGCGTCGTCTTGCCGGCGCCGTTGGGCCCGAGCAGGGCCACCCGCTCGCCGCGCTCGATCCGCAGGTCGATCCCGTAGAGGGCCTGGTGGCCGTCGGGGTAGGAGTAGGCCAGCCCGGACACGGCCAGGCTGGCCGGGACGGGGTCGCCGGCGCCGCCCGTCGCAGGCCGCGCGGACGGGACCGGCCGGGCGGGATCGAGCAGCTCGCTCATGCCTGCACCGCCCACGCGGCCAGGGCCACGACGAGCCCGACCGCCGGCAGCATCAGGCCGACCAGCCACTGCGCGCGGGTGGCGCGCAGGTCGTCGAGCACCGGCATCGTGCCGCTGTAGCCGCGGCTGAGCATCGCCAGGTGCACCCGCTCCCCCCGCTCGTAGGAGCGGATGAACAGGGCGCCGGCGGACTGGCCCAGCACCGGCCACGAGCGCACCCCGGTCGCCTCGAAGCCCCGCGACTCGCGGGCCACCCGCATGCGGGCCATCTCGTCGAAGACCACGTGCAGGTAGCGCAGCATGAACGCGGCGATCTGGACCAGGACCGAGGGCACCCGCAGCGCGCGCAGCCCGGCCAGCAGGTCCCGGGCCGGGGTGGTGGCGGCCAGGATGATCGCCCCGAGCACGCCGATGGTGCCCTTCGCGACGATGCCGAACCCCGCCCACAGGCCCGGGACCGACAGCTCCACGCCGAGCACCTGCACCTGCGGGTCCGGCCCGGTGAGCGGCATGAGGGCGGCGAAGAGCAGGAACGGCACCTCGACCACCATGCGCGGCACCACGATGCGCGCGGGCAGCCTGGCCACGGCCGCGATGGCGACCAGGATCGCCAGGAACACCCCGAAGGCCCACATCTGGTGCACGGGGGTGGCCACCACGACGAAGATGAACGCGACGAGGGCCACGATCTTCACCTCGGGGGCCAGCAGGTGCACCGGCGTGTGCCGGTGGACGTACAGCTGCTCGCCGACGTCGTGGCCGTGCCGGTGGCCCGGCCCGGTGGATGCGCGGGTGACGGTGGCCATCAGGGGGTCGTGGCCGGGTCGGGCACGACCTCGGCCGGCTCGGCGCGGTGCCGCCGGCCCAGCCACAGGAACAGCCCGAACGCCACGGCCGCGGTGATCGCCACGCCGACCAGCCCGGCGATGCCCACGGACAGCCGCGCGTCGTCCACGCCCGCAGCGGCGTAGTCCGAGAGCGGGGAGTCGGCGGTGGCCGAGTCCTCGGCGGTGTCGAGGAAGCCGACGTCCTCGGCCACCTTCTCCAGGCCGTCCGGATGGCTGCTCGCGTAGTAGCTCAGGCCACCGGCCAGGAGCAGGGAGACGACCAGGCCGATGCCGATGACGGCCCACGCGCTGCGCCGCACGGTGCTCATGCCGGGCTCCCCTCGGTGGTGGACTGCGGGGCCCGCGTGCCGTCCGCCACCGGCGGCGCCGTGCGCAGCTCGGGCTTGGGGAGCAGGTCGCGCACGCCGAGCACCAGGTCCGGGCGGGCGGCGAGCACGGCACCGACCGTCAGCGCCGTGATGAGCCCCTCGCCGAGGCCGATCACCACGTGGGTGCCGACCATGGCGGCCAGCACGGTGCCCGGGGAGAACGTGCCGTTGCCGCCGATCGCGTACTCCAGGGCGAACGCCGCCGCCGAGACCGGCACCGAGACCAGGGCCGCGACGAACGAGGCCCCCATCCAGGCCACCCGGGAGCGGGGCAGCATGCGCACGAGCAGGCGGAACAGCGGCCAGGCCACGGCCACGGTCACGAAGGCGACGTTGACGATGTTGAGCCCGAGCGCGCTCAGGCCCCCGTCGGCGAACATGAGCGCCTGGATGATGAGCACCACCGAGATCGCCAGCGCCCCGGTCCATGGCCCGACGAGGATCGCCGCGAGGGCGCCCCCGAGCAGGTGCCCGCTGGTGCCCGCGCCGACCGGGAAGTTCAGCATCTGCACGGCGAAGATGTAGACGGCCACGAGGCCCGCCATGGGCGCGGTGCGGTCGTCGAGCTCGCGGCTCGAGCGGCGCAGCGCCACGGCGATGCCTGCGACCGCCACCACGCCGGCTGCCGCCGAGACGGGCGCGTTGATGAACCCATCGGGGATGTGCATGGTGGCTCCTTCGCTGCCGGCCGGGGCCAGCGTAGTTGTTGCGAAGACTTTGCAACAACGGGCGTGCGGATCAGCCCAGGGCGTCGATGCTGCGCAGCACGGCGCCCACGCGGGCGACCTCATGGGTGCGCAGCAGGTTCACCCGGCCCAGCCGGGCGAGGACAGCGAAGAACCCCTCGGCGGTGCGGAACTCCTCCTCGAACAGGTCGAACGCGTGCGGCAGGGCCTGGCAGATCGGCACCCCGAGGGAACGCAGCCGGAACGAGCTGAGCAGCACCTGGGCCTGGTGGCGGGCACGGGTGAGGGGGTCGGTGAGGTTGGCGTAGAAGAACCCGAGGCCGGGGTCGATGACCAGCTCGGTGACCCCGTGCGCGCGGGCGTGCTCGAGGCGCCTGCCGAACCAGTCCTCGAGCAGCGGCAGCGGGTCGCGGTCGAGGGTGACCTCCGCGATGTCGCGCACCGTCGCGTTCGGCACGAAGCAGAGCACGACCGCGGCGTCGTGGGCGGCGGCCAGCTCGTAGATCGGCTCGACCCCCGCCCCGGCGGTGAGGTTCACCACGTTCGCGCCTGCGGCCAGGCAGGCCGCGACGACCGAGGCACCGGAGGCCTCCACCGAGGTGGGGATCCCCTCGGCTGCCAGCGCCTCCACCACGGGGACCAGGGCCTGCACCTGCGCCTGCTCGCCGACCCGGTCGGCACGCAGGGTGGTCGACTCGGCACCGATGTCCACCAGGCCCGCCCCCTGGGCGTACTGGATGCGCGCACGGCGCACCGCCGACGCGGTGGAGACCGCGACGGAGTCGCGGTACGTGGAGTCCCGCGAGAGGTTCACCACCCCCATGAGCATGGGCTCGGCGTCGAGGTCGTGCGTCGTGCCGGCGATCCGCAGGGGGGCGACCGGCTTGTCGAGCTCGCCCGTGTGCGCGTCCGCGAGGTCGGCCAGCGCCCGCAGGCTCAGCATGCCGGCACCTCCGGGCGCACGTAGCGGGTGAACAGCCAGCCGTCGGCCTCCAGCAGCTGGGCGAGCACCATGCGGGTCAGCCCGGGCAGCCCCGGCACGGCCGGCCCCGACCCGCCGATCCGCGGCGACAGGGTGAGGTCCAGCTCGTCGATCGCGTCGGCGGCCAGCATCTGGCGCAACAGGCCGGGGCCGCCCTCGCAGCTGACCCGGGTCAGGCCGCGCTCGCGCAGGGCCCCGATCGCGGCGGCCGGTTCCACCGAGCGCTGCCCCACGACGACGACCTCGCAGCCGGCCTCGACCGCCTCCCGCCGGGTCGCCTGCGGGGCCGCCGAGGTGGTGAGCAGCAGGACGGTCTCGTCGGATGCGGTGAAGCGCGCCGCGGCCCAGTCGAACCGAGCGGACGCCGAGACGATCGCCAGGACCGGTGCGGCCCGCTGCCCCGCCTCGTGGCGAGCCTCGACGTGCTCGAGCTGGCCGCGCAGGGCGGCGTAGTCCTCGGCGCGCACGGTGGCCGCCCCGACGAGCAGGGCGTCGGCGTGCGCCCGGGTCGCCGCGAGCACCGCGCGATCGGCCGGCGAGGACAGGGAGCGGGACAACCCGTCCGGCCCCGCGATGGCCCCATCGAGGCCCATCACCATGCACGCCCGCACCCACGAGGGTCGCGGCCACCCGTAGGCGGCGACCACGTCAGCGGCCTCGAGCACCCGGACCGTGGGCAGCAACTGGAGCACCGGGTCACGGTAGCCGCCGATGCAGGGCGGCGCAGTCGGGCCCGGCGCGCCGGCCCCGGCGGGGTGGCGAGCCGGTGTCGGCCGTGCCACGATCGCGGCGTGGTCGACACCCACCGGCTCAGCGACGTGGAGGCCGAGCAGGCCCTGGCCGGCCTGGCGGGCTGGCGCCGCGAGGGTGCCGCCATCACCGCCACCTACGCCATGGAGAGCTTCCCCCTGGGCATCGAGCTGGTGCGCCGGGCGGCCAACTCGGCCGAGGCGGCCAACCACCATCCGGACATCGACGTGCGCTACCGGCGCGTGACCTTCCGCCTCACCACCCATGACGCGGGCGGGCTCACGCCGCGCGACGTCCACCTGGCGCGCCGCATCCAGGGGCACGCCACCGCCCTGGGCTGGGTCGTGCCCTGAGGATCAGGCTGCAGAGCCGGACTCGGCGCGGGCGGCGGCCACCGTCTCGCGCACCGCGTCCTCCAGCGGGGTCACCTCGAACGCCGGGAACCGCCGACGGAAGTCGGCGTCGTCGACCACGAACGGCTCGGTCCACTGGTACGCGATGGCCAGCGACTCGCGCGAGATGCGGTGCACCGGTGATGCCAGCCGCAGCATCGCGGTGGACACCACGACCGTGCTCCGGGGCGCGGGCAGGCAGCGGTTCACGAGGGACAGGAACTCGCGACCGGTGACGGCCGGGGCGTGCGGCAGGTGCCAGGCCCGCCCCGTGACCCCCGCCTCGGTGCCCAGCAGCACGTAGGCCCGCGCGATGTCGGGCAGGTAGGCGCAGGAGTGGGCGGCGTCCAGGGAGCCCATCCAGCGCAGCTTGCCCGTGCCGGCCACCGGTTCCACGGCCAGCGCCGTGATGCCCGAGTTCGCCGCCCCGGGCCCGAAGTAGTCCGACGCCCGGCCCAGGACCACCTCGCACCGGCCCTCGGCGTGCGCGGCCAGCAGGGCATCGGCCATCGCGGCGCGGACCCGGCCCTTGCGGTCGGTCGCCCGGGAGGGCGCGGCCTCGGTCATGGGGCTGCTGCCGGGGCCGTAGGCGTAGCAGTTGTCCACCATGACCAGGCGCGCACCGACCGCGCTGGTGGCGCCGAGCACGGCCTCGAGCATCGCTGGGAACTCCTCCGGCCACCGGTGGTACGGCGGCTGCCCGGCCATGTGCACGGCCCCCGCGCCGGCGAGCGCGGCAGCCAGGGCCCGCTCGTCGCGCAGGTCGGCGCCGATCCACTCGGCCTGCGCCGGTGCGCTGGCCGGTCGCGGCCCACGGCCGACGCCACGGGTCGGCAGCCCGGCCGAGGTCAGGGCCTCCAGGATCGCCGAGCCGGCCGACCCGGCCGCCCCGAGGACCACCTGCACACCAGCCACCACCGGGGCGGCCGGGATCTGCGCAGTGGGCACGTCGAGCGGGGTGGGATCGGACGGGGCGTCGCCTGCGTGACTGGTCATGACGAGCACGATACGCGAACACTGTTCGCATTGCAACGGTACGTCGCGTGAAGGCCCCTCCTCCGGCTACAGTGCGGTCCATGGCCACCCGTCGCGAGCGAGCACGCCTGGCCACGGTGGCCGAGATCAAGGCCGCCGCCCTGCAGCAGGTGGCCTCGCTCGGCGCCCCCGAGCTCACGATCCGCGGGGTCGCCCGGGCGATCGGCATGAGCCCGGCGGGCATCTACCGCTACTACGACAGTCGCGACGCCCTGCTCACGGACCTGCTCACCGATGCCTACACCGACCTGGCCGACGCCGTGTCGGCCGCGGCGGGCTGGGGACCCGCCGGGGGGGTCGACGCCCCGACCGACCCGCTGGCTGCCCTGCTCGCGGCCACGGTCGCCTACCGCGACTGGGCCCTGGCCCAGCCCGCCCGGTTCCTGCTCATCTTCGGCACGCCGGTGCCCGGCTACCAGGCGCCCCCGCAGGGCCCCACGGTCACGGCCAACCAGCGGATGGGCGCGGTGTTCTTCGGCCTCGGTGCGCTGGCCTGGGCGGCCGGGCAGGTGGCCCCGGCGAGCGGACACCGGACTGCCGCCGAGCCGACGACCGAGGGGCAGCAGGACGTGCTGGCCCAGCTGCGTGACCTCGCGCCGGACCTCCCGGACGACTTCGTCACGCGCATGCTCGGGGGCTGGGCGCTCGTGCACGGCCTGGTGACCCTGGAGGTCACCGGCCAGCTGCACTGGGCACTGTCCGACCCCGGCGCGTCCTTCACCGGGCACATGCAGGCGTGGATCGAGGCGTTCCGGCAGGGGGCCGTCTGACGACCCCGCGGGCCCTGTCGGGCCTAGGCCACCTCCGGGTCCGCCAGGGCCTCGGCCACCGCCTCGGCCACCGCCTCGGCCAGCTCGGGGGCCAGCGGCTGGCCGCGTCGGTCCACGAGGAAGAAGACGTCGACCACCTCCGAGCCCAGCGTCGAGACGCGCGCCGCGGTGATGTCGGTGCCGGTCCCGGCGATCGCCATGCCCACCCGATGCAGCAGGCCGGGCGCGTCGTGGGCACGGACCTCCATCACGGTCGCGCGGCTGGACGCCCCCGGCATGATCGCGACCCGGGCCGGCAGGGCAGCCGGCGCGTCGCTGCGCCGGGCCGCGTCGTCCCGTGCGGCCAGCCGGGCCGCCACGTCGAGCTGGCCGGCCAGGGCGCGGCGGATGTCGTCCCGCAGGCGATCCGCCGCGGGCGGGTCACCGAACAACGGGCTGACGCTCCACACCTCGACCGCCCGCGACCCCACCGTCTCGGTCAGCGCCGCGCGCACCTCGAGCCGGTGCATCGACAGCACGCCGGCGACCAGGCCCAGCAGGCCCAGCCGGTCCGGGGCACCCACCGTGACGTCGTACCCGGCCTCGTGCTGCTGCAGCAGCACGCGCACCCCGTCGCCGTCAGCCATGGCCCACTGGTCCTGGGTGATGCGCGGGGCGACCAGCACCGCCTCCCCCGCCAGCAGGCCGCGGGTGCGCGCCACGAGCTCGGTGACCAGCGAGCGCTTCCACGAGGTCCAGGCCAGCGGCCCGGTGGCCAGCGCGTCGGCTACGGTCAGGGCGGCCAGGAGCTCGAGCACCTCGGCTGAGCCCACGGCCGCGGCGACGGTCTCGATGACGTGGGGATCGTCGAGGTCGCGGCGGGTGGCCGTGTCGGGCAGCAGCAGGTGGTGCCGGCACAGGGCCACCAGGGTGGCGGTGTCGGCCTCGTCGTAGCCCAGGTGCGGGGCGATCTCGGCCACCAGCGCAACGCCGGCGTCGGTGTGGTCGATCCCGGGCCGGCCCTTGCCGATGTCGTGCAGCAGGCATCCGACGAGCAGCAGGTCGGGTCGCTGCACGTCGCGGGCGAAGGCGCAGGCCTGGACCGCGGCCTCCAGCAGGTGGCGATCGACGGTGAACCGGTGCACCGGGTTGTGCTGCGGGGCCGAGCGCACGACCTCCCAGTGCGGGATGAGGGCCGAGATCACCCCGGCCTGGTCCAGCGCCTCCCACACCGGGACCGCGGCCCGGCCCGCACCGAGCAGCGACACGAGGGCGTCACGCGCCGGGGCCGGCCAGGGGACCGGCATCGGGGCGGACTCGGAGGCCAGCCGGGCCACGGCGTGCCGGCCCAGCAGCACCCCGGACTGGGCGGCCGCCGCCGCCGCCCGCAGCACGAGGACGGGGTCGCGGTCCGGGCGGGCGTCGGCGGCCAGGACGGCCTCGCCCTCCTGGAGCACGACCCCCTCGGCCAGGGGGGTCCGGGCCGGTGGGCGCAGCCCCAGCTTCTTCAGGCCCGGCTTCGGGCGGGAGCGCAGCACGCGGGTGACCGCATGCCACGTGGCGTCGGAGGCCACCCCGACGGAGCGTCCGGCGGCCGACACCGCCCGCAGCAGGGCGTCCTGGTCGGGCAGTTCCAGCAGGGCGGCCACGCCGGCCTGCTCCTGGTGGGTGAGCCGGTCGGTCGGCCGGGACGCGCTGCGGTGCAGGGCGTCCCGGGCGTCGAGGAGCAGCGCCTTGGCCGCGGCGAGCTCGGCGTGCGGGGCGTCGCACAGCCACGAGGCCGAGACTGCCCGCAGCACGGTGAACTCGCGCAGGCCGCCGTAGGACTCCTTGAGGTCCGGCTCGAGCAGGTGGGCCAGCTCGCCGTGGGTGGCGGTCCGCTCGCGCACGGAGGCGTGCAGGTCCGGCAGGCGGGTGGCGGCCAGTGCCCGCCAGTCGGCCAGGACCGAGGCCTTGAGGGCCTGGGTCAGGTCGTCGTCCCCGGCCAGCGTGCGGGCGTCGAGCAGGCCCAGGACCACGCGGACGTCGGTGGCCGCCATGCGCCGAGCCTCGGGGGCGGTGCGCACGGCGTGGTCCAGCCGCAGCCCGGAGTCCCAGATCGGGTACCAGAGCGCGTCGGCGACGTCGGCGATCGGGCCGCCTGGGTGCAGCAGCAACAGGTCCAGGTCGCTGCCCGGGCTCAGCTCGCCGCGGCCGTGCCCCCCGACCGCCACCAGCGTGGCGCCGCGGGAGGCCGCGCCAGCGCGCTCGTAGAGGCCGAGCAGCCACGCGTCGGTGAGGTCGGTCAGCGCGCGGCGGGTCCCCGGCGACGGGCGGCCGGGGGCCTCGAGCAGCGTCGCGCGGGCGGCCAGGAAGGCGGTGGCCGGCGGGTGCTCGGAGGTCGGAACCGACATGGGGTCCTCTCGACAGGTGCGGGACGGATGGGCCGGCGGTTCGAGCCGGACGTGCCGGCCGGAGGTTCGGGGCCGGCGCGCCACGGGACCGGCGGCGGACCAGCGGCTCCGGCGGCGGACCAGTGGGCAGGGCGCGGCTGCGGCCGCGGGGGCCAAGGGCCCCGGAACGCTGATCGGCCGCCCGGTGGGAGGTCCGGGCGGCCGATCCTGCGGCACCTGCCGTGGCCGTGGGTGGCGATCCACCAACGCCTGGCCCGACGGCCACGGCAGGGACGCGCTACAGCGCGGCGGGCCCGCGCTCGCCGGTGCGGACCCGGACGACCGTGTCGACCGGGACGGTCCACACCTTGCCGTCACCGATCCGGCCGGTTGCCGCGCTCTTCGTGATGACGTCGACCACGGCGGCGGCGTCGTCATCCTCGACGAGCACCTCCACGCGCACCTTGGGCACGAGGTCCACGGTGTACTCGGCACCGCGGTAGACCTCGGTGTGCCCGCGCTGGCGGCCGTAGCCGCTGGCCTCGGAGACCGTCAGGCCGTGGATCCCGTAGGCCTCCAGGGCGTTCTTGACGTCCTCCAGCTTGAACGGCTTGATGATCGCGGTCACGAGCTTCATGCCGTCACCTCCTCCTTGGACCGGGCTGCGTGCTGGCCGATGCCCGCGAAGGCACCGCCACCACCGGACTGGCCGAGCTCGTACCCGACCTCGGCGTGGACCGCCGTGTCGACACCGGCGACCTCGTCATCCTCGGTCACCCGCACGCCCATGGTCTTCTTCAGGACCAGGCCGATGATGCCGGCCACCACGAGGGAGTAGAGCATCACCGAGACCGCGGCGAACGTCTGCGACCAGAGCTGGCCGACACCGCCGCCGTAGAACAGGCCGTTCACCCCGGCCGGGGCCGCCTCGGTGGCGAGCAGGCCGATGAGCAGGGTGCCGACGAGGCCACCGACGAGGTGCACGCCGACGACGTCGAGCGAGTCGTCGTAGCCGAAGCGGTACTTCAGGCCCACCGCCAGGGCGCACAGGACGCCGGCGACCAGGCCCAGGATCAGCGCCCCGATGGGGCTCACCGCCGAACCGGCCGGAGTGATCGCGACCAGGCCGGCGACGATGCCGGAGGCGGCGCCCAGGCTGGTGGCGTGGCCGTCGCGGATCTTCTCCGTGACCAGCCAGCCGATGACCGCCGCACAGGTCGCCGCGAACGTGTTGAGGAACACCACGGCCGCGGTGTTGTTCGCCGCGAGGGCCGAACCGGCGTTGAACCCGAACCAGCCGAACCACAGCAGGCCGGCACCGAGCATGACCAGCGGCAGGTTGTGCGGCTTCATCGGGGTCCGCGGCCAGCCCAGGCGCTTGCCCAGGATCAGCGCGAGGGCCAGTCCGGCGGCGCCGGCGTTGATGTGCACCGCGGTGCCGCCGGCGAAGTCGATCGCGGCGATCCCGTTGAGCGGGCCCTGCCCGTTGAAGATCCAGCCGTCCGCGCTCCACACCCAGTGCGCGACCGGGAAGTAGACCAGCGTCGCCCAGAAGGCGCCGAAGACCATCCATGCGGAGAACTTCATGCGGTCAGCGACGGCACCGGCGATGAGGGCGACGGTGATCGCCGCGAACATCGCCTGGAAGGCCACGAAGGCCATCGCCGGGAAGGCGGCCTCCGGGTCGTCGGTCATCAGCCCCTCGAGGCCGAAGTACGTCAGCGGGCTGGACAGGAACGGTCCGCCCTCAGCGAAGGTCATGGAGTAGCCGTAGAGCACCCAGAGGACGCCCACCAGGGCCAGCGCGCCCATGACCATCATCAGCATGTTCAGCACGCTCTTGCTGCGTGTCATGCCGCCATAGAAGAGGGCCAGGCCCGGCAGCATCAGCAGGACGAGAGCGGCGCTCGTGAGGATCCATGCGGTATCCCCCGAGTTGAGGGCCGTTTCGGCCATCGCC
>JALOLK010000120.1 GCA_025456015.1 Candidatus Nanopelagicales bacterium
CCCCGGGCCCGGTGCGTCCTCGGGCCGCACGTCCACGGGCCCAGCGTAGCCGCGGGTCCCACTCCGAGCCCCCTGCCGCGAGCCGGCCGTGCGCGTGGGACCCCAGCGGCCACGCCTCCGCCGGACGGTGCTGCTTCCTGGCTCCCACCCTGGACGGGCCGCGCTGCCTCCCCGGCTCCCACCCTGGACGGGCCGCGCTGCCTCCCCGGCTCCCACCCTGGACGGGCCGCGCTGCCTCCCCCGGGCCGCAGCAGCCCTAGGCTGCTGCCTCGTGGAGGAGCTCCCGCTCGGCGGCGCGCGGCACTGGGTGGAGTTCCCCGACCCGGGGCAGCCCGCGCACGATCCGGAGGTGGTCTACCGGGCCGACCTCACCTGGCTCACCTCGCGGTGGACCTGCATCTTCGGGGCCGGGTGCCTGGGCATCGACGCCAGCCGCCCCGACGACGGCTGCTGCACCCTGGGCGCCCACTACGCCGACACCGAGGACCGCGATCGCATCGAGGCCCTGGCCGCCGAGCTGTCGGCGGCGCAGTGGCAGTACCGGTCCGAGGGCCGGGGTGCCGGGGTGAGCGACACCGATGCCGACGGCGAGGCCAAGACCCGTGTCGTCGACGGCGCCTGCATCTTCCTGAACCGTCCCGGCTTCGCCCGGGGCGCCGGATGCGCGCTGCACACCCTGGCCGTGGATCGCGGTGTGCCGATCACGCAGACCAAGCCCGAGGTGTGCTGGCAGCTGCCGATCCGGCGCAGCTACCGCGACGTGGAGCGCCCGGACGGCACGCACGTGCAGGTCGTCGAGATCGCCGAGTACGACCGCCGCGGCTGGGGCGAGGGCGGGCACGACCTGGACTGGTACTGCACGACGGCCCCGGCCGCCCACGTGGGCACGGTGCCGGTCTACGTCTCCTGCCGCGACGAGCTCGTCGCGCTCATCGGACTGGCGGCCTACGAGGTGCTCGTCGAGCACTGCCGCGCCCGCGAGGCCGCCATGGCCGCGCTGGCTGCCCGGCAGCTGCCGCTGGTGGGCATGGCGCCGCACCCGGCCACCCGAGACTGACGCGCCGCCCGGCTCCGCGGCGACCCGGCAACGGGCGAGCGGCTCGATCCAGTCACCGTCGCGTTGGCGGCGACGCATCGCCGTCCACAGACCCCCGTCGCACCTTCCTCTGAGCACGCGTTCGTGGTAGGATTCGTACATACGTTCGAGTCATGGGGGGTGACATGGGCTCGCTGTTCCTGGCGCCGGCGGAGGCGCCGAGCACGACGGGGAGGGCCGCGGCGGCGGAGGTTCGCTCCCTGCTCGCGCTGCACCCGGTGCCCACCATGGCTCCCGCTCCTGAGCCGTGGGAGGTCACCGAGGTCGCGGCGCAGCCCATCGAAGGTGGCCGCGCGACCTGGGCTGACCGTGGCCCTGGGGCTCAGGTCGCCGGGGAGGGCACAACCGACCGGAAGCCGATCGACCCGGGCTGGGCCGACGCCCTGGTCGACCTGCTCGACGGTGCCGACGCCTGCCCGCCCTGGCAGGTCCTCGTCGACGAGGCTGCCGACCAGGACGGGAGTGGGCCCAACTCACCCGGGCGCCGGTGCGGCGACGGCCCTCCCCGGGACCCTGCCCTCGCTACCGAGGCACCGGTGCCGTGGGCGCAGTTCGCCGAGGTGGGCGAGCAGTGGGGGCTGACGCGGCCGGCGTGGACCGAGGCGGGCTGGTGGGAGGCGACCCTTCGCGACGACGTGCGCGCCCTGCTGTGGCTGCCGGCCGGACCTGCGCTCGCGGCGGCCGTGGCGATCCTCGCGTCCGGACCGAACGGCACCTGTCTGCTGGCGCACACGGCGGATCGGATGCTCCACCAGCCCATCCCCGGCCATGCCCCGGGGTGGCCGTGTGCGTGCCAGGTGGTGACGGCGGCGGCGTGGCAGGCGTGCGCCGCATGGGCTGACGCGCAGCTCATGGCCACCGTCGCGACTGCCGCCGGACCCACCGCCGTCGAGTACGCCGTCGGCGGGGATCGGGGCCACGTGATCGTGGACCCTGCCCGTGAGGAGCTCGCCGCTGCCCTGCGCTGGAGCCCGGCAGCGATGGCCAACCGCATCGCCACGGCGCGGGCGGTCAGCGCGCATCCTGCGCTCCTGGCGCTGGTCGCCGGCGGCGCGGTGAGCGGATGGGCCGCGCGCCTCGTGGTCGACCAGGTGGTCGACCTGTCCGACGATGACGCGGCGCGTGTGGTGGCCGAGGCGGTCGCCCGCGTGCACGCCAGGCTCGCCAGCGGCCGCCGGGGGTGGACCTCGGCGGAGGTTGGCCGGGCCGCCCGGGCCGCACGCCTGAAGGTGTGCCCGCAGACCGTCCAGGAGGCGCGGGTCCGTGCCTTCAGCCACCGACGTGTGCAGGTCCACCCCGGTCCGGACGGCATGGCAACGCTCGTCGCGCAGCTCGCCGAGGTGGACGCCCACCGCATGCACCGCCGACTGACGGCCATCGCCGCCGGGCTGCAGGCCGATGCCGCGGCCGACGGCACGCCCGAGCCGCGCAGCCGGGACCAGCTGCGCGCCGACACCCTGGTCGACCTGGTGCTCGGCCGCGGTGGGGGCGACGCCGTGGCTCCTGCCGACGGATCTGGGACTCGCGCGGGCTCAGCCGCCGCGCAGGACGGCGTCGCGCCGGGAATCCGGCGTGGGTCTCCCGCGTCGCCGGATGACCCGACACGGACCCCCACACCTGACGCACCCGCACCCGGCCCGAGCGGAGCCGACCCGGACGGATCCTGCGCGCAGGGCGCCGGCTCCGGAACCCGCCCCGAGATCATGGTGATCGTCTCGTTGGAGGTGCTGCTCGGCCTGAGCGAGGACGCGGCCGAGCTGCCCGGGCTCGGCCCGATCGCAGCGGACGTCGCACGTGACCTCGCCGCCGACGGCACCTGGCGGGCGTGGGTCACCGACGCCGCCGGGGTGGTGACGGCGACCGGCTCACGCGGCTATGTGCCCAGCGCAGCGGTCGCCCGGGCCGTTCGGGCCCGGGAGCCGCACTGCCGGTTCCCGGGGTGCCGTCAATCGGCGCAGCGCTGCGACCTCGACCATGCGATCCCCTGGCCACGCGGGAGCACCAGCCCGCAGAACCTCGGCCCCCTCTGTCGCAGGCACCACCAGCTCAAGACCCATGCCGCCTGGGCACTCGATCCGAGCCCACCGCCACCACCCGGCCGCAGCCGAGCCGGCCCAGGGGCCACCGCCGGAGCACCAGTCGGTGCCCCCGCGCAGGACACCCTCGCCTGGCGCTGGCGGACCCCCGCCGGCTTCGCGATCCACGACGCGCCGACCCCCCACCTGCGGCACTAACCGGGGGCGACGGCTCGACGAACTCCGGGACCGCACGCCTGGAGGACACCCAGCCCGTCGACGCGGGTCCTCCGGCGGCTGTCCCACGCAGCCGCGCGGCCGCCCCTCAGGGCTCGAGGCGCAGCCCGAGCATCCTGGGGCCGGAGCTGGGCGTGGGCGGCGCCATGGGCGAGTCGGCGGCGGCCCACGGCACCAGCAGCAGGGCGTCGGCGAGGTCATCCACGCCATGCACGCGCAGGCCCACCCGCTCCGGCAGGGCCTCGGCGTCCGCCCGTGGTAGCACGACGTCGGTCATGCCCAGCCGGGCCGCCTCAGCCACGCGCTGGCGCGCCCCCGGCACCCGGCGCACCTCCCCCGCCAGGCCGATCTCGCCGAAGGCGACCCACCCGAGCGGCACCGCGACGTCGAGCAGCGACCCGTAGGCGGCCAGCGCCGCCGCCAGGTCGGCGGCTGGCTCGGTGAGCCGGGCGCCACCCACGGGCGCGAGGTAGACGTCGCACCGACCCACGATCAGCGACTGGCGTCGCTCGAGCACGGCGAGCACCATCGCCATGCGACCGCCGTCGAGGCCCGTGATCGTCCGCCGCGGAGACGGGGCGTCGGTGCGCACCACCAGCGCCTGCACCTCCGTGAGCAGCGGTCGCCGCCCCTCCAGGGCCACGGTGACGCAGGATCCGGGCACCGCCACCCGCCGCTCGGACAGGAACAGCCCGCTGGGATCGGGCAGGCCGACCAGGCCCTCCTCGCCCAGGTCGAAGCAGCCCACCTCGTCGGTGGGACCGAACCGGTTCTTCACCGCCCGGACCATGCGCAGCCGCGCGTGCCGGTCACCCTCGAACGACAGCACGACGTCGACCAGGTGCTCGAGCGTGCGGGGCCCCGCGATCCCGCCGTCCTTCGTCACGTGCCCGACCAGCACGCAGGCCATCCGCCGCTGCTTGGCCAGCCGGATGAGCGCCGAGGCCGCCTCACGCACCTGGGTGACCCCCGAGACGACCCCCTCCACCCCCGTGCTCGTCATGGTCTGGATGGAGTCGACGACCAGGACCGAGGGCGCCACCGCCTCCGCGTGCGCGACCACGGCCGCGACATCGACCTCGGCGGCGAGGAAGACGCGCTCGTTGACCGCGCCCACCCGCTCGGCCCGGGCGCGCACCTGCTCCACGCTCTCCTCGCCCGTGACGTAGAGCGCCCGGCCGCCCCGGCCCGCGATCGCCGCGACCGCCTGCAGCAGCAGGGTGGACTTGCCCACCCCGGGCTCCCCCGCGAGCAGCACGACCCCACCGGGCACCAGGCCCCCGCCCAACACCCGGTCGAGCTCGTCGACCCCCGTGGGGTCCGCGGCCGCCCGGGCGAGGTCCACCCCCGTCATCGGCAGCGCCCGCTCGGACACCGCGCCCGCGACGGGCACCCGGCCCGCGCTGGCCCCCACCTCGGCGACCGTGCCCCATGCCTGGCACTCACCGCACCTGCCGACCCATTTGGCGGCCTGCCAGCCGCACTCGCCGCACCGGAACACCGACCGCGACCCCTGTCCACCTGCCATGGCGGGCACGCTAGCCGTGGGGGCTGACAACGCCGGGTGGCACGCGCCGGGCGGCCTGCAGCGCGCGGCCCCGGTGCGCCGGCACGTCACCCGGGGGCCGGCACGCCGGCCGCGGGGTCAATAGACTCCGCTCGAAACGCAGGGGGGAGGCAACCATGGCAGCGATCGACCCGGAGCTGGCGGTCGCGCTCGCCCGCGTCTCCCCCGGCACCGAGCTGCGCGACGGCCTCGAGCGCATCCTGCGCGGACGCACCGGCGCCCTCATCGTCCTGGGCCACGACCGCGGCGTCGATGCGATCAGCACCGGCGGCTTCCCGCTCGACATCGACTTCACCGCCACCCGGCTGCGCGAGCTGAGCAAGATGGACGGCGCGATCGTCATCGACTCGAACACCTCGCGCATCGTGCGCGCCGCCACCCAGCTGGTGCCCGACCCCACCATCACGACCGGCGAGACCGGCACCCGGCACCGCACCGCCGACCGGGTCGCGCGCCAGACCGGCTTCCCGGTGATCAGCGTGAGCAAGTCCATGCACATCATCGCCCTGTACCTCAAGGGCCGGCGGTACGTGCTCGAGGATCCGGCGGCGATCCTGTCGCGGGCCAACCAGGCCCTGGCCACGCTCGAGCGCTACAAGACCCGCCTCGACGAGGTGTCGCGCAGCCTGTCCGCGCTCGAGATCGAGGACCTCGTCACGGTCCGCGAGGTCTGCGCCACCCTGCAGCGCCTCGAGATGGTGCGCCACATCGCCAGCGAGATCCGCGCCTACCTGCTCGAGCTGGGCACCGAGGGGCGCCTGGTCGACCTGCAGCTGGCCGAGCTGGTGGCCGGGGTCGAGTCCGACCGCGACCTCGTGGTACGCGACTACCTGCCGGGCTCGAAGAAGTCCACGCGCAAGCAGCGCACCGTCGAGGGCGCCCTCGAGGCGCTGGACCTCATCGGTCCCACCGACCTGCTCGAGCTCACCTCGGTCGCCCGCGCGATCGGCTACCCGGCCAGCGCCGACAGCCTCGAGGACAACGTGAGCCCACGCGGGCACCGGATGCTCGCCCGGGTCCCACGCGTCCCCGAGGTCGTCCGCGACCGCCTGGTGGAGCACTTCGGCTCCCTGCAGGCGCTGCTCGGCGCCTCCGTGGACGACCTGCAGCAGGTCGAGGGCATCGGCGAGAACCGGGCCCGCTACATCCG
>JALOLK010000044.1 GCA_025456015.1 Candidatus Nanopelagicales bacterium
AGCAGCACCAGCGCGAACAGGACCCGGCGGCTCTCGGGCCACCAGTACTGGGCGACCGCCAGGGCGCCGGCGATCGCGACGAACAGCGCCACGGCGCCAGCTGGCCGCAGCGCGCCCATCCGGGCCAGCGCGCCGCAGAGCAGCAACGCGCCCAGCAGGTACATCGACAGCACGTCGAGGTACTGGCCCAGGAAGGTCAGCGTGGCGTGGTAGAACGCGCTCGACAGGCCGACCAGCGCCACGACGAGCGCCAGCCACGGGATGAGCACGGCGGCATTGGGCGCGAGGGCACGACGAGCCGGCCGGACCGCCGCCAGCGCCCACACCCCGACCAGCACGTAGGCCAACGAGGACACCGTGTTGGCCGGCTGCGCGATGGGCCCCTCCCGCACCGCCTCGCAGAAGCAGCCGCCCGCCACGCAGGTGGCTGGGCGCGCCCCGGCGGCCCAGTCGTCGACCGCCACCAGCACCCACCACAGCAGCGCGGCCAGCACCGCCGTGCCCACCACGGCGACCAGCACCGCGCGGCGCCGGTGCGGTCGGTCCAGGCCCTGCCAGGGCGGCAGCAGGCCCGGATCGCTCCCGAGGTCACGCCCCGCTCCCGGCACGAGGCGAAGGCTAGCCAGCAGGCCGCGGTCTCAGTCGGGCAACCGGCGCAGCAGCGCACCGGCATGCCGCGGGAGCACGAGCGCCCCGCCGGCCACCGACGCGCCGGCCGGCGTGGTCCAGATCACGGCGTGGTCACCGTCCAGCGGCAGCCGCGCCTCGGCCCCGCCGAGGTTCACGGCCACCAGGACCCCACCGCGGCGCAGCTGGAACGTCCGGGCTCGCTCGTCGACGTCGCAGGCGGTCCGCTGCATCGACGGATCGGTCAGCTCGGGCAGCGCGCGCCGCAGGGCGATGAGGCTGCGGTGGGCCTCGAGCACCACCGCGTGCCGGCCGGAGCCGAGCTCGGTCCAGTCCAGCTTCGAGCGGTGGAAGGTCGCGGGGTCCTGCGGGTCGAGCACCTGCCCGGGATCCCAGCCCATCCCGGCGAACTCGCGCAGCCGGCCCGCCGAGACCGCCGCGCCCAGCTCGGGCTCGGGGTGCGCGGTGAAGAACGCGAACGGCGCGCTGGCCGCCCACTCCTCGCCCTGGAACAGCATCGGGGTGAACGGGCTGGTGAGCAGCAGCAGCGCCGCGCACGCCAGCTGGTCGTCGTCGAGCTGCTCCGAGGGCCGGTCGCCGCGGGCGCGGTTGCCCACCTGGTCGTGGTTCTGCGCGCAGACCACGAGCCGCCAACCCGGCATGCGCTCGGTGTCGACCGGCCGGCCGTGCTCGCGGCCCCGGAACGTCGACCACGTGCCGTCGTGGAAGAAGCCGCGCTCGCACACCTTCGCCAGCGCCGACAGCCTCGCGAAGTCCGCGTAGTACCCGTCGGTCTCGCCGGTCAGCGCCGCGTGCAGCGCGTGGTGGAAGTCGTCGCTCCACTGCCCGTCCATGCCGTACCCGCCCGCCTCACGGGGGGTCACCATGGACGGGTCGTTGAGGTCGGACTCGGCGATCACGGTGCACGGCCGGCGCAGGTGGGCCGACAGCCGGGCGGCCTCGTCCGCGATGTCCTCGAGCAGGTGGCGCTCGGAGGCGTCCGCCAGCGCGTGGACGGCGTCCAGGCGCAGGCCGTCGACGTGGTAGTCGGCGAACCACATGCGCACGGTGTCGAGGACCAGCTGGCGGACCTCGGCGCTGCCGTCGCCGTCGAGGTTCACGTGCGACCCCCACGGGTTCTCCCCCTCGGCGGCCAGGTACGGGCCGAACTGCGGCAGGTGGTTGCCCGAGGGCCCGAGGTGGTTGTGGACGACGTCCTGGATCACGCCGAGGCCGCGCTGGTGGCAGGCGTCGACGAAGCGCTGGTACGCCGCCGGCCCGCCGTACGGCTCGTGCACGGCGAACCAGGCGACACCGTCGTAGCCCCACCCGTGGCTGCCGTTGAACGCGTTCACCGGCATGAGCTCCACGAGGTCCACGCCGAGCCCGACGAGGTGGTCCAGCCGCCCGATGGCCGCGTCCAGCGTCCCCTCCGGGGTGAAGGTGCCCACGTGGAGCTCGTAGAGGACCGAACCGGCGAGCTGGCGGCCGGTCCAGGCCGCGTCTCCCCACTGGTGCGCCGCCGGGTCGAACGTGCGCGAGCGCTCGTGCACGCCGTTCGGCAGCCGCCGGGCCCGCGGGTCGGGCAGCACCGGGGTCCGGCTGCCGTCGCGGCGCACCACGACGTAGCCGTAGTCCACGGTGCCGAGCGGCTCGGGCCCGGCGGGGGTCCACCAGCCGTCCCAGGCGTCGCCAGCGACGCGCCGCATCCGGGCCACGTGCCCGGCCACGTGCAGCTCCACGTCCCGGGCGTCCGGCGCCCAGAGGTCGAACCGGCCGCGCCCCTCACGGGTGCCACCACCGGTGCCGCGGTCGGCCACGAGCAGCGCCACCGGGTAGTCCGCGAGCAGCTGGGCCAGCCGCGCCTGGCCCGCCTCGTCGCGCACGACCCGTCGGCCGGTGAGCAGGTCCATCCACCGGCCCGCGGGCAGCGCGAGCGTGCTGTCACCCCAGCCGCCGGCGCCCGCCAGGCCCACCGGCAGCCGGGTGGCGACGGTCACCACGCCGCCGCGGTCGAAGGCCAGCACGTGCTCGGCCGCCGGCCCGTCCGCGGGCAGGGGCATGTACGTCGTGAACAGCTCGGGGTGCTCGCGGTGCAGGGTGAGCGCGACGTGCGTGACGAGCAGCTTGGCTGCCCCGGGGTCGTCCACGCCGCGCAGCCGGGGGCGCTCGCCGGCGCGCAGCTCCTTGAGCAGCGCGGCGCGGTGCTCGAAGTCCACCGCGCTGCGGTTGTCCGGGTCGACCAGGCGCTGCTCCCACAGCTCGCTGCCCTGGTAGACGTCGGGCACCCCCGGCACGGTCAGCGTGAGCAGCTTGGCGGCCAGGGCGTTGCTCCAGCCCGGCGCGGCCACCTGCTCGACGAGCTCGACCAGCACCTGCTGCACGGCCGGATCGTCGAACGCCGCGTCCACCGCCCGCAGCGTCGCGGCCTCGAACTGCGGGTCCGGGTCGATCCACAGCGTGCCCTCGCCGGCCTCCCGCATGGCCTTCTCGGCGTACCCGCGCAGCCGCTCGCGCAGGCCCGGCTCCGCGGCACCCGCCGCCGGCCAGGCGCCCAGGACGGCCTGCCACAGCAGGGCGCCGAACCCCGGGTCGGGCAGCGGGACCAGCGCCAGGAGCCGCTCGAGGGCCTCGGCCCACACGTCGGGCACCTCGGCCAGGGCGCTGATCCGGGCGCGGACGTCCTCACCACGCTTGGTGTCGTGTGTGGTGCCGGCGTTCATCGCGCACGGCCACTCGGCCTGCCGGCGGGTCATGGCCTCGTGGAACGCCGCAGGGTCCACGGCGAAGACGCTCGGGTCGCCGCCGACCTCGTTGAGCGAGGTGAGCCGGGACCAGCGGTAGAACGCGCAGTCCTCGACACCCTTGGCCATCACCATGCCGCTGGTCTGCTGGAACCGGCGGGCCGGCGGTGCTGCCCCGTCGGCGAGGATCGGCGCGATGCGGTCGAGCACGTCGGCCAGGTCCGGCCGTCGCTCCCGGGCCCCGGCCAGGGCCGCGTCGAGGTGGGCCCGGCCGTCGGGCAGGTACGAGCGGTAGACCGGGAAGCAGGCCAGCAGCTCGGCGACCGCGTCCTCGAGGGTGCCCTGCACCAGGGCCGTGTCCCAGGCCCCCGAGGGCTCCTGCGCGGCGTCGTCGGGCGTCGCGCCGGCGGCCACCTGCGCGGCCAGCACCTCGCGCAGCTCCCGGGCGATCCAGCGCACCTCCGAGTGCAGGATCCCGTCGGCGACCGCCCGCTTCGTGCCGTGGATGAGCGACTCCCAGTCCACCGGGCCGCCGCGCAGCCGCGCCTCGAGGGCGTCCAGCGGCACCTGCCCGGCGGGGTCGACGAGCACCCGGTCGACCAGGGCCATCACGTCGTAGCCGGTCGTCCCGGCCGTGGCCCACGAGCGGGGCAGCTCCTCCCCGGGCTCGAGGATCTTCTCGACCAGGACGTAGGCCCCCTTCGTCAGGGTCGCGAGGTCCTCGAGGTACCTGCCGGGGTCGCGCAGGCCGTCCGGGTGGTCGATGCGCAGGCCGTCGACGAGGCCCTCGTCGAACCAGCGCTGGATCTCGGCGTGCGAGCGGGTGAACCACTCCGGATCCTCGACCCGGATGGCGACCAGCGTGTTCACCGAGAAGAAGCGCCGGTAGTTCAGGTCGCGGTCCGCGCGCCGCCAGCTCACCAGCTCGTAGTGCTGCCGGTCGTGCACGAGGTTGGCGTCCTCGTCGGGGTCCTCCGCGGTGCCGGGCGCCAGCGGGAAGCGCTGGTCGTGGTAGTGCAGCTCGCCGGCGAGCACCCGCAGGTTCGCGATCGTCGGGCGGGCCCCCTCGACCGCCGGCTCGAGCAGGTCGTCGTCGCCGACCACCGGGATGCGGACCCGCCCGTCGCCGTCCTCCCAGTCGATGTCGAAGGCGCCGGCGTACTTGGACTCCCGGCCGTGCGTGAGCACGTGCCACCACCACTCGTTCTCCCACGGCCGGGCCACGCCGACGTGGTTGGGCACGATGTCGACCAGGATGCCCATGCCGAGCCGGCGGGCCTCGTTGGCCAGCGCGGCCAGGCCCGAGGCGCGGCCCCGGGACGGGTCGATGGCGCGGTGATCGGCCACGTCGTAGCCGTGCTCGCTGCCCGACTCCGAGGCCAGCAGCGGGGACAGGTACACCCAGTCCACGCCGAGCTCGCGCAGGTAGGGCAGCGTCCGGGCGGCCTCGAGCAGGTCGAACCGCTCGGTGATCTGCAGGCGGTAGGTGCTCAGCGGGGTGCGCACGCCGACCGCCTCAGGGACGCGTGGTCGGCTGGCCGGTGCCGCTGCCGCCGGCACCGGGCCCGCGGCTGCGGCTCTTCGCGGACTTCGCCGCCGAGCGCGAGCGCCCGGTGGCCGCCTTCTCCGGCGTGCTGGGCGCCGGGCTGGCCACCGCATCACCGGACATGGCGGCCAGTGACGCCGCGACCGAGAGGTCGGGCTCGGGCTGGGCCTCGGCGTGCTCGCGCAGCACGAGCACGCTGCGGCCGGGGAGCAGCACCTTGGTGTCGGGCAGGTGCGGAGGGCTGGCCATCGCGGCGCCCGCGGTGTTGATGACCTCGTCCCATCCGGGGGCGTACTCCGTCGGCGGGATGACGATGGTGACCTCCTCGTGCCCCCCGTTGAGGTACAGCAGGAAGTGGTCGTCGACGATGCGGTTGCCGGTGGCGTCCAGCCCGGCGATGCCGTGGCCGTTGAGGTACATGCCGATGCTCTTCGACCCGTTGTCCCAGTCGTGCTCCTCCATCGGGCGACCGTCGGCGTGCAGCCAGACGATGTCGTTGAGGCGCTCCCCCTCGCCCTCGCGGGTGCGCACGGAGGTCCCGGTGAAGAAGCGCTTGCGCCGGAACGTCGGATGGCCGGCGCGCAGCCGCGCGACCGCCGCGGTGAACTCGATGAGCGGCCGGTCGACCTGGTCCCAGTGCATCCAGGTGAGCTCGTTGTCCTGGCAGTAGGTGTTGTTGTTGCCCTGCTGGGTGCGGCCCAGCTCGTCGCCGTGCAGCAGCATCGGCACGCCCTGGCTCAGCAGCAGGGTGGCCAGGTAGTTGCGCTGGGCGCGCGAGCGCATGGTGAGGACCTCGACGTCGTCGGTCGGCCCCTCGACCCCGTGGTTCCAGGAGCGGTTGTGGCGCTCGCCGTCCCGGCTGTCCTCGCCGTTGGCCTCGTTGTGCTTGTCGTTGTACGAGACCAGGTCGCGCAGCGTGAAGCCGTCGTGCGCGGTCACGAAGTTGATGCTGGCGAAGGGCCGGCGGCCGGACTGCTCGTAGAGGTCCGAGGAGCCCGCCATGCGGCCGGCGAACTCACCGAGGCTGCCCTCGCCGCGCCAGAAGTCGCGCACGGTGTCGCGGTACTTGCCGTTCCACTCGGTCCACTGCGGCGGGAAGTTGCCCACCTGGTACCCGCCGGGGCCGATGTCCCACGGCTCGGCGATGAGCTTGACCTGGCTCACGACCGGGTCCTGCTGGACCAGCTCGAAGAACGCGGCGAGCCGGTTCACGTCGTAGAACTCCCGGGCCAGCGCCGCGGCGAGGTCGAACCGGAAGCCGTCGACGTGCATCTCGGTGACCCAGTAGCGCAGCGAGTCCATGATGAGCTGCAGCGCGTGCGGGTGCCCGGCGTTCAGCGAGTTCCCGGTGCCCGTGTAGTCCATGTAGAAGCGCTTGTCGTCGTCGACGAGGCGGTAGTAGGCGGCGTTGTCGATGCCCTTGAAGCTCAGCGTCGGGCCCAGGTGGTTGCCCTCCGCGGTGTGGTTGTAGACCACGTCGAGGATCACCTCGATGCCGGCGGTGTGCAGCGCCTTCACCATCGCCTTGAACTCCTGCACCTGCCCGCCGTCACGCACCGAGGCGTAGTCCGCGTGCGGGGCGAAGAAGCCCAGCGTGTTGTAGCCCCAGTAGTTGCGCAGGCCCTTGTCCAGCAGCGTGGCGTCCTGCACGAACTGGTGCACGGGCATGAGCTCCACGGCCGTGACGCCCAGCTTCGTGAGGTGGTCGATGACGGCCGGATGGGCCATGCCCGCGTAGGTGCCGCGCTGCTCCTCCGGGACGTCCGGGTGCAGCTTGGTCATGCCCTTGACGTGGGCCTCGTAGATGAACGACTCGTTGTAGGGGATGTGCGGGCGGCGATCGCCCTCCCAGTCGAAGAACGGGTTCACCACGACGCCCAGGACCATGTGGTGCGCGGAGTCCAGGTCGTTGCGCGAGCCCTCGTCGCCGAAGTGGTAGCCGTAGAGCGACTCGTCCCAGTCGATGTCGCCGTCGGTGGCCTTCGCGTACGGGTCGAGCAGGAGCTTGTTCGGGTTGCAGCGCTGGCCGTGCTCGGGGGCGTGCGGGCCGTGCACCCGGTACCCGTAGCGCTGGCCCGGCTGCACCTGGGGCAGGTAGCAGTGCCAGACGTGGGCGTCCACCTCGGTGACCTCGACGCGGGTCTCGTGCCGGTCGGCGTCGAACAGGCACAGCTCGACGCGCTGCGCGACCTCGCTGAAGAGGGCGAAGTTGGTGCCACTGCCGTCGAAGGTGGCGCCGAGGGGGTAGGCGCTGCCGGGCCAGGGGTGCGCAGGGGTGGGCACAGGATCTCCTCAGGGATGGCGTCGTCCTGCTCAGGATGTCCGACGCACGTGCTGCTGTCTCCTACCCGGGGCACGTCGATGCAGACCAGGGCCGGGCGTGCCGTGGCCGGCGACGGGCTGCCGGGCTGCACTAGCGTGCCCCGGAAGGGTCGCGGAGGTGGGCATGGACGTGCTGGTCACGGTGCTGCCGCTGGCCCTCGTGGTGGGCCTGAGCCCGCTGCCGATCGTCCCGGTCGTGCTGCTGCTCATGGCCCCGCGCGCGCGCAGCACCGGCCCGGCCTTCCTGCTGGCCTGGCTGGTGGTGCTCACGGCGCTGGCCGTCGCCGCGCTGCTCCTGGCCGGTGTGCGGGAGCCCGGCGGCGAGGCCGAGGAGACCGTCAGCTGGATCGAGCTGGTGCTGGGCGTGCTGCTGCTCGCCGCTGGCCTGGTGAAGTGGCTGCGCCGGCCCAGGGCGGGCACGGCGAAGGAGGCCCCGGGGTGGATGGCGTCGCTGGACGCGGCTGGCCCCCGCCAGGCCGCCGGCCTCGGGGCCCTGCTCGCGGTGAACCCCAAGAACATCCTCATGGCCCTGGCCGCCGGCACCGAGGTGGCCCTGCTGGCCCAGGGCGCCGGGCAGGCCGCGGCGGCCGTCGGGCTCTTCGTGGTGGTGGGGTCGCTGGGAGTGGGCACGCCGGTCGTGGTGCGCCTGCTGCTCGGGGATCGCGCGGATCCCGTGCTGGGCCGGGCACGGGGGTGGCTGGACCGCAACGGCACCACCGTCGGCGTGATCGTGCTCCTCGTGCTCGGCGCGCTGCTCGTGGTCAGGGCTGTCCCGGCGCTCGGGTGAGGCGTGCGCCGGCCGGCGCGGACGGGTCGCGGCGGACGCCGGCCGCGTCGGTGACCGACCAGCCGATCGGCTTGCACACCCCGGCGTTCGACTTCTCGGCCGAGCACGCCGTCAGCCCCACGAGCAGGTCCTGCTCGGCGCGCAGCACGATCAGGTCCCCGGCCCTCGATGCCGGTGGATCGATGTGCAGCGTCCCGTCCGGCTCGCTCCAGACGTTCATGAAGATGTTGAACGTCGTGCCGATGCGGTCCGGCGCGACGCCGAACGGCGCCAGGCCCCGGCAGAGGTTGTCGAAGCAGCTGGGGTGCGGGGCGCCGGCGAGCTCGGGATAGAGCAGGTCGAACGTCTCCTGGCTGCACGGCGTGAGCAGGAAGTCGTGCCGGCCGCAGGTGTCCTCCACGATCGTCAGCATCGGCCGGCTGCGGTTGCTGTACAGCACGTCGCCGGTGCTGAACAGCACACGGTTGCCGTAGTCGATGCTCCGGCCGGAGGACAGCCACTCGTCGGGGTCGGCGGCGGCGACCGCGAACAGGTCGCTCACCTGGCCGCCGAAGGGGTCGAGCACCGTGAGCCGCTCCCCGGCGCGCAGCACGAAGCCGGTGCCGGTCTGCGGCGCGAGGCGGTTCACGTGGCGGCCCCGGGGCTCGTCGCGTCCGGGGCCTCCGGCGCAGCGTCGGGTCGGGGCCGGAACGGCGCCTGCCACTGCGGCCCGACCCGCCGCCCCGAGTACTGGCGGGCCTCGGAGGCGCTGCCATGGTCGTCGACCATCGGGTTGACGCTGCCCTGCAGCGCCTCGTCGCGGGCACGGATGCGCTCGCGCATGCGCGGGAAGCGCCCCTCGGCGCGCAGCCGCTCGAACTGCTCGTGCAGGTTGAACACGAGGGTGGGTGCCGGCGCCCGACGCGCCAACCGGGAAGCCTGCGGGTGCAGGCCGACCACGAAGTAGGCGGTCCCCCCGGCGCTGAAGGCGAAGTGCGGGTCGGCCGGGTCCGCCGCGACCCCGTCGGCCCACGGCGTCCCATCCGCGGCGTGGATCGCCCGCAGCTGCGCCCAGAGCAGCGCCTCGAAGTGCCCCTCGTCGGCGATGTCGGGGCCGGCGAAGACCGCGAGGAACGAGGCGAACCCGTCGTCGAGGTCGACCCCCGCCGCGAACACCCGCAGGTCAGCGAGCAGCGCCGCCGCGGCATCGGCCGAGCCGAGGCGCCCGTAGGTGCGCGTGGTGGCGCGGTCGGTCCGGAACACCGACTTGGCCCCCAGGCAGGGATAGTCGGAGTCGGCGACCATCGCGGCCAGGTCGGCCGCCGCCGATGGCTCGGCCTCGGCGTGCAGGTGCGGACAGGACGACGACATGGGGTCGGCTACCCCGGCCGCGGTGCTCCACACGGCGCGGGGTCACCGACCGCCCTCGGGACGACGCGTGCGTGCTGCCGGGAGCAGACTGTCGTTCGACTGGTACGCCCAGGTGACCCGAAGCGACGGGCCCAACGAGCGGTCTGCGTAGTCGAAAAGGCCAAGTGACTTGCGCGATTCGACGACGCAGGCTGGGAGGGAGCGGCATGGAGCGCAGGGCGGTGTTCCTCGACGTGGACGGGACGCTGGTGAACCACCGCGGCGTCGTCCCCGACAGCGCGCGGGCCGCCGTGCAGGCCGCACGCGCGAACGGCCACCTCGTGTTCCTGTGCACGGGGCGCTCGCTGAGCGCGCTCTGGCGCTCGATCCTCGACATCGGCTTCGACGGCCTCGTCGCGGCGGCCGGGGGCTACGTGGAGACCGGCGGGCGGGTGCTCGTGCACCACCACGTGCCGGTCGACGACGTCCGCCGGGTCACCGGGTACTTCGCCCAGCGCCGGGTCGAGTACCTGCTCGAGTCCAACGACGGGGTGTTCGGCAGCCCCGGGGTGCGCGAGCGCATCCAGCGGCTGCTCGTCACCAGCATCGCCGACGAGGACCTGCTCGCCGAGGTCGAGCGCGGGTTCATGTCGTTCGTGGACCGCATCCAGGTGCGCGAGGACCCCGACGGCCTGCACGTGAACAAGGTGTCGTTCCTGGGCTCGCCGGTGACGCTCGACGAGATCCGCGCGGAGTTCGGCGACGCCTTCGACGTGATCCCCGCGACGGTGCCGCTCTTCGGCCCGAACAGCGGCGAGCTGTCGCTGCGCGGCGTGCACAAGGCCAGCGGCATCCAGGTGCTCATCGACCACCTGGGCATCCCGCGGGCGCACACCGTCGCGTTCGGCGACGGCTTCAACGACCTCGAGATGCTCGAGTTCGCCGGGGTCGGGGTGGCGATGGGCCAGGCGCCCGAGGCGGTCGCGGCCCGCGCGGACATGCGCACGGGCAGCCCCGACGAGGACGGCATCCGCACCGGCTTCGCCGCGCTGGGCCTCATCTGAGAGCGCGCCCGCCGCAGCTCGGGGGGCGCCGGGGTCAGGCGCCGACGTAGGCCGCCAGGTGCTCGCCGGTCAGCGTCGCGCGGCTCGCGACCAGCTGGGCAGGGGTGCCCTCGAAGACCACCAGCCCGCCGTCGTGGCCGGCGCCGGGGCCCAGGTCGATGATCCAGTCCGCATGCGCCATGACGGCCTGGTGGTGCTCGATGACCAGCACCGACTTGCCGCCGTCGACGATCCGGTCGAGCAGCGCGAGCAGCTGCGCGACGTCGGCCAGGTGCAGGCCGGTGGTGGGCTCGTCGAGGATCAGGACACCCCCCGGATCACCCAGGTGGGTGGCCAGCTTGAGGCGCTGGCGCTCGCCGCCCGACAGCGTGGTCAGCGGCTGGCCCAGGCTCAGGTAGCCCAGCCCGACGTCGGCCAGGCGGTCCAGGATCGCCCGCGCCGCGGGCGTGCGGGCCGCACCCGTGCCGAAGAACTCCCGTGCCTGGGCGACCGGCATCTCGAGCACGTCGGCGATGCTGGCCCCCTCGAGCCGGTACTCGAGCACCGCTGGCTGGAAGCGACGCCCTTCGCACTCCTCGCACGGCGTGCTCACGGTGTCCATGAACCCGAGCTCGGTGAAGATCAGGCCGGCGCCGTTGCACGCCGGGCAGGCGCCCTCGGAGTTGGCGCTGAACAGCGCCGGCTTCGCGCCGGTGGCCTTGGCGAAGGCCTTGCGGATCGGGTCGAGCAGGCCCGTGTAGGTCGCCGGGTTGCTCCGCCGCGAGCCCTTGATGGCGGCCTGGTCCACCGAGACCACACCGGCCTCGGCCGGGATGCTGCCGTGCACCAGGGAGCTCTTGCCCGAGCCGGCCACGCCGGTGACGACGACCAGCACCCCCAGCGGGAGGTCCACGTCGACGTCGCGCAGGTTGTTGGCGTTCGCGCCGCGGATCGGCAGGGTGCCGGTCGGCGTGCGCACGGCCGGCTTGAGCTGGGCACGGTCGTCGAGGTGGCGGCCGGTCAGCGTGCCGCTGGCCCGCAGCTGCTCGACGGTGCCCTCGAACACCACCTCCCCGCCGGCGCTGCCCGCCCCGGGGCCGAGGTCCACGACGTGGTCGGCGATCGCGATCGCCTCGGGCTTGTGCTCCACGACGAGCACCGTGTTGCCCTTGTCGCGCAGGGAGCGCAGCAGGTCGTTCATCCGGGCGATGTCATGCGGGTGCAGGCCGATCGTGGGCTCGTCGAAGACGTAGGTGACGTCGGTGAGCGCCGAGCCGAGGTGGCGGATCATCTTCGTGCGCTGGGACTCCCCGCCCGACAGCGTGCCCGAGGGCCGGTCCAGCGACAGGTAGCCCAGGCCGATCTCCACGAAGGAGTCGAGCAGGTGCTGCAACCCGGCCAGCAGCGGGGCGACCGAGGGCTCGTCGAGGCCGCGCACCCACTCGGCGAGGTCGCTGATCTGCATCGCGCAGGCGTCGGCGATGCTGATCCCGGCGACCTTCGAGGATCGGGCCGCCTCGGCCAGCCGGGTGCCGTGGCACTCCGGGCAGGGCTGGAAGGTCACCGCCCGGTCCACGAAGGCCCGGATGTGCGGCTGCATCGACTCGGGATCCTTGGACAGCATCGACTTCTGGATCTTCGGGATGAGGCCCTCGTAGGTCAGGTTGATGCTGTCCACCTTGACCTTGACCGGCGCCTTGTAGAGGAAGTCGTCGAGCTCGCGCCGGCTGTAGTCGCGGATCGGCTTGTCCGGGTCCAGGAAGCCCGAGCCGGTGAAGATCCGCACGTACCAGCCGTCGAGGGTGTAGCCGGGGATCCGCAGCGCGCCCTCGTTGAGCGACTTGCTGTCGTCGTAGAGCTGGGTGACGTCGATGTCGCTGACCGAGCCCATCCCCTCGCAGCGCGGGCACATCCCGCCGACCACGGTGTAGGTCCTGGCCGTCTTCTCGGTGCGTCCCTGGGCCTTCTCGACCTTCACCATCCCCGAGCCGGTGACCGACGGGACGTTGAACGAGAACGCCTGCGGCGAGCCGATGTGCGGCTGGCCCAGGCGGCTGAACAGCACGCGCAGCATGGCGTTGGCGTCGGTGACGGTGCCCACGGTCGAGCGGGCGTTGGCGCCCATGCGCTCCTGGCCCACGATGATCGCGGTGGTGAGCCCGCTCATCGCGTCGACCTCGGGCCGGGCCAGCGTCGCCATGAAGCCCTGCACGAACGCGCTGTACGTCTCGTTGATCAGGCGCTGGGACTCAGCGGCGATCGTGTCGAAGACCAGCGAGCTCTTGCCCGAGCCCGAGACCCCCGTGAACACCGTGAGGCGCCGCTTGGGCAGGGCGACCGTGACCCCGCGCAGGTTGTTCTCCCGGGCGCCGTGGACGCGGATCCAGTCGTGTCGATCAGCAGAACTCACCGGCGCACCATAGTCGTGCGGTGCGGCACGAGTGGCGCGTCAGCGTCGGGTCCAGGCGAGCAGCGCGTCGGCCGGCATGGTGTTCACGATGCGCTCGGCCTCGATGCCCAGCCCCTGGGCGCGCGCACAGCCGAGGTCCAGGAAGTCCAGCTGCCCGGGCGCGTGGGCGTCGGTGTCGATGGCGAGGCGGCAGCCGGCCTCGGCGGCCTGGCGCAGCAGCCGGGTGGGCGGGTCGCGCCGTTCGGGGCGGCTGTTGAGCTCGACCGCGACGTCGAAGCGCCGACACGCCTCGAAGACCAGTGCGGCGTCGAACTGCGACTCCGGGCGGGGCCCGCGGCCACCGGTGATGAGCCGGCCGGTGCAGTGCCCCAGGACGTCGACGCGGGGGTTGGCGATCGCCACGACCATCCGCCGGGTCATCGCAGCGGCGTCCATGCGCAGCTTCGAGTGCACGCTGGCCACGACCACGTCGAGGGCGTCGAGCAGCGCGTCGTCCTGGTCCAGCGAGCCGTCCTCGAGGATGTCGACCTCGATGCCCGTGAGGATCCGGAACGGCGCCAGCTCGGCGTTCAGCCGCGCGACCACGGCCAGCTGCTCGCGCAGCCGTTCGGCGGTCAGGCCGTTGGCGACCGTGAGGCGCGGCGAGTGGTCGGTCAGGGCGAGGTACTCGTGGCCGACGGCGATCGCGGCGTGGGCCATCTCGAGGATCGGGCTGCCACCGTCGGACCAGTCGGAGTGCGTGTGCAGGTCCCCGCGCAGCAGCGCCCGCAGGGCCTCGCCGCCGGTCGCCAGGGGTGCGGCGGCCTCGCGCTCGAGGCGCGCCAGCTCGTCGGGCACCCGCCCGGCCGCGACCGTCGTGACGACGGCTGCGGTCTTGGGCCCGACGTCGGGCAGCTCGGTGAGCGTCCCGGCGTCGATCCGGCGCTGCAGCTCGTCCGCGGGCAGCTCCCCGAGGCGCCAGGCCGCCTTCCGGTATGCGCGCACCCGGTACGTCTCGGCCTGCTGGCGCTCGAGCAGGAACGCGATCCGCTGCAGGGCCGCGACCGGTTCCATGCCGTGCAGGCTACGACCGCCGCGCCGGTCCCGGCCGCGCGGGCAGCTGGGGTCCTCGGCCGCCGCGCGGACCGCGCGTGTCTCAGGGCCGCTCGGAGATGGTGGGCTCGGCAGGCCCCTCCGGACGCCCCGGCGGGGTGGTCGCGGGGAGCGCGGCGAGGATCTCCTCGGTGGTGAGCGCACCGGCGCCGGGGCGGGACGAGCGGGCCAGCGCGAGCGTGGCGCAGCTGATCTCGCCGCGAAGCCGGACGATGAGCGCCACGGCGAGCAGGCCGATCCCGATGGCGCCGAGCCAGGGCTGGATCGGGGCGTAGAGGTTCAGCGCGCCCGTGCTGCCGAGCAGGAGCAGGGCCAGCTTGTTGCAGACCGGGCAGCCGATCGCCAAATAGGCCAGCAGCGAGCCAATGGCCCCGGCGCGGGCCGTTCGGGTGCCGGGCGCGGGCTCGACCGGGCCGATCCGCAGCGGCGCCGGCCCGTCGTTGCGCACGTACGTCGCGGACAGCAGGCCGCTCAGCACGGCCGTGGCGAGCAGCACCTGGGGCGACCACGGGGTCGGCGGGATCTCCCGGCCGAAGACGGGGTTGGCGAGCACCGCGGTGGACCATCCGAAGAACAGGTACGTCCCGACCGCGACACCGAGCGCGACGAGCCAGCGGCGGGCCGACCACGTCAGGAACGCGGCCAGGAAGCAGCGGTTGCCCATCACGAGCCCTCCTGCGCAGGAACGGGGCCGGTCCCCTGGGCGAGGAGCCACTCGAGCTCGGTGACCCCGCCGTCGTCGTAGTCCCGCCACGCCGGGGAGGTGCCACGGGCCAGGTGCGCCTCGCGATTGGCCCGCCACCTGTCCAGCAGCGGGCCGGGATCGGCCTGGGGATCCCGGCGCAGCAGGCGGCGCACCTCGAGCAGGGCCGCCATCCTGCCCTCGAGCCACTTCGCCGAACCACCGGTGCCGTCGATGCGGCACAGCGCCGCCCCGCCGGTCGCGGCCTGCAGCGAGCCCGAGACCTCGTCCAACCGTGACTGGACCAGGGGGGCCAGGGGTGCTGCTCCGGTCATGCGCTGCGCGTGCTCACCGGCAGGCCAGCCTGCCGCCAGGCGGAGGGCGACGGGGTCGAGGGGCACCTGGGCGACGGGGACCATGACACCTCCTGGGGAAGCCGTTCGCGCAAGCGCACTATACCCCGGGGGGTATAACACGCCAAGTCGGAGCGGCCCCGCGAGGGACCATGGCGCGACTGGCGAGGGTGGGCTCCCGAGGCGTCAGGCGGGACGTGGGACGTCGGCGAACACCGAGCGCGTGAGCCACCGGGGCAGCGCACGCCGCACGGTGGACGGCCCGTCGACCGCCAGCCGACCGGAGCGCAGGGCGTCCTGCCAGGACAGGTCGCCACGCCAGAGCAGCGTCAGGCTGCGCAGGTCCGACTCCAGGCGGGCGGTCACGGCATAGCCCGGGTCGGCGTCGCACAGGTCGACCCCGTCCGCGCTGGCGACCAGCCACCATCGGCGGGCCCGCGGGGCGACGTCGTGCAGGGTGAACTGCAGCACCGTGCGACCACCCGGCAGCGCGTCGAGGTCCACGTTGCGGCGGATGTCCCACATGAGCAGGTGCGGGTCGAGGTCCTCGTCGCCGAGCTCGCGCACCCAGCGCACGCCCCACGCGCCGAGCGCCTCGACGACGGGGCGCAGCTCCTCCCCGGCCGGGGTCAGCCGGTACACCACCTGGTGGCCGTCCTCCCAGCGCTCCACGACGCCGGCCCGGGTGAGCGCCCGCAGCCGGGTCGACAGCAGCGTGGGGGACATGCGGGGCACCCCGCGCCGGATCTCGTTGAAGTGCCGGCTGCCGAGCATCAGCTCGCGCACGACGAGCAGCGTCCAGCGCTCGTCGAGCAGCTCCATCGCCTTGGCGACCGGACAGAACTGGCCGTAGCCCGCCATGGGCCTCCCCTTCCCCCGGGCCGGGCCTCCATCCGCGGCACCCGGTACAGATCCAGGACCGGGCCGCTCCAGATCCAGGACTGGTTGCCCTGACACGCCCGCGCCCACGCTGGTGGGCACGTGCACCGGCCGTCACCGGGACGACCGGCACGGCGCTCCTGGGAGGACCGCATGACCACCATCACCACGACCCCCGACCAGGCCGACCCGCTGGCCGAGCTCAAGGCCGCGCAGCAGCGCACCTGGGGCAGCGGGGACTACGGCCGGATCGCCTGGCTCACGGTCCCGCCAGCCTGGTCGACGTCGCTCGGCGACGCGCCGAGGCCGAGGGCCTCGAGGTGGACCTGCGCGAGGGCGACGCCGAAGCGCTGCCCTTCGCGTCGGCCAGCTTCGACTACGTGCTCTCGGCGATCGGCGTGATGTTCACCGCGGACCACACCCGCGCAGCCCGCGAGCTGGTCCGCGTGTGCCGCCCGGGGGGCCGCATCGGCCTGGCCTGCTGGACCCCCACCGGATTCGTCGGTGAGATGCTGCGGACCGTCGCGCGGCACGTCCCGCCGCCGCCGGCCGCGCAGCCGCCGACCCGCTGGGGGCACGAGGCGACCGTCCGCGAGCTGCTCGGCGACGAGGTCACCGACGTGCGGTACGAGCCGACGGCGGTCCGCCAGGTCTTCCGATCGCCCGAGCAGTTCGCCGAGCACTTCCTGACGTACTACGGCCCAACGCATCGCGCGGCCAGCGCGCTGCCCCCGGAGGGCCGCGCCGCGCTGCGCAGCGACCTGGCGGCGCTCGCGGCCGCCCGCAACCGGGCCGACGACGGCACCGTCGCCACCGACTGGGAGTACGCGCTGATCAGCGCGACCCGGGCCGCCTGACGCCCGCGACCCCGACGCGACGGCGCGCTCAGCGCGTGTGCCGCAGCGACGCCGAGAAGCTCGCGGCGGTGACCTTCGGGGCGCTGGCGGCGCCTGGGGCTCGGGTCCCGCCCGACGCCCCACCACGTGCCGGGCGCTGGCCCCGCGACGAACCCCCGGCCCTGCCGTTGCGCCGGGCACCAGAGGCAGGCGCTGCCGCCGGGCCGGCCGCCGCCGCCGGGGTCGCGGCCGGCGCCACCCTGGGCGCCCAGGGCCCGGTCAGCGCCTGGATGGCCGCATCGCCCGGGACGACGGCCGCGGTGGTCGGGCGGATCTTGGCCATCCGCATCATCGTGCGGACGTCCCCGCGCGTCTCGGGCGTGCTCACGGTGACGACCGTGCCGATGGCACCGGCACGGGCGGTGCGGCCCGACCGGTGCAGGTAGGCCTTGTGCTCGGTCGGCGGGTCCACGTGCACGACCAGGGCGACCTCGTCGACGTGGATCCCACGCGCGGCGATGTCGGTGGCCACCAGCACCTTGACCTCCCCGCCGGAGAACGCGGCGAGGTTGCGCTGGCGGGCGTTCTGGGAGAGGTTCCCGTGCAGGTCGACGGCCGGGACGCCCTGCGCCGTGAGCGTCCGGGCGAGCTTGCGGGCCCCGTGCTTGGTCCGGGTGAACGCCAGCACGCGCCCCTGGCCCGACACCAGCTCGGTGACGACCGCGGCCTTGTCCGTGGCGGCCACGTCGAGCACGTGGTGGTCCATCTGGGGCACCGGTGAGGAGGCCTCATCGACGCTGTGCACCACCGGGTCGGCCAGGTAGCGCCGGACCAGCACGTCCACGGCGTTGTCCAGGGTCGCCGAGAAGAGCATCCGCTGGCCACCCTTGCCGGTGGCGTCGAGGATCCGGCGGACCGCGGGCAGGAAGCCCAGGTCGGCCATGTGGTCGGCCTCGTCGAGCACGGTGATCTCGACGGCCGACAGGCGCACGTGGCCCTGGCCCATGAGGTCCTCGAGCCGACCGGGCGTGGCCACGACGATGTCCACGCCAGCACGCAGCGCGGCGACCTGCGGGTGCTGGCCGACGCCGCCGAAGATCGTGGTGGTGCGCAGGCCCAGGGCCCTGGCCAGCGGCGCGATCGTCTCGAGCACCTGGTTGGCGAGCTCGCGGGTGGGCACCAGGACCAGGCCACGGGGGGCGCCGGGCCGGGAGGGCCGACCGGCCAGCCGGACGACGACCGGCAGTGCGAAGGCGAGCGTCTTGCCGCTGCCCGTGCGGCCGCGGCCGAGCACGTCGCGGCCGGCCAGCGAGTCGGGCAGCGTCGCGACCTGGATCGGGAACGGGGCGTGGATGCCGCCGGAGGCCAGGGACGAGCAGAGGGGGGCGGGCACGCCGAGCGCGGCGAAGCCCTGGTCGGGCTGGTGCATGGAGGTCCTCAGGGGTGTCGGGGTGGCCGCTGTTGCTGACCGGTCCACGACACGCGTGGACACCGCCGACGGACGCCCCTGCTGGGCTGCCGAGCACACGACCTCGGTCGCACACGGGCGACCTCGTGCCCCAAGGGTACCGGTTCGGCGCCCCCCGCCTCGCCCATGCGGCAGGATCGCACCGTGCCGGAGTCCTCGATGGCGTCGTCGCCGCACTACCTGCGCGACATCCACGCCCAGCCCGCGTCGCTGGCCGCCCTGCTGTCCGGCGGGCTGTCGGCTGAGGTCGCGAACGCGTTGGACCGTGCCGGCGATGCGGAGCGGATCGTGCTCACCGGCATGGGCGCGTCCCTGTTCGCCCTGCAGCCGAGCTTCCTGCGGCTGGCGGCCGCCGGACGGCCGGTCTGGGTCGTGGAGACCGCCGAGCTGCTCGGCGCGGCCGGCGGGCTGATCACGCCGGGCACGGCGCTGTGGATCGCGTCACAGTCAGGGCGCACCGCCGAGGCAGTCGCCCTGCTGGCGGCGCTGGGCACGCGTCCGGCCCTGGTGCTCGGGATCACGAACGACCCCACGAGCCCGCTGGCCGCCGGCGCCGACGCGGTGCTGCTGCTGCACTCCGGCGACGAGCGCACGGTGAGCACCCGCAGCTACGTGAACACCCTGGCCGCCGCCGCCCTGGCCACCGATCGGGTGCTCGGCCAGCCGCCCGACCCGAGGTGGGCGCAGGCCCCGGCCACGATCGACGGATGGCTGGCCCAGTGGGCCGAGCACCACCGGCGACTGGACGACCTCGTCCCCACCTCGGCGAGCACGCTCATGGCCCTGGGCCGGGGAGCGGGCATGGCCGCGGCTCGGACCGGCGCGCTCATCATCAAGGAGGCGTCGGGCACTGCCGTCGAGGCGATGAGCGTGCCGCAGTTCCGGCACGGCCCGTTGGAGATGGCCGGCCCCGAGCTCGGCGTGCTGCTGCTCGGGGGGGTCGGCGAGGACCGGGCGCGCAACGAGCGCATGCGTGGGGACCTCCTGGGGCACGGGGCACACGTCGCGTGGCTCGACACCCATCCGGACGCCTCGGGCCTGGCCATCCCGGACCTGCCCGGCGACCTGCGCCCCATCGCCGAGATCCTGCCCTTCCAGGTGCTCAGCGTCGTCCTGGCCGAGCGCCGCGGGCGCGAGCCCGGTGCCTTCACGCGCATCGGCAAGGTGACCCAGCAGCTCTGAGGCTCCGCCGGGCCGTCGGGGGTGGATGCCGGGCCCCGGGGTACGGCGAGCCATGACGGGCCGCGGTGGGCCCGAGCCGAGCCGAGAGGTGTCCCCCATGAGCGAGCAGTTGCCCTTCCGCGTGCCCGACGAGCCGGCGGGCGACATGGCCGACCAGGCGTTCCGGCTGCAGATGGCCCAGGAGCAGGCCGCGATCCAGGCGGCCCTCGCCGGCGACGTCAGGGGCACCGACGCCTACGACGACCGCCCCGCGACCATCGAGCCACTCGAGGGCCCCGACGTGCTCGACGGCGATGGCGTGGACGGCAGCGACGACCCCCTGCATGGCGGTGGCATGCCGATCACGGACCCGGGACAGGCCACGCTGCAGGACCCCCGGGACGGCTCGCTGGACCCGGAGCTGTCCATGACCGGGCTGGCCGAGGACGGCGCCGCGATCGCCATCGAGGAGGGCGGCACCATCGAGGCCGAGGACGCGCGCACCTCGGGCCACGACCCCGACGACCCGCAGGACCCGGACGGCTACGGCGTGCCGCCTGCGCCGGACGGCGGCAGCGCCGCCGTCGACCAGGCCGAGCTGCGCGACCCCGTCGACGACACGGCCACGGGCTGACCCCGCGCGAGGGCTACCGCGACCCGCCCGGCCCGTCGCGCAACCCCTGCTCGTCGAGCCACGCCGCGACCCGGCGCATCCCCTCGTCGAGATCCACGGCGGGCTCGTAGCCGAGCACCGCACGCGCCCGCTCGATGGAGTAGGTGCCCCGGCGCAGCAGCATCGCGACGCTGGCCGCGCCGAGCTCGCTGTCCCGACCCGCGGCCCGTGTGAGGGCGCCGGCGGCCAGGGCCAGCGGCCGGGCCACCGCCGTGGGCAGCAGCGTCACCTGCCCGTCGACGAGGGCGGCGAGCCGGCCGAAGTACGCCGCGCACGTCACCCCCACACCGTCGGTGATGGTGAGCACCTCGCCGCGCGCCGCCGGCTCGGCCAGGGCGAGCAGGATGGCGTCCACGAGGTTGTCGACGTAGCAGGGCGAGAAGATGCCCCGGCCGCGGTCGGGCAGCAGGGCCTGGCGGCGGCGGATCAGCTCGATCGGGATGAGCACCCACGGCCGCGATCCCGGCCCGTACACGTCCCCGGGACGCAGCACGGTCACCTGGATGCGGCCCGCGGCGTGGGCGGCCAGCACGACCGCTTCGGCGTTGACCTTCGTGTCGGCGTAGCTCGCGCCGGTGAGGCGCGGCGGGTGCCGCTCGGTGACGCCGTCCGGGAAGTCCTGGCCGAAGGCGGCGATCGAGGACAGGTGCACGACGTGCGGGACCCCGGCCGCGGCCGCGGCCTCGAGCACCCGCGCGGTGCCCAGGACGTTGACGGTCCACGCGCGGTCCAGCGGGGCGACGTTGGAGACCAGCGCGGCGGTGTGCACGAGCGCGTCGGCGCCCTCCAGCAGCCCGGCCCAGCCGGCCGGCTCGGTGACGGTGCCGGCGACGACGCCGCGGGCGGGGTCCGCGGTCAGGTCGACGCCCCGGACCGTGACCCCCTCGCGCGCCAGCCGGTCGTGCAGGTGCCGGCCGATGAAGCCCAGGGCCCCCGTGATGACGACGGTCGCAGGCAGCGGCATGGCCGCACGGTAGTGATCGGGGCCAACGTCGTCACGGCATTGGGGCCCAGAGGCAGACAACCCCATGCGCCGGCGGGCCTGGGGCAGGCACACCCATCGGCCAACCCCTCGCAAGTTCTCCCGCCGCGCGGATCCTCTCCCGTCCTGACGGGAGAGGATGAGCCGGACGGGAGCATCTGAGCGAGAAGGCGCGCGCGGCGGCCGAAGCGGCGCGCGCGGCGCGCGGGCGCGGGAACTGGTCGGGGTGGCGCGCGAACCGTGCCCGATCAGGCCAGACTGGCGGCCAAATGGCTGGGGAGCGGATCGGGCTGCACGTCCATCGCAGCGAGCGCACCGACACGCTCCTGGCGGGGCTGGCCGAGGTCCTGCGCGCCACGCCCCCGGATCCGTTCGCCCCGGACCTCGTCGCGGTGCCCACCCCGGGCATCGAGCGGTTCATCAGCCAGGGCCTGGGCGCGCACCTGGGCACCTCGCCGGGCCGGGCCGACGGGGTCTGCGCGAACGTCGCGTTCCCCTCGCCGGCGGCCGTCGTGCACCAGGTGATCGCCCAGGCGACCGGCGTCGACCCCAGGTCGGACCCCTGGCTGACCCATCGCGTGGTCTGGCCCCTGCTGGCCGTGATCGACCGCGAGGTGGCGCAGCCGTGGTGCGCCCCCCTGGCCCGGCACCTTGGGACCGGGCCGGGCGTCGAGCCGGCGGATCGCGATCCGGCCCGGCGCGCGGACCGGCGGTTCGCGGTGGCCAGCCGGCTCGCCGCGCTGTTCGCCTCCTACGCCAGCCAGCGCCCGGCGATGCTGCTCGACTGGCTCGCCGGTGGGGCCACGGACGGGGCCGGCGAGCCCGTGCCGGCCGACCTGGCCTGGCAGCCCGAGCTGTGGCGCCGGCTCCGGGCCGAGCTCGGCGAGCCCAGCCCCGCCGAGCGCCTGGCGCTGGCCTGCGCCGCGGTCGTCGCGGACCCCTCCTCGGTCGACCTGCCCGATCGCCTCGCCGTGTTCGGGCCCACCAGGCTGCCGGCCGACCACCTGCAGGTGCTCGCGGCGCTGGCCAGCGGCCGCGAGGTGCACCTGTGGCTGGCCGACGCCTCACCGACCGCGTGGGCGGCCGGTGCCGACGGCCCAGCCGGTGCGCTGCGGCGCCGCCGGGACGCCTCCGGCCGGTCGGTGCGGCACCCGCTCGCCCGATCGCTGGGGCGCGACGCCCGCGAGCTGCGACTGCGCCTGGCCGCACTGCCGGCCGCCGGGACGCCGGTGGTCGACGAGCACCTGCCGAGCCCACTGCCCGACGGCACCCTGCTGGGCCTGCTGCAGCGGCAGCTGCGCGACGACGTCGACCCGTGGGCGCCGGGCGCGGGGGCGGTCGCGCTGGCCGCTGATGATCGCTCCGTGCAGGTGCACGCCTGCCACGGGCAGGCCCGCCAGGCCGAGGTGGTGCGCGAGGTCGTCCTGGGCCTGCTGCAGGCCGATCCGAGCCTCGAGCCCCGCGACATCCTCGTCATGTGCCCCGACCTGGACCAGTTCGCGCCCCTGCTGTCGGCGGCCTTCAGCGAGCCCGCCGACGCCGAGCGCCAAGGCGCC
Source organism: Candidatus Nanopelagicales bacterium (assembly GCA_025456015.1). Classification (GTDB taxonomy): domain Bacteria; phylum Actinomycetota; class Actinomycetes; order S36-B12; family CAIYMF01; genus Prado023. The sequence continues at coordinate 22,491 of JALOLK010000044.1, forward strand.
GGTCGGCACGGCCCGACCGGTCCCCTGCGGGTGCGGATCGCCGACCGGACCCCCGAGCAGGCCAACGAGGTGCTCGCCGCCCTCGACGCCCTGCTCGGGATGCTCGCCGGGCGGGTCGAGCTCTCCGCGGTGCTCGACCTCGCCGGCCGCCCGCCGGTGCGCGCGCGGCTCGGCCTCGACGACGACGCGCTGGCCCGCCTCGAGGCCCTGGCCGTCCGCGCCGGCATCCGGTGGGGCCTGGACGACGCCACCCGGGCGCAGTACCAGGTGGGCACCACCACCGGGACGTGGGCGTGGGGCCTGGACCGGCTGCTGCTCGGCGCGGCGATGTCGGAGGAGGGGCTGCCGCTGCTCGGCGCGGTGCTGCCCGTGGACGACGTCCAGGGCGCGGACGTGGCCCTGCTCGGCACCCTGGCCGAGCTGGTCACCACGCTGGTGGACCTGCGCGACGCGACGGCCGGCTCGCACCCCCTGGCCACCTGGATCACGCGGCTCACCACGGCGGTGACCGACCTCATGGACGCCCGCGGGCCGGACGCGTGGCAGGTGCCCAACGCGCTGGCCGCGATCCAGGCGCTCGGCGACCACGCGGGTGGGCGCGCCACGGATGTGCTGCTGGGCCTGGCCGACGTGCGCTGGCTGCTCGCCGACGTGCTCGCGGGGCGCCCGACGCGCACGAACTTCCGCTCCGGCGGGCTCACGGTCTGCGGCCTGGCGCCGATGCGCTCGGTGCCCCATCGCGTGGTCTGCCTGGTCGGGATGGACGACGGGGCGTTCCCCCGCGCCGTGGTGCCGGTGGGCGACGACGTGCTGGCGCGCGACCCGCTGGTGGGCGAGCGCGACCGGCGCAGCGAGGACCGCCAGCTGCTCCTCGACGCGCTCATGGCCGCCACGGAGCACCTGGTCATCACGTACACCGGCGCGGACGACCGCACGAACGAGCCGCGCCCACCGTGCGTGCCGCTCGGCGAGCTGCTCGACACCCTCGACGCGATGGCGGTGACGACGGCCGGCGCGCCGGCCCACAGCCACGTGCGCACCACCCACCCCCTGCAGCCCTTCGACGCCCGCAACTTCACGCCCGGTGCCCTCGGCGATCCCGGCCCGTTCAGCCACGACCGGTCCGCCCTGGACGCGGCGCGGACCGCCGCCGGCCCGCGCCAGCCGGTCGGGCCGTTCCTGGCCGGTGACCTGCCGGCCCCGCCCGCCGCGCCGCTCACCCTGGCCGACCTGCGCGCGTTCCTGGCCTCACCGCCCGCGGCGTTCCTGCGCACCCGGGTGGGGATCTCGCTGCGCGGCGAGGACGACCCGCCGCCCGAACGGCTCCCGCTGGAGCTCGACGGCCTCGAGCGGTGGGCGATCGGGGCCCGCGCCCTGGACCTGCTGCTGCACGGTGCGCCGACCGCACGCGTCCGGGACGCCGAGCTGCACCGGGGCGCGCTGCCGCCCGGCGCCCTCGGCTCGGCCGAGCTCGGCCGGATCGGCCAGGAGGTGAGCGCCCTGGCCGACCAGGTGACCGCCCTGCGCCGGGGCCTGCCCGCACGACCGGTCGACGTCCGGATCGTGCTGCCCGGCGGCACGCTGCTCACGGGGACCGTGCCCGACGTCCACGATCGGACCATCGTGCGCGCCACCTACGCGCGGGCCAGGGCGGCCCACGAGCTCGCGCTGTGGCCCGAGCTGCTCGCCGCCGCCGTCGCCGACCCCGGCCCCGGCTGGTCCGCCCGGCTGGTGACCCGCGACGGCGGGGTCGCCCTCGTGGCGCCGGACCCCGAGCGCTGCGCGGACCTGCTCGCCGAGCTGGCCCAGCTGCACCGCGCCGGCATGCGGGCACCCCTGCCGCTGCTGCCCGGATGGAGCCGGCTGTATGCGCAGCGGCGCGCCGAGGGCCGCTCGTCCAGCCAGGCGGTGCGCGCGGCTCGGGCCGGCGCGTGGAGCCAGCAGTACGGCGCGGAGCGCGACCTGCCCGAGGTCGTCATGGTGTGGGGCACGGTGGACCTCGAGGACCTGCTGCAGGACCCGCCCGGCCCGCAGGAGCCCTGGTACCCCGGCGAGCCCTCGCGGGTCGGCGCCCTGGCGCGCCGGCTGTGGGAGCCGGTCCTGGCAGCGCGGGGGTCGACCCGATGACCGTGCCCACCCCGCCCGCCCCCGAGCGCTTCGACCTGCTCGGCCCGCTGCCGACCGGCACCACGCTGCTCGAGGCCAGCGCCGGCACCGGCAAGACGTTCACGATCGCCGCGCTGGCCACGCGCTGCATCGCCGAGGGTGCGGCCACCATCGACCAGCTGCTCATGATCACGTTCGGGCGCAGCGCGACGCGGGAGCTGCGCGAGCGGGTCCGCGAGGCCCTCACCCGCGCCCGTGACGCCCTGCGCGACCCCGCGACCGCCGGCGCCAGCCAGGATCCGGTCGTGCGCCACCTGGCCGCCCTGCCCGCCGAGCAGCGCGCGGCGGCGCTGGCGCGCCTGGCCCGGGCGACCGCTGACTTCGACGCCGGCACGATCGCCACGACCCACCAGTTCTGCATGCACGCGCTGACCGGCCTGGGCCTGGCCGCCGACCTCGACCCCGGCGAGACGTTCCTGGAGGACGTCTCCGACGTGGTCGACGAGGTCCTCGACGACCTCTACCTGCGCAAGTACGCCCCGCGCGAGCAGGCCGACCGGATGCCGCTGACCGACGCGCGCGCGATCGCGCGGACCGCGGTCGGGGATCCGCAGGCGCACCTCGATGCCGGCCCGGTGGGCCCCGGGTCCGTGCACGAGACCCGCCTGCGGCTGGCCGAGGCGGTCCGCCACGAGGTGCTGGCCCGGCGCCGGCGGCGCCGGCTGGTGACCTTCGACGACCTGGTCCTGCGCCTCGAGGCGGCCCTGCTCGATCCGGCGACCGGCCCGCTGGCGTGCCGACGGCTGCGCGAGCAGTACCAGGTGGTGCTCGTCGACGAGTTCCAGGACACCGACCCCGCGCAGTGGACGATCCTGCGCGAGGCGTTCCACGGCCACCGCACGCTCATCCTCATCGGCGACCCCAAGCAGGCCATCTACGCCTTCCGCGGCGCCGACGTGTTCAGCTACCTGGCCGCGGCCGAGCACGCCGACGTGCACGCGACGCTGCCGACGAACCACCGCAGCGACGCGCCCGTCGTGCACGGCGTCGCCGAGCTCCTCGGCGGGCTGCAGCTCGGCGATCCACGGATCGTCGTGCACCCGGTCGAGCCCGCCCACGCCACCGCCCGGCTGGTCGGGCTGCCCACCGCCGCCCGGGTGCGGCTGCGCACCTGGCACCCGGCCGACGGCGAGCTGGCCCCGGTCGCCGTGCCCCGCGCGGCCGTGGCCGCCGACGTGGCCGCCGACATCGTGGACACCCTGGCCGGGCCGGGTCGCCTGCAGGAGCCGGACGGCACCCAGCGCCCGGTGGCGCCGCGCGACATCGCCGTGCTCGTGGCCACGCACACGCAGGGGGCGATGGTCCGCGACGCGCTGGCGGCCGCCGGGGTGCCGGTGGTCATCGGCTCGGCCAGCAGCGTGTTCGCCACCCCCGCGGCCCAGCAGTGGCTCACCCTGCTGCGGGCGATGGACCAGCCACGCTCGCGGGCCCTGCGCGCCGCCGCCCTGACCGACTTCTGCGGCCACACGCCGGCCGAGCTCGCGCTCGAGGGCGAGCGGGTGGACCAGCAGGTCGGCCTGCAGCTGCGGACGTGGGGGCGGATGCTCGAGGGGGCCAGCGTGGCGGCCGTCGTCGCCGCGATGCTGCGCGACGGCGCGCTGGCCTCCCGCGTGCTGTCACGGCCCGGGGGCGAGCGCCACCTCACCGACCTGCGGCACGTCGCGGGCGTGCTGCACGCCGAGCAGCGACGCTCGCGGCTGCGGCTCGTGGGACTGCTCGACTGGCTGGCCGAGCGGGTGCGCCGGGCCGGGGAGTCCGACCGCGAGCCCACCCTCGAGCTGACCCGGCGGCTGGAGACCGACGCCCAGGCGGTGCAGGTGCTCACCGTGCACACGAGCAAGGGCCTGGAGTTCCCGATCGCCTACGTGCCCTTCGGGTGGGACCGCTACGACCGGGAGCCCGAGCTCGTCCGCTGTCACGACGCCGCCGGGCGGCGCGTGCTGGACGTCCGCGGGAAGGGGGCGAGCGGCCGCGATGCGCTGCTCGCCGCGCACCGCCAGGAGGAGGCCGGCGAGACCCTGCGGCTGCTCTACGTCGCGATGACCCGGGCCAGCCGCCAGCTCGTCGTGCACTGGGCCTCGTCGAAGCGCAGCACCGGCACCGCGCCGCTGCACCGGGTGCTGTCGGCGCGCGCCGCCGGGCAGGCCGTGCCGGAGCCCGGCTACCCGGTCGGGGCACCCCCGGTCGCCGGCGTGGCCGACTCGACGTGGGTCCTCGTCGAGGAGGTCCCGCAGCAGCCCTCGGTGCGCCGGTGGGCCCCGCCGCCCGCAGCACCGCCCGCGCTGGCCGTGGCCCCCTTCACCCGCGCCGTCGACGTGACGTGGCGGCGGACGTCCTACACCGGCCTGACCGCCGGGCTGCACCGCCCCGAGGCCGCCCCGGCCGGGTTCCGCGACGACGAGCCGGAGCCGGTCGAGGCCGACGCCGGGCCAGCGGCGGCCGTCCCCGACGCGCCGCCGGGCGACGTCCCGACCCTGGTGTCGCCGTTCGCCGACCTGCCGGCGGGGGCCGCGTTCGGCACGCTCGTGCACGCCGTCCTTGAGGCCCTGGACCCCACCGCGGCGGACCTGCCGGCGGCGCTGGCCGAGCAGGCCCGCCTCGCGCTGGCCGCCCATCCGCTGCCCGACCTCGACGCCGCGACCCTGGCCAGCGCGCTCGCGCCCGTGCTGCACACGCCGCTGGGTCCGCTGGCGGGCGGCCTGACCCTGGCCGGCATCCCCCCGCGCGACCGGCTCGCGGAGCTGGACTTCGAGCTGCCCATGGGGGCCGGGGGTGTGGCGGGGACCCTGGCCCACCTCGCCGCGCTGCTGCGCCAGCACCTGCCCGCCGACGACCCGCTGGCCGGGTACGCCGACCGGCTGGAGGCCGACGGCCTCGGCGGGGCGACCCTGCGCGGCTCGCTGGCCGGCAGCATCGACGCCGTGCTGCGGGTGCCCGGGACCGCGGGCCCGGCCTTCCTGGTCGTGGACTACAAGACCAACCTGCTGCGCGACCCCGCGGCGCCCGGGCTGGAGCGGCTGGCCTGGGGGTACCGGCCGGCGGTGCTGCCCGCCGCGATGATGGCGGCGCACTACCCCCTGCAGGCGCTGCTCTACTGCGCCGCGCTGCACCGCTACCTGCGCTGGCGCCTGCCCGGCTACGACCCGGCGACGCACCTGGCCGGCGTGCGCTACCTGTTCGTGCGCGGGATGGCCGGGCCCGACACCCCGCAGCAGGCGGGCGTGCCGTGCGGCGTGTTCGCCTGGCACCCGCCGGCCGCGCTCGTGGTCGCGGCCTGCGAGCTGCTCGACGGGCATCGGCCATGAGCGACCTCACCCGGCTGCCGATCGGGCCCCTCGCGCCGTTCCACGCCGCGGGGCTGCTCGCCGTGCCCGACGTCCAGGTGGCCGCCGCGGTGCTGCGGATCGGCGGGCACCCGCTGGCCAGCGCCGACCCCGCTGATGCCGCCGTCGCCCTCGGGGCGGCGCTGTGCGTGCGCGCCCTGCGGGCGGGGTCGGTCTGCGTGGACCTCGCCGAGGGCGGCACCCCGTGGGCCGCCGAGGAGGCCGGTGGAGGCGACGCGACCGTCGGGGCGGTGACTGCGGCCGTGCCGTGGCCCGACCCCGAGGCGTGGCTCGCAGCCGCCGCGGCGCACCCGCTGGTGGCTCAGGGCACCTCGGGCTCCGACGACCTGCCGCTGCGGCTGGTCGGCTCGCTGCTCTACCTCCAGCGGTACTGGCAGGACGAGCAGCTGGTGCGCGTCGCGCTGCGGCAGCGGGCCGGACTCGTGCCGCTCGACCACCGCACCCTCGCCGAGGGCCTGGCGCGGCTGTTCGGCGACGACCAGCCCGACCGGCAGCGACTCACCGCAGCCCTGTCGGCCCTGCGCCGCTGCACGGTGCTGGCCGGTGGTCCCGGCACGGGCAAGACCACGACGGTGGCGCGCATCGTGGCCCTGCTGCGCAGCCTGCACGGCCCGCAGCTCTCGGTGGCCCTGGCCGCCCCCACGGGCAAGGCGGCCGCCAGGCTCGCCGAGGCGGTGGGGCAGGCTGCCGCGGCGATGGACCCCGCGGACCGGGCCGGCCTGGCCGACCTGCCCTCCTCGACGCTGCACCGGCTGCTCGGCTGGCGCCCGGACGCGAGCGGGCGCTTCCGGCACGACCGCAGCAACCCGCTGCCCCACGACGTCGTCATCGTCGACGAGACCTCGATGGTCTCCCTGCCGCTCATGGCCAGGCTGCTCGAGGCCGTGCGGCCCGATGCGCGGCTGGTCCTCGTCGGCGACCCGGACCAGCTCGCGTCGATCGATGCCGGCGCCGTCCTGGGCGACCTCGTGCACGCCCCAGCCCCACCCGGGGACACCGACAGCGCGGCCCTGGCCATCGCCCTCGCTGAGGCCTGCCCACGGGAGGCACCCGAGGGGCTCGTGGCCCCGGCAGCGGCCACCGGCGTCGTCACGCTCGAGCGCAACTACCGCTTCGGCGGCGCCATCGGCGCCCTCGCCGCGGCCATCCGGGCCGGTGCCCCCGACGAGGTCCTGGCCGTCCTGGCCGCCGGCTCCCAGGACGTCGTGTTCCTCGACGTCACCGCCGGTGCGAGCGCGCAGGCGCGGGCCGAGCGGGCCGTGCGCGCCGACGTGCGCGACCAGCAGGAGCAGGTCGTGGCCGCTGCCCGCGCCGGGGACGCCGGGGCCGCGCTCGCGGCCCTCGAGGGCCACCGGGTGCTGTGCGCCCACCGGGAGGGCCCGCACGGGGTGCAGCACTGGAACGAGCGCATCGCGGCGTGGACCGAGCACCTGGTGGTGCACGCCAGTCCAGGGGACCCGTGGTACCTCGGGCGACCCCTGCTGGTGACGGCGAACGACCCCGCCCTCGGGCTGTTCAACGGTGACACCGGCGTGCTCGTGGCCGACCCCTCCGACGGCGTGACGCGCGTCGCGTTCGCGCGCGGGGCGGGCACCGTGCTCGTGGCACCGGAGCGGCTGGCCGAGGTGCAGACGCTCCACGCGATGACGGTGCACCGCGGGCAGGGCAGCCAGTTCGAGGCGGTGACCGTGGTCCTGCCATCGCAGGACTCGCCGCTGCTCACGCGCGAGCTGCTCTACACCGCGGTGACCCGGGCCCGCCGGCGCATCCGCATCGTGGGCACCCCGGAGGCGGTCGCCGCGGGGGTGCAGCGCCGTGTGCGCCGGGCCAGCGGGCTGGGCCGGCCGATCGCCGGGTAGCGGTGGCATGATCGCGCCCCGTGGATGCCGCTGCCCTGCTCGAGGCCTACGACGCCCAGCTGCGCGAGGAGGCCGAGGTCGCGCGGGCGACCACGGTGGTGCCCCATCCCCCGGTGCTCTGGGCGACGTTCGGTGACGGCGGCATGGTCACCTACCGCTCGCTGGGGGGGCTGCAGGGCGAGGCCCTCGACGGGCTGATCGAGGCGACCGTGGGGCACTTCCGCGAGGCGACCGATGTGGCCACCGCCGAGTGGAAGACCCGGGGCCACGACGCGCCGGCCGACCTCGGGGCGCGGCTGGTGGCCCACGGCTTCGTGGCCGAGGAGGTCGAGACCGTGATGGTCGGACCCGCCACGGAGCTGGCGGTGGACGTGGAGCTCCCGGCCGGGGTGGCCATCCGCCGCGCCGAGGTCGGGCCGGACCTGCTCGCGGACGTGCAGCGCGCCACCGCCATGCAGGTGCAGGTGTTCGGCCGCGGCGGCGGCCGGGATGCCCGTGAGGTCGCCGAGCAGCTCGCTGCCGATCCCGACCACCTGCAGCTGTGGCTGGCCGAGGCCCGCGGCGAGGTGGTCGCCGCCGGCACGCTGGACGTCGTGCGTGGCACGCAGTTCGCCGGCCTGTGGGGCGGCGCGGTCCTGGCGCCGTGGCGGGGTCGCGGCATCTACCGCGCGCTGGTCTCGGCCAGGGCACGGGCAGCGCTGGCCGCGGGCGTGCGCTACCTGCACAGCGACTGCACCGCGATGTCGCGGCCCATCCTCGAACGCAGCGGGCTGACCGCGGTGACCACCACGACGCCCTACCGGTGGACCCGGCCCGACCCCGGCGGCGAGGGCGCCCCCGCCTGAGGGTGGCCCCTCAGCCAGCCCGCAGTGGCCCGGTGCCCACCAGCCCGGCAGACTGACGCCGGTGCGATCGCGTCGGCTCCGCTGCATGGTCGCCATGGCGTGCGCCGGTTTGGTGCTCGCCGGCTGCGGCGGGGCGCCGACGCCCCCGGCTCCTGCCTCCCCCAGTGTCCCGGGCACCACAGCCGCTTCCCCGGCGCCACCCCAGGCGGATGCCGCCGACCTCCTGGCGCGCGCGCTCGCGGTGCAGGCATCGGACTCCGCCCAGTTCGCCGCGCTGGTGTCGGCCGCGGCCGCCGCGTGCCCCGACCCCGACGCCGCCCGCCGGCTCGGGACCGTCGCCGTCACCGCTGCCCGGTGGTCCGCCGCGCTGCAGGACGGCCGGCCCAAGGCCCAGGCCGTGACCGAGGCCCAACTGGCCCGCGTCGACTGGGACGCGCTGGGCGCCGCCTGCCGCCGGCCCTAGCCGCGCCCGGTGATCATCCGGCCAGGTGCTCGGCAGCCGCCCCGATGACCTGCTCGGTCCACGCCGCGTCCAGCATCCCGCCCGGGTCCTCGACCTCGTCCCCCGACTCGGTCTCGTAGCCGGACGACGCGAGCCGCATGAAGTGGACCGTGTCGCCCATCCGCATGACCGTGCTGAGGGCCTGCCGAGGACCGAACATCGCGTCCACCCGGAATCCGTCGACCGAGCCGGGCACCTCGCCGATCGTCGTCTCCGGCGGATCGCCCGCGTACTCCGGGGCCTCCTCGTAGAGCGCCGCGCAGCGGTCGGCCTGGGCCTGGGCCCTGCTCACCGCCGCCTGCGCCGCGGCCTCGCCGGCGTACACGATGGCGTACTGGTCCATCTGCGCGGCCCCGGCCACCCCGAACGCCCAGGCACCAGCCAGCGCCTCGGGCTCCACGTCGGTCGGGGGACCCTCATCGGGCCGGCTCCACACGATCGGGCAGACCATGAACTGCGCCCACGGCGCGGCGACCTCGTCGCCCTGCGCGGTGAGCGGCTCGACCGGTCGGACGATCGTCCCCGGGGGCGCTGGCGGCGTCAGCTCGTCGGGGAGCAGCGCCGCGGTGGCCCGTTCGAGGACCGTGACGCTGGGCGTCGGGCTGGCCGTCGGCGTGGGCGACGCCTCCCCGCCGCCGTCCCCACAGCCCGCGAGCACCACCATCGCGGCGGCCAGCACGGCCACCGCCCTGCTCTGCTTGTTCATCAGGGACACCCCCTGTCATGTGCGAGCCACATCGCACCCACGGGACCGCGCCAGCCGTCCGGCCCGCACCTCCCGCACCTCCAGTCTGGTCCCGAGGAGGGCCGACCCACAGTGGCCTTGGGCCCGATCGAGGCGCGGTCGCGACCACGGGCAGCAGCGGGTCATCCCCGGCGGACGATGCCCCGCGCGGGCCACGCGGCCACGATCGGGCTGGGCGGGCCGACCCGCGCCGACCCGCATGCCCGAGGCAGGTGCTCTCCAGCTCCGCGCCGGCAGACCGAGCACTCGAAGGAGGCCCCTGATGGCCCGGATCGCTTGGGGGAAGGAGGGCCTCGCCGGCCTGGCGGGAGCGATCGGGTCGGTGCCCGACGGGATGGCCACGGCGGTCCTGGCCGGGGCCAACCCGATGGCCGGGCTGTATGCCTCGTTCGCCGGGCCCGTCGCCGGCGGCGCGCTGCAGTCGACGACCGTGATGGTCATCGCGACGACGTCGGCGGCGGCGGTGACGACCGCGGAGGTGATGAACGACGGATCGTCGGACCCCATCCGCACCCTGGCCACGCTGACCGTCCTCGCGGGCGCGTTCATGCTGGTGGCGACCCGCCTGGGGTTCGCGCGGCTCATGCGCTTCGTCTCCGCCTCGGTCATGGCGGGGTTCATGTTCGGCGTCGGGCTGATCCTGATCCTGGGCCAGCTCGCCGACGCCACCGGCGTGAAGACCAGCGGCGACAACACGCTGGAGAAGGCGCTGAACACCCTGCGGCAGTGGGACGCGTTCAGCGTGCCCTCGATCGTCACCGCCGCGACGGCCATCGGCGTGAGCATCCTGCTGGGCCGGGGCAAGCTCGCGGCCCTGGCGCCGCTGATCGGGATCATGATCCCCACGATCGCGATCAAGCTGACCGGTGCCGAGGTGGCGACCGTGGCCTCGACCTCGGGGGCGATCGACGTCGGGCTGCCGCCGCTGACCCTGCCCGATCCCGGGCTGATCTCGCCGACCCTGGTCGCCGCGGCACTGGCCCTGACCATCGTGGTGCTGGTCCAGGCCGCCGGGGTGGGTGTCGCGTACCCGAACACCGATGGCACCAGCAACGACGTCAGCCGCGACTTCTACGCCCAAGGCGGGGCGAACCTGGCCTCGGGCGCCCTGGGTGGGATCCCGGTGGGCGGCAGCGTCGGCCAGACCGCGTTCAACGTGATGGCCGGTGGGCGGACGCGATGGGCGGTCATCATCAGCGGCCTGTGGATGCTGGTGTTCGTCGTCGCCCTCGGGCCGCTGCTCTCCGACGTGCCGATGCCCGCCCTGGCCGGCCTGCTCATCCTCGCCGGCTTCGGGGCCCTCAAGCCCAAGGAGCTGGCGCGGTCCTGGCAGACGAGCATCGCCTCCGGTGCTGCGGCCGTGATCACCATGGTGGCGACGCTGCTGGTCCCGATCCACGTCGCCGTGCTGATCGGCGTGATCCTCTCGCTGCTGCTCGTCGGGATCGCCAGCTCGCAGGGCAACCGGGTGGTCGCCCTCGAGCGTGGTGAGGACGGCTCGTGGCGCCGCGTCGCGGTGCCGGGTGCGCTCACGCCCGGCCGGGTCACCGTCCTGGACATCGAGGGGCAGGGCGCCTTCGCGTCGGTGCCCGGGCTGTTCGCGCAGCTGCCCCGGCCGGCGGCCGGCGGTCACGGCGAGGCAGCCGCCAGCGCCGTGGTGCTGCGCCTGCGGGGGCACCTGCGGACCAACCTGACCTTCACGAAGGCGCTCGAGGTGTTCGCGCAGGACGTGGCGGGTGCCGGGGGCGTGGTCGTGGTGTGCGGGCTGCAACCCGAGACGATCACGCAGCTGCGCTCGGCCGGGCTGCCCACCTCCGTCGTGCTGGTGGCGCAGGGCGCGGTGCTCGAGGGCTCACTGGCCGAGGCCCACGACCGCGCGAGCGCCTGGTTGACCGGGGGTTCCGGCGCGCGGCCACAGGCCTGACGAACGCCGCGCACGCCCGCTGGGGGCCCGGTTCCCCCGTCCCCGGGCCCCCGGCGTGTCGGTCAGGCCAGCGCCTTGGCCTTGAGCGCGTCGAACTCGGCCTGGGAGATCGCCCCGGAGTCCAGCAGCGCCTTGGCGTTGGCGATCTGCTCGGCCGGCGTCGCGGTCTTG
>JALOLK010000045.1 GCA_025456015.1 Candidatus Nanopelagicales bacterium
CCGGACAGCGCGATCGCCGCCGAGGAGCCGACCAGCACCCCGGCGATCGCCAACGCGAGGGACTCGGTGAGCCGCGCCCGGGGCATGACCCGCTCGATGACCTGCAGCGCCCCGATCATCACCGCGGACACGCCCAGGCCCGCCCCGAACATGCCCGCGGCGTACCATCCGACGCCGCCGATGAACGGCAGGGCCGCGGTGGCCACGGCCAGCATCGCCGTGCCGACCAGGACCTGGCGCGGCAGCGGCCAGAGCCCGGGGCGCGCGCCGAGGAAGAGCCCCGTCAGGCCGCTGGCCAGGGCGAAGGTGCCGAGCAGCCAGCCGGTGGTGCCGACGCTGCCGGCCTCCTGCGCGAAGGCCACCGTGCTCACCTCGAGGGCACCGAACGTGGCGCCCATGAGGACCATGAGCAGGGTCAGCAGCTGCAGGGTGCCCGAGCGCCAGATCGGCGGGCCGGCCTGGGCGCTGCGCGGGGCGGCCGGCGGCTCGGTGCTGCGCTGGGCGGCCAGGGCCAGCCCCCCGGCCAGCGCCAGCGCCATGCCGGCGGCCAGCGCCGACCACGGCGCGACCACGACGGCCAGTGCGGTGGCCAGCGGCGGCCCGAGCACGAACGCGACCTCGTCGAGGGTGGACTCCAGGGCGAACGCCGTCGACAGCTCGTCGGGCCCCTGCGCCACGCCGGCCCAGCGCGCCCGGACCATCGCGCCGATGTTCGGACCGGTGAGCCCGGCCAGCGCACCCAGCGCCAGCCACAGGGGCAGGGGGGTGCCGGCCATCACGGCCACGGTGAGCAGCGTGACGGCGGTGACGTGCACGCCCAGCAGCGGGGGCAGGACGCGGTGCTGGCCGTGCCGGTCGGCCAGCCGGGCGCTGAGCGGCCCGCCGACCGCCGAGGCCAGGGTGACCGCGGCGCCAACCGCCCCGGCCTGGGCATAGGAGCCGGTCTCGGCGACGACGAGCAGGGTGAGCGCGAGGCCGACGATCGCCATCGGGAAGCGCCCCACGAAGGCGGCGGCGACCATGCCCGGGGCCCCGGGGTGGGCGAAGATCGTGCGGAACGCGTGCATCATGGCCTTCTGCCCGGGACCGACCAGGGGCAAACCTGCCCCGTGGGATCGGCGCCTACCGGGCCGTCGCCACCGCCCCGACCTCACCCGGCGCCTGCGGCTGCGACCCAGCCCCGACCTCACCCGGCACCTGCGGCTGCGGCCCCGCCCCGACGTTGCCGTAGCGGTGCGCAGTGATGCAGACGCTCTGCTCGTGCAGCCATCGCGGGGCCTCCACCGCGACGGACCCGGCGATGGGCCGGCGGTCCACGCTGACCCCGACGTCCAGGCCCACGACCGCGAGGTCCCCGGCATCCTCGCCCGACAGCCACCGGACCCGGCTCACCTCGCCGCGCACCACGTGCGCGCGGGCTGCCGCAACGTCCTCCACCACCGTGTCGGCCCCACGCGACGCCGCGGCGCTGAGCAGGATCGGGGTGCCCGTCCGCGCCGAGAGCCGGCGCACGGTCTCGAGGTCCTCCGCGCGGGTGTCGGCGTCGACCCGCACGAGGATGGGCTTGGCCATCGGCCGGAAGCGCACGAGGTTGCGCTCCACCGTGAGGCCGGCGAGGTCGCGGGCGACGCCACCCACCGCGGCCCACCATGCCTGGACCTCGTCGTTGCCCAGGGCGCCCGCTGGCTGGGCCCAGTCGCGCAGGCAGGCCACGTACTGCTCCCCACCTGCCTTCGCGGTCGGGCCGACCGCGGACTTCTTCCACCCCCCGAACGGCTGGCGGTTCACGATGGCCCCAGTGGTGCCGCGGTTCACGTAGGCGTTGCCGGCCTCGATCCGATCGATCCACGTCTGGCACTCGGCGCTGTCCAGGGCGTGCAGCCCGGCGGTCAGGCCGAACTCGACGCCGTTCTGCCAGGCGATGGCCGTGTCGAGGTCGGGGGCCCGCATGACGCCCAGCACGGGACCGAACCACTCCGTCTGGTGGCTCCACGATCCGGGCTGCACGCCGATCTTCACCCCGGGACTCCACAGGTGCCCGGTCTCGTCGAGCCGGCGTGGTGCGACCAGCCATGACTCACCCGGGTCCAGCGTCGTCAGGGCCCGCAGCAGCGGACCCTCGGCGGGGCGGATCACCGGGCCGATCACGGTCGCCGGCTCGGTGCCGGGCCCCACGTGCTCGGTCACCACTGCGTCGCGCAGCTGGCGGAAGAACGCCGGGTTGTCGTACACGCTGGCCTCGACGATCGCCAGGCTGGCCGCCGAGCACTTCTGCCCCGCGTGGCCGAACGCGGACGCGACGAGGTCCTTCACCGCCGCGTCGATGTCGGCCGTGGCCGAGATGAGCAGCGCGTTCTTCCCCGAGGTCTCGGCGAGCAGGCGCAGGTCCGGCTTCCAGCCGGTGAACAGCCGCGCGGTGGCCCACGAGCCGGTGAGGATCACCGCGGCCACGTCGGGGTGCGTCACCAGGCGCTGGCCGACCTCGTCGTCACGGGTCGGCACGAACTGCAGCACGTCCTGGGGGACGCCGGCCTGCCAGAGCTGCTGGGCCAGCAACCACGCGGTCGCGACGGTCTCGGGTGCCGGCTTGAGGATGACGCTGTTGCCCGCCGCGAGGGCGGCCAGCACCCCGCCCGCCGGGATGGCGTACGGGAAGTTCCACGGCGGCACGACGACCACCACGCCGACCGGGCTGCTGCTCGCGCCCTGCTCGAGCAGGGCGATCGCGCTGCGGCCGTAGAACCGGGCGAAGTCGATCGCCTCGGCGATCTCCGGGCCGGCCTGCTCGACGGTCTTCCCGGCGTCCAGCGCCATGACGGCCAGGGTGTCGTGGCGCTGCTCGCCCATGATGCGCGCGGCCTCCCAGAGGATGCGTGCGCGCTCCCGCGGCCCTCGTGCGTCCCAGGCGCCGACCGCACCCGAGGCGACCGAGACCGCCTGGTCCACCTGCTCGGCGGTGGCGACCGTGTACGAGTACCAGATGGCACCGTCGGCGCCCGGGTTGCGACCGTCCTCGACGCCGTCGGGCTGCTCGACGCCGTCGATGAGCACCGGCACTGGCCGGCCCCAGCCGGGGGCGTGCCGGTTCAGCGCCGCGGCGATCTCGGCGCGCTCCTCGGGCCTGGTCACGTCGAGCTCGGGCTCGTTGGCGAAGGTCCCCGTCGCCACGGGCTCGGTGCGCACCGGTGGCGGGGCGGCATGGCGCCGGGACTGGGTGGTCACGGTGTGCCGCTGCGCCACCGCGTCGCGGAAGCGGCGCTCCTGCTCGGCGAAGGTCGCCGAGCCGACCGTGAGGTCGAAGGAGGCCCGCAGGAAGTTCTCCGGCGCGGTGTTCTCGTCGAGCCGACGCACGAGGTAGGCCACGGCCGAGGCGAAGTCGTCCGACACGGTGACCGGGGCGTAGAGCAGCACCGAGCCGACGTCGGCGATGATCGCCAGGGCCTCGGCGTTGGCCATCCCCTCGAGCATCTCGATGTCGAGCTGCGCGGAGACCCCACGCTCGGCGGCGAGCTCCAGCGCCCACGCCAGGTCGAACAGGTTGTGGCTGGCGATCCCCACCCGCACCGCGTCGGCGTGCTCGGGGCGCAGGGCCACGTCGACCACGCGCTTCCACGAGGCGTCGACGTCGGCCTTGGTGCCGTAGGGCGCGGCGGTCCAGCCGTGCAGCTGGGCCTCGCAGGTCTCCATCGCCAGGTTGGCGCCCTTCACCACGCGGATCTTGATCCGCCCGCCGCCGGCGGCGCGGCGGCGCTGCGCCCACGCGAGCAGGCCCTCGAACTCGGCATGGCACTCGGGCAGGTAGGCCTGCAGCACGATGCCGGCCTCGAGGTCGTGGAAGTCGGGCTCGTCGAGCACCCGGGTGAACGCGTCGATGGTGAGGATGAGGTCGCGGTACTCCTCCATGTCGAGGTTCACGAAGGTCCGCGGGGTGGTGGCCGCGGCCGCCCGGTAGAGCCGGCGCAGCCGCTCGGCGACCCGGTCCACCGAACCCTCGTGGTCGAAGGTGCTCAGCTGGGCGGCGACGGCCGAGATCTTCACGGAGATGTAGTCGACCTCGGGCCGGGTCAGCATCTCGATGACCCGCTCGAGCCGGTGCACGGCCTCGTCCTCGCCGAGCACGGCCTCACCGAGGACGTTGATGTTGAGGTGCGCGCCGTCCCGGGCCCGGCGGGCCAGGTGCTTGCGCAGCGGCTCGCGCTCGGCCGGCAGGATGATCCCCTTCGAGGCGTCCCGGATCTGCCAGTGCACCAGGGCCATCGAGGGCCGCGGGGCGAGGGCCGAGATCGGGGACAGCGCGCGCAGCCCGACGTGGTCGCGCACGCCGAGGGCGCGGGGGTTCGAGTGCTCGGCGGCGGCGCGCAGGGTCGCCGCGGCCCGCGTGGGGTCCGAGATGCGCATGACCTCGTCGGTCAGCGCCATGGTCACCGGCAGGCCTGCGGGGTCGCGCAGCAGCCGGGTCAGGCGGCGCCGGTTGGCGCGCTCCCGACGGGTGCGCAGGCCCTCCGCGCGGCTCATCCAGCGCGCGGCGCGTGCCACCGCACGGTCCACGACCCGGTCGCCGTCCGGCAGCGGGGTGATGAGGTCGTTGCGAGCATGCAGCGGTGTGTCCACGCCCCCATCGTGGTGCCTCACCGCCGGCCGTCTCAATGCGGGTGCCGGGCAGGCGCCCCGTCGCCACCACCCGACGCCGTCGGCGGGACCGGCTCAGTGCCCGAGGAACCGCCCGAACACGGCCGCGCGGCGGGCTGGGCGACCGGTGCGGGCCTCGACCGCATCGGCGGAGGTCATGACCGCCAGCCCGGCGTTGGCGCCCAGCCACCGCAGCGGCTCGGGCTCCCAGCGGGGGGATCGATGCCCCACCCAGGGCAGCCGGGTGAGCTCGGTGTCGCGTCCGGTGATGAGGTCGGCCAGCGTGCGCCCGGCCAGGTTGGCCGTGCCCACCCCGTCGCCGACGTAGCCGCCGGCCCAGGCCAGCCCGGTCCGCCGGTCCAGGCCGACCGAGGCGTACCAGTCGCGGGGGATCCCGAGCGGCCCGCCCCAGCGGTGCGTGACCCGGTACGGCGCCACGGCCGGGAACAGCTCGACCAACGTGCGGTGCAGCCCCTCGTGGACCGCCGACACCCGGTCGAAGGCCGGGTCGATGCGTGACCCGACGTGGTAGGGCGCCCCCCGGCCACCGAACGCCAGGCGCCCATCGGCCGTGCGCTGCCCGTAGATGATGAGGTGCCGACCGTCGGTGAACGTCTCGCGCTGGGCCAGGCCGATCTGCTCCCACACGTCCTCGGGCAGCGGCTCGGTGGCGAGCATGAGCGAGTAGACCGGCAGCAGGGTGCGCCGGTGACCGGGCAGGCGGGCGGTGAACGCCTCGGTCGCCCGCACGACGAAGGGCGCGCGCACATCGCCGAGCTCGGTGCGCACCACGCCGGGCTCGATCGCGGTCGCGGCGGTGTGCTCGAGGATCCGCACGCCGCGGCGCTGCACCGTTGCGGCCAGGCCGCGCACCAGCTTCGCGGGATGGATGGCGGCGCAGTGCGGGGTGTAGGTGGCGCCGAGCACATCGGTCGCACCGGTCCGGGCGGTGGCCTCCTCGGCGTCGAGCAGCCGGTAGTCGGCCGCGCCGAACCCCCACGTCCGCCAGTGCGCGATCGCCTGCGTCGCCCGCTGCAGCTGCACCTGCGTGCGGGCCAGCCCGAGCGTGCCGCCCTTGGCCCAGTCGAGGTCGAAGCCCTCCTCGGCGGCCACCCGCCCGACCTCGTCCACGGTGTCGTGCATCGCGTGCTGCATGGCCACGGCAGCGCGGCGTGACGAGCCACGGGCGACGGCGTCGATGGAGGCCGGGAACAGCGCCGAGCACCAGCCGCCGTTGCGTCCGCTGGCCCCGAAGCCGGCGACCTGCGCCTCGACGATCACCACCCGCAGGCTGGGGTCGGCGCGGGTCAGGGCGTGGGCGGTCCAGAGCCCGGTGAAGCCGGCCCCGACGATGGCGACGTCGACGTCGAGGTCACCGGCCAGGGAGGGTCGCGGCGGGGGAGCCTCGCCCAGCGAGTCCCACCAGAACGACAGGTCGCGCAGCCGGCTCACGCCGCCCCCGGGCCGCCCAGCGCCCGCGGGGCCACCGGGCCCGGCAGGTGCTGGGCCACCCCCGGCTCGGGAATCGGGGTGCCGGTGCCGACCACCACCGGCAGCTGCCCGGCCCAGATCGGCCAGGTGCGGTCCTCGGCGGGCTCGTCCGTGCCGCCGGTGCGGGCCTTCACGGAGCACTGCGCGAGCGGGATCGCCAGGACCATCGTGGCGGCGACCTCCTTGGGTGTCATCGGCCGCAGGGCATCCCAGCGGCCGGGCGTGAGGTGGTCGGTGAGCACGCGCAGGGCCCGGAGCTTCTCGTCGCCGAGCACCTCCGTGAACGATCCGAGGACGACCAGGCTGCGGTAGTCCATGCTCGACTCGAACGCACTGCGGGCCAGGACGAGGCCGTCGAGCAGGGTGACCGTCAGGCAGGCCGGCACCCCGCTGGCCAGGGTGCGGAACAGCCGGGCCCCGGTCGAGCCGTGGACGAGCACGCGGTCGCCGTCCGGGGCGATGGCGACCGGCAGCACGACGGGGGCGCCGGTCGCGTCGGCGAACCCGACGTGCCCGACCAGCGCCTCGGCGAGGATGGCGTCGGCGGCGTGGCGGTCGTGCGAGCCCCGCTCGGCCTTGCGGGTGAAGGTGGTGCGCGCGGTCGTGTCCATCTAGAGCAGGCGCATCCCCTCGGTGAGCACCGAGCGCAGGACCTGCTCCATCTCGTCGAACTCGGCCTGCCCGACGATGAGCGGCGGGGCGAGCTGGATCACCGGGTCGCCCCGGTCGTCGGCCCGGCAGTACAGCCCGGCGTCGAACAGCGCCTTGGACAGGAACCCGCGCAGCAGCCGCTCGGACTCCGCGTCGTCGAAGGTCTCCTTCGTCGCCTTGTCCTTCACCAGCTCGATGCCGTAGAAGAACCCCTCACCTCGGACGTCGCCGACGATGTCGAGGTCGAGCAGCCGCTCCAGGGTGGCCCGGAACGCGCCCTCGTTGGCCCGGACGTGGGCGTTGATGCCCTCGCGCTCGAAGATGTCGAGGTTGGCCAGGGCGACCGCGCACGACACCGGGTGCCCGCCCCACGTGTAGCCGTGCAGGAACGCGTTCGAGCCGGTCGCGAAGGGCTCGAAGAGCCGGTCGTGCACCATCATCGCGCCGAGGGGCGCGTACCCCGAGGTGATCCCCTTGGCGAACGTGATGATGTCGGGCTGCACGCCGAAGCGGTTCATGGCGAACCAGTCGCCGATGCGGCCCATCGCGCAGATCGTCTCGTCGGCGACCAGGAGCACGTCGTAGGTGTCGCAGATCTCGCGGACGCGCTCGAAGTACCCCGGCGGCGGGGGGAAGCACCCGCCGGAGTTCTGCACCGGCTCGAGGAACACCGCCGCCACGGTCTCCGGGCCCTCGAACTCGATCGCCTCGGCAATCCGGTCCGCGGCCCACCGACCGAACGCCACGAGGTCGTCGCCGTGCGCGGGGGCGCGGTAGAAGTTGGTGTTCGGGACCTTGTGCGCGCCGGGGACGAGCGGCTCGAACGCGGCCTTGGCTGCCGGGATGCCCGTGATGCTCAGGGCCCCCTGGGGGGTGCCGTGGTAGGCGACCGCCCGGCTGATCACCTTGTGCTTGGTCGGCTTGCCGGTGAGCTTGAAGTACTGCTTGGCCAGCTTCCAGGCCGACTCCACGGCCTCGCCACCGCCGGTGGTGAAGAACGTGCGGTTGATGTCCGGCGGGGCGAGGGCGGCCAGGCGGTCCGCCAGCTCGATCGCGGCCGGGTGGGCGTAGGACCACAGCGGGAAGAACGCCAGCGTCTCTGCCTGGCGGGCCGCGGCCTCGGCCAGCTCGCGGCGGCCGTGGCCCACCTGCACGACGAACAGGCCCGCGAGGCCGTCGAGGTAGGAGCGGCCCTGGTCGTCCCAGATGCGGGCCCCCTCGCCGCGGACGATGACCGGCACGTGGCCGCCCTGCTCGTACACCGAGTGGCGGGTGAAGTGCATCCAGAGCCGGTCGCGCGCGACCCCCGACAGGGGGGTGGTGCCGGGCTCGGAGAAGGACAGCTCGCTGATGGTCATCGGGTTCCCCACGTGTAGATCTGCTTGCGGAGCTTGAGGTAGACGAACGTCTCGGTGCTGCGCACCCCGGGGATCGACCGGATCTTGCTGTTCATGATCTCGAGGAGGTGGTCGTCGTCCTCGCAGACCACCTCAGCCAGGATGTCGAAACCGCCAGCGGTGATGACGACGTAGTCGACCTCGTCGAGGGCGGCCAGGGCGTCGGCGACCTCGCTGAGGTCGCCGTCCACGCGGATGCCCATCATGGCTGCGCGCGGGAAGCCGACCTGCATGGGATCGGTGACCGCGACGATCTGGATGACCCCGGCATCGACGAGCCGCTGCACGCGCTGGCGGACCGCGGCCTCGGACAGGCCAACAGCTCGCCCGATCGTGGCGTAGGGCCGCCTGCCGTCCTGCTGCAGCTGCTCGATGATCGCCTTGGCCGCCGCGTCGAGCGGCATGGAGCGGACGCGTGCGGGCTGCAGCATGGCGCAATGGAACCCCACCTGCCCGGGGATGGCAAGCGAAAACCGTCGTGGAGAGGCCCTCGCACTGCGGAAAGCGCACGCCACAGGGGGATGATCCGACGGATCAGGGGGCTGACGGCCTGCGGGCAGCCGGGCACCTGGGCTAGCATCGGCGCCGATCGGCGCACCTGCGCGTCCACCCCCGCCGGCCGTCCCCGAGGAGCTCACGTGACCCGCATCATCCGCAACTTCATCAACGGCGAGCCGGTCGACGGCGCCTCCGGCCAGACCACGGACCTGGTCAACCCGCACACCGGCGAGGTGTTCGCCCAGGCGGTGGTCTCCGACGCCCAGGACGTCGATCGTGCCTACCGGGCCGCGTCCGACGCCTTCGCGTCGTGGAGCCAGACCACACCGTCCGAGCGGCAGGCCGCGCTGCTCAAGGTCGCCGACATCGTCGAGGCGCACGCCGACGAGCTCGTCGCGCTGGAGAGCGAGAACACGGGCAAGCCGATCCCGCTGACGAAGTCCGAGGAGATCGGCCCCATGGTCGACCAGATCCGGTTCTTCGCCGGGGCCGCGCGGGTGCTCGAGGGCCGCTCGACCGGTGAGTACATGAAGGGCTACACGTCGATGGTCCGCCGCGAGCCGATCGGCGTGATCGGGCAGGTGACCCCGTGGAACTACCCGATGATGATGGCGGTCTGGAAGTTCGCCCCGGCCATCGCGGCCGGCAACGCCGTCGTGCTCAAGCCCTCCGACACCACGCCGGTGACCACCGTGCGCATGGCCGAGCTGTTCGCCGACGTGCTGCCCCCCGGTGTGCTCAACGTCGTGACCGGCGACCGCTCGACCGGCCAGTTGCTCGTCGAGCACCCGCGCCCCGACATGGTCTCCATCACCGGCTCCGTGCGGGCCGGCATGGCCGTGGCCGGCACCGCCGCCGCGGACGTGAAGAAGGTGCACCTCGAGCTGGGCGGCAAGGCGCCGGTCATCGTGTTCGACGATGCCGACATCGCCGCGGCCACCGAGTGGCTCGCCGTGGCCGGCTACTTCAACGCCGGCCAGGACTGCACGGCTGCCACGCGCGTGCTCGTCGCCGACGCCGTCCACGACGACTTCGTCGCCGCCCTGGCCGAGCAGGCGCGCGCCACCACCACGACGTACGAGGTCGGCCAGGAGGACGAGGACGCGCTCGTGCCGCCGCTGAACAACGAGCGCCAGCTCGAGCAGGTCCTCGGCTTCCTGGAGCGGACGCCGGACCACGCCGACATCGTGGTGGGCGGCACCCGGCTGGGGGACCGGGGCTACTACGTGCCGCCGACGGTCGTGTCCGGGCTGCGCCAGGACGACGAGATGATCCAGAACGAGATCTTCGGGCCGGTCATGACGGTGCAGTCGTTCAGCGACGAGGCCAAGGCGCTCGAGTGGGCCAACGGCGTGAAGTACGGACTCGCGTCGTCGGTGTGGACCCGCGACATCGGCCGCGGCCTGCGGATGGCCAAGCACCTCGACTTCGGGGCGGTGTGGATCAACACCCACATCCCGCTGGTCGCCGAGATGCCGCACGGCGGGTTCAAGCACTCCGGCTACGGCAAGGACCTCTCGATGTACGGCCTCGAGGACTACACCCGGATCAAGCACGTGATGATCAGCCTCGACGAGGGGTAGCCCGCTCCCGCCGGACGGGCGTGGTGCGCGGACCGTGGACTCAGTGGTCGTACGGGTCCGGGGGCGGCACGACCGTCTGGCCGGGCTCGACCACGACGAACTGGCCCATGAGTCCGGAGTCCTCGTGCCACAGCAGGTGGCAGTGGTACATGAACGGCCACGTCGGGTCCCCGTCCGGGGGGAAGGTCGCGATGATGCGCACCTCGGAGCCCGGCGCCAGGTACACGGTGTCCTTCCAGCCGGCGAGCTCGGGCGGTGGGGGAGCCCCGTCGACGTCGAGCACCTGGAACTGCACCGCGTGCACGTGGAAGTTGTGCGGCTGCGGGTCGCGGTTGCGCAGGACCCAGACCTCGGTCGCCCCGGCGGGGACGACCTCGTCGATGCGCCCCATGTCGACGGGCTTGCGGTTGATGATCTGCGCGTGGATCGTGAAGTCGCGGGTCGTGGTCGCGGCCGAGGCGGGCAGGCGCTGCCAGGTGGCCAGCGTGGTCGGCAGCGGGGGAGCGGGGCGCAGCTGCTGGGCCGCGCGCAGCTCGAGCACGTCGTAGTCGCCGGTGCCGAAGCGGGAGTTGGGCCCGACCCGGCCGCCGAACTCCGGTGAGGTGTTGCGCAGCATCACCCGCTCGCCCGGGGCCATGGTGACCACGATGTCGGCACGCTCACCGGGCGACAGCTGGATCGCGGTCAGGCGGACCGGGGCGGGCAGCAGGCCCCCATCGGTGCCGACGAGGTCGAACGCCCGGCCGTCGGCGAGCGCCAGCCGGTAGACCCGGGCGGTGGAGGCGTTCAACAGTCGCAGCCGGGTCCGGGTCGCGCGGACGTCGAGGTAGGGCCCGACCGTGCCGTTCACCATGACGGTGTCGCCGAGGAAGCCCGTGGAGCTCGGCCCGGGCTGGTCGAACACGAGCTGGCCGTCGTCGTCGAAGCGCTTGTCCTGCACGATGACCGGGATGTCGTCGACGCCGTACTCGTCGGGCAGCCCGGCCGGCGCCGCCTGGTCCTCGACGATGATCATGCCGGCCACGCCCCGGTAGACGTGCTCGGCGGTGTCGCCGTGCGGGTGGGCGTGGTACCAGAGCGTCCCAGCCGGGTTGCGCACCTGCCACGTGGGCGACCACGTCGCCCCGGGCGCCACGAGCTGGTGCGGCCCGCCATCCATGCGGGCCGGGACGGCCATGCCGTGCCAGTGCAGCGTCGTGCGCTCGTCGAGGCGGTTGGTCACGTCCATGCGCACGTCCTGGCCGGTGCGCATGCGCAGGGTCGGGCCCAGGTAGCCGGCGTTCACGCCCATGGTCGCCGTCGTGCCACGGCCGAAGTCGTGCGTGCCCTCGTCCACGACGAGGTCGAACGCGCGGGTGCCGCCGGCCCCGGTGCCCTCCTCCAGCGCGGGGATCGCCAGCGGCCGGGTCGGGGGCGCCTCGGTGACCGGCGAGGTGGCCGGGTTGGCGCACCCGCCAGCACCGGCGAGGGCCAGCGCGAGGGCCGCGATGAGCGCCGCCGGCCCGCGGCGAGGGGCCCGGTCCTGGCGCATGGGCGCACCCTGCCATGCGCGGCCGGGAGGAGGGTGACCCAGGGCTGCACCGCTGGCGGGCGAGCGATCGTGCCGGGGACTACCGTGCAGCGTCATGACGACCGTTGCGATGTTCGACACCAAGCGCTACGACCGGGACCACCTCGGCGAGTCGCTGCTGGCCGCCGGGATCGACGTGAAGTTCCGCGAGTTCCGGCTCAACGCCGAGACCGTCGAGACGGTCACCGAGGGCACCGACGTGGTCTGCGTCTTCGTCAACGACAAGGTGGACCGGGCCGTCATCGAGCACCTGGCCAGCAAGGGCGTGCGGATGATCGCGCTGCGGTGCGCCGGCTTCAACGGCGTGGACCTGGCCGCCGCCGCCGAGCACGGCCTGCTCGTCGCCCGCGTGCCGGCCTACTCCCCGTATGCGGTCGCCGAGCACGCCGTGACGCTGGCGATGGCCCTGAACCGGCGCATCCCGCAGGCCAACCGACGCGTGCGCGACATGAACTTCACCCTCGACGGCCTGGTCGGGTTCGACATGCACGGCAAGACGGTCGGGCTCATCGGCACCGGGAAGATCGGCAAGATCGCCGGGCAGATCTTCAAGGGCTTCGGCACCCGGGTCATCATGTGGGACCCCTACCCGGACCTCGCCTGGGCGCAGGAGGCCGGCCTGGAGTACGTGACGCTCAGCGAGATCGGCCGCGAGGCCGACATCGTCTCGCTGCACGTCCCGCTGTTCCCGGAGACCCACCACATCATCAACGACCTCGTCCTGGCCGCGCTCAAGCCCGGCGTGATCCTCATCAACGTCAGCCGCGGGGCGCTGGTGGACACCGTGGCCCTCATCGAGGCGCTCAAGACAGGGCAGGTCGGCGGCGTGGGCCTCGACGTGTACGAGGAGGAGGAGGGCAAGTTCTTCGAGGACCTGTCCGGCGAGATCATGGACGACGACGTCCTGGCCCGCCTGCTCACGTTCCCCAACGTCATCGTCACCGCGCACCAGGCCTTCCTGACCAAGGAGGCCCTCGACGAGATCGCCCGGGTCACGACCGAGAACATCCAGGCGTTCGGCCGCGGCGAGCAGCCCGAGCCGTCCCGGATCGTCACCGCCTGAGTCGGCCGCCGCAGCGGTCCGACGACTGGGATCAGGCTGCCGCGGGTCGGGGCGACGCCACCGGCCATCGCGGTTGTGGGGGGCCATCTGCTGCGTTATCGTGCGCCGGTCGCCTGTGAAGCGACGGAATCCGGGGGATGAACGGCCGGGGGGGCACGGATATCGACATGGGACCGTCCATGACGATCAACGTCGGAGGGCACAGTGGCACTGCTCGGACAGTTCATCGACGGTGAGCACGTCGCGGGTGGCGGTGCGCCGCTCGACGTCGTGAACCCTGCGGACGGCTCGGTCGTGGCGACCCTGACCGAGGCCACACCGGAGGATGTCGACCGCGCGGTGGCCGCAGCGGCACGTGCCCTGCCCGCCTGGGCCGGTGCCACGCCGGGGGAGCGCGCCGCGGCGCTCTTCGCCCTGGCCGAGCGCATGGAGGCCCGCGCCGAGGAGTACGCGCAGGTCGAGACCGCGCAGGCCGGCAAGCCGATCAAGCTCACCCGCGAGTTCGACGTGCCCGGCTCGATCGACAACGTCCGCTTCTTCGCCGGCGCCGCACGCGTCCTGACGGGCATGGCGCAGGCCGAGTACGACGGGACGCACACGTCATCGATCCGGCGCGAGCCGGTCGGCGTGGTCGGCTCGATCGCGCCGTGGAACTACCCGCTCCAGATGGCGATGTGGAAGATCCTGCCGGCCGTGGCCGCCGGCAACACGATCGTGCTCAAGCCCGCGGAGCTCACCCCGCTGACCTCGCTCATGGTGGCCGAGGACGCCGCCGCGGCGGGCATCCCGGCGGGGGTGATCAACGTGCTCACCGGTCCCGGGCGGGTGGTGGGCGAGGCGCTGGTGAGCCACCCGGACGTCGCGATGGTGTCGTTCACCGGCTCCACCCCGGTCGGCCGCCGGGTCATGGAGCTGGCCACCGGCACCGTGAAGCGGGTGCACCTCGAGCTCGGCGGCAAGGCCCCGTTCGTGGTCTTCGACGACGCCGACCTCGAGGCCGCCGCCAACGGCGCGGTCGCCGGGGCCCTGATCAACACCGGCCAGGACTGCACCGCGGCGACCCGCGCGTACGTGCAGCGCCCGCACCTCGAGGCCTTCGTCGAGCAGGTCGCCGCCCTCATGGACACGGTGCGCCTGGGCGACCCGACCGACCCGACCACCGACCAGGGCCCGCTCATCTCGCTGCGCCAGCGCGACACCGTGCACGGGTACGTGCAGCGCGCCGCGGCCGCGGGGGCCAAGGTCGTGCGGGGTGGCGAGGTGCCCGCCGGCCCGCTGGCCGCCGGCTCCTACTACCCGCCGACGCTCGTCGTGGGCGCCTCTCAGGACGCAGAGATCGTGCAGCAGGAGCTGTTCGGCCCGGTGCTCGTGGTGCTGCCCTTCGACACCGACGGCGAGGGCATCGCCCTGGCCAACGACACCCCGTACGGCCTGGCCGCCTCGGCGTGGACCACGAACACCTTCCGCGCCCAGCGGGCCGCCCGCGAGATCGCCGCGGGCTGCGTGTGGATCAACGACCACATCCCGATCGTGTCCGAGATGCCGCATGGGGGCTTCAAGGCCTCGGGCTTCGGCAAGGACATGAGCGTCTACTCGTTCGAGGAGTACACGAACATCAAGCACGTCTCGTCGGACATCACCGGTGAGGTCCGCAAGGACTGGCACCGCACGATCTTCGGCGACCGCTGACCACACCCACGAGGAGCACATCGACATGACGGGTCTGAGCACCCCGCGCGCTGGGGTCCCGCTGCCCCGCCGGCGCATCCTGCAGGCCGGCGGCATCGGCGCCGCGGCCATGGTCGCCAGTGCCTGCGGCGCGCGCCCGCCGAGCACCGCCAGCAGCAGCTCCACCGAGGAGATCCCCGCCAGGACCCAGCCGGACCAGTCGGCGACCTCCAAGGAGCTCAACATCTCCAACTGGGTCAGCTACATCGACGTCGACGACGACGGCAACCGGCCGACCGTCGAGGCGTTCACCGAGGCCACCGGCATCGCGGTGAACTACCAGGAGGACGTCAACGACAACGCCGAGTTCGATGCCAAGGTCCGCCCGCAGCTCGAGGCCGGCCAGGACATCGACCGCGACATCGTGGTGCTCACCGACTGGAAGGCCGCGGAGTGGATCCGCCGTGGCTTCGCCCAGAAGTTCGACCGGGCCTGGGTGCCGAACGCGCGCAACCTCCTGCCGAGCCTGCAGGCGGTCGCCTTCGACCCCGAGCGCGACCAGACGCTGCCGTGGCAGTCCGGGTACGCCGGCCTCGGGTTCAACGCCGACCTGCTCGAGGAGCTGACCGGCAAGCGCGAGATCCGCACCGTGGCCGAGCTGTGGGACCCGCAGCTGCGCGGCCGCGTCACGATCCTGTCGGAGATGCGCGACTCGGTGGGGGTGGTGATGCTCAGCCAGGGCAACGACCCGGCCGACTTCACCGAGGAGGACTTCAACGCCGCGATCGCCGAGCTGCAGGAGCAGATCGACTCCGGCCAGATCCGGCAGGTCTCGGGCAACGACTACCTGACCGCGCTGGAGCAGGGCAACGTGGCCGCGGTCATCGGCTGGTCCGGCGACGTGGCGGCCCTCGGCGAGCCGTACCAGTTCGTCATCCCCGAGTCCGGCGGCACGCTGTGGACCGACAACATGCTCGTTCCCGCGATGGCCCGGCACCGCAACAACGCCGAGCGCTGGATGGACTGGTACTACGACCCGAAGATCGCCGCCGAGCTCGCGGCATGGGTGCAGTACATCTGCCCGGTCGAGGGGGCCCGTGAGGCCATGCAGCAGCTCGACCCGAGCCTGGTGGACAACCCGTTCATCTTCCCGACGGAGGCCGACCTGGCCAACGTGACCGTCTTCAAGGCGCTCACGTCCTCCGAGCAGGCCACGTACGACCAGGCCTTCCAGACCCTCATCGGCAACTGACGCCGCCCGATCCGCGAGGAGCCCCCTGATGGCCGACGCCTTCAAGCAGGTCGACGACCTGCACCTGGTCCGCCTGACCAAGCGGTACGGCGAGCACGCCGCGGTCGACGACCTGACGCTGACGATCCCGGCCGGGTCGTTCTTCGCGCTGCTCGGCCCGTCGGGCTGCGGCAAGACGACGACGCTGCGGATGGTCGCCGGGCTGGAGGTGCCCTCCGAGGGCATGATCCGCATCGGCGAGCAGGACATCACCCACCTGCGGCCGTTCAAGCGCCCGGTGAACACCGTCTTCCAGTCCTACGCGCTGTTCCCGCACATGGACATCTTCGAGAACGTGGCGTTCGGCCTGCGCCGGCGCGGGGAGAAGAACGTCGAGCTGCGGGTGAACGAGATGCTCGACCTGGTCGAGCTGGGCCCGATGGCCCGGCGCCGGCCGGCCCAGCTCTCCGGTGGCCAGCAGCAGCGCGTGGCCGTGGCCCGGGCCCTCATCAACCGGCCCGACGTGCTGCTGCTCGACGAGCCGCTCGGCGCGCTGGACCTCAAGCTGCGCCGCCAGATGCAGATCGAGCTCAAGCGCATCCAGACCGAGGTCGGCATCACGTTCGTGCACGTCACGCACGACCAGGAGGAGGCCATGACGATGGCCGACACCATCGCGGTGATGAACCAGGGCAGGATCGAGCAGCTGGGTGCGCCGCAGGACATCTACGACACCCCGCACACCGCGTTCGCCGCGAACTTCCTGGGCCAGTCGAACATGCTCCCCGGCGAGGTGGTGGGCCGTGACGGCATCGTCACGGTGCGCGCCTTCGGGCAGGTCGTGCGCCTGCCGCAGGAGAAGGTGAGCACCGACGCCGACCGGATCATCGTGGGCGTGCGCCCCGAGAAGCTGCACCTGCACCGCGAGGGCACCGAGGTGCCCGCCGGGCGCAACACCCTCGACGGGGTGGTGACCGACGCCTCGTTCGTCGGCGTCTCCACCCAGTACCTCGTGGCCACCTCCTGGGGCCAGGAACTCATCGCGTTCGAGCAGAACATGGGCTCGGCGACGCGCCCCGCCGTGGGGGAGCGGGTGGTGGTCTCCTGGGAGCCCGGGCACAGCTTCGGCCTGGACGGCGGCGACGACCTCAACGCCGGCATCGAGGAGGACCTGCGCGAGGTCGGGCACTACACGGCCTCCGACGCCCAGGCCGGCCTGGCGCCCACGCCGGCGGTCGGGGGCTGAGCCGTGCAGATCCCCGCCTCCAGCCCCGCGATCGAGATCGCGGGCGTCCCCCGGCCGGCCGAGCCGGCGCCGGGGCTGTCGAAGCGCCGCGGCACGCCCTACTGGCTGCTCATCCCGGGCATGCTCTGGCTCACGGTCTTCTTCGTGGTGCCGCTGGTCTCGCTGTTCGCGACCTCCCTGCAGGCCCCCGTCAGCGACAACCCCGACGACGGCTTCTACTTCGCCTGGGACTTCGCCAACTACCCCGAGGCGCTGAGCCGGTACGGCGAGCAGTTCATCCGCTCGTTCATCTTCGCCGGCTCGGCGACGATCCTGGCCCTGGTCATCGCCTACCCGCTGGCCTACTTCATCGCCTTCAAGGCGGGGCGCTGGAAGGCCCTGCTGCTCGTGCTGGTGGTGGCGCCGTTCTTCGCCTCGTTCCTGATCCGCACGTACGCGTGGCAGACGATCCTGGCCGACGAGGGGTTCGTGGTGAACACCCTCAACGCCCTGAACCTGCTGCCCGAGGACCGCATCCTCAGCACGCCCATCGCGGTGGTCACCGGCCTGACGTACAACTTCCTGCCGTTCATGATCCTGCCCCTGTACGCAGCGCTGGACAAGATCGACCCGCGGCTGGTCGAGGCCGGGGCCGACCTCTACGCCGCCCCGTTCACCACGTTCGGCAAGGTCGTGTGGCCGCTGTCGCTGCCCGGGGTGGTGGCCGGCACGCTGCTGACCTTCATCCCGGCCGCGGGTGACTACATCAACGTGCGCCTGCTCGGCTCGACGAACGACCGGATGATCGGCTCGGTCATCGACAGCCAGTTCATCATCGTGCGCGACTACCCGATCGCCTCGGCGCTGAGCTTCCTGCTCATGGCCTCGATCATGGCCGCATCCCAGGCCGGCCCACGGCTGGCGAGCACCACGATCGATCCCTCGGCCGCCCCGCCGGTGCGCGAGTCGGGCCTGCAGCGGGCGTTGCGCTGGATCCGGGAGCACACGCTGGCCGTCTACGCGGGCCTCGCGCTGGTGTACATGTTCCTGCCGGTCGCGATCGTCATCATCTTCTCGTTCAACCGCCCGGCCGGCCGGCAGAACACGAGCTGGAACGAGTTCTCGCTGCAGGCGTGGACCAACATCTGCCGCGACCCCACGATCTGCCGGGCCGTGGGCACCAGCGTGAGCATCGCGCTGCTGGCCACGATCGTGGGCACCATCCTCGGCACGATGATCGCCTTCGCCCTGGTGCGCCACCGCTTCGCCGGCCGGTCGACGACCAACCTGCTCATCTTCCTGCCCATGGCCACCCCCGAGGTCGTGCTGGGCTCGTCCCTGCTCGCGCTGTTCCTCAACATGTACTGGGGCACCTGGCAGATGCCGCTGGGGTTCTGGACGATCCTCATCGCCCACATCATGTTCGTGATCTCGTTCGTCGTCGTGACCGTGAAGGCACGGCTGTCGGGCCTGGACCCACGGCTGGAACAGGCGGCCATGGACCTCTACGCCGACGAGCGCGCGACATTCCGGCACGTGACCCTGCCGCTGGTCGCCCCGGGCATCGCCGGCGCGGCGCTGCTGGCGTTCTCGCTGTCGTTCGACGACTTCATCATCACGAACTTCAACTCCGGCTCGACCGTGACGTTCCCGATGTACATCTGGGGCGCGGCGCAGCGGGGCATCCCGCCGCAGGTCAACGTGATCGCCACGATCATGTTCCTCGGCGCGCTCGGGATCGTGCTGCTCGCGCAGGTGCTCGGCGCCCGCAGGCGCCGGGCGAGCGCGCGGGCGGATGCCCGGTTCCGCGCCGCAGCCGGGGCCGCCGGCACGTCCGCGGCCGGGCCGAGCGCCCTCGAGGAGATCGCCCGGCGCCCCAGCTGACCGCCCGGCGCCCCGCCGACCCGCCCCCGGTCGCCGACCGCCCCCTCCCGCGAACTCTCCCGATCAAGGCGGGATCTCCCCGAATTCCGGGAGCGTTGCATCAGTTCGGGAGAGTTGGCGCGGAGGGGGAGCGCTCGGTGTGTACGACGACCGTGACCTGACGGTTCGGGCGGGTCAGGCCCCAGCGGGCCACGACCCACGCGCTTGGGTTCGCGGCGCCGGCGTCAGCTGCTGGCCTCGAGCAGCACGACCTTCTGGCCGGGCTTCCACACGGCGTCGCCACGCATGGTGACCGGGACCGCGGCGCCGGCGGGCACGTCCGAGACGGTGCCGCTGACCGAGCCGAGCGACGTGCCGGCGACGTAGACCCAGACCACCAGGTCCGCCGAGGCAGTGGCGCTGCCCCGGTTGCGCACCGTGCCGGAGACCACCAGGCCCTCCTCGGTGTTGTCCAGGCGGTAGGACTCCAGGAGCCAGTCGCCGCTCACGAGCTGGTCCGAGCCGGGGGCGGGCGGCGCGTCGCCCGAGCTGGCCGGTGCGCTGCTCGTGCCGTCGGGGGAGGAGGCGTCGCCGTCGCCGGCGCCCCCGAGGAGCCCGGGCAGGACCAGCCAGCCCACGAGGGCCAGGGCGACCATGGCGACCAGCCCCACCACCCAGCCGCGGCGGCGGCGCCGGCGCTCCGCGGCAGCCGCGGTGCGTGGGCCGATGGGTCCCGGCCGCGCGGGCGCTGGGGCCGCGGATGCGGGGGGAGGGGCGCTCGCGCCGGGTGCCGGCCACTGGACCGCGGGGGTGGATGCGGGGGGCACCGGGGCCGGTGGGGCTGTGGCCGCGGGGGCGCCCGGGATCCCGTCCGGGCGGGTGGTGCTGCCCGCCACCGCGCCAGCCGCCAGCCCGCCGAGGGCAGCAGCCGGCGGGGCGATGGGCGGCGCCTGCGGGGCCGGTCGATCCGGCGGTGCGGCGTCGACCACGGTCGGGTCGAGGACCGGCGCGCCGGCCGGGACCGTCGCCTCCGCCGCCATCCCCAGCATGGCTGCGACGTCCTCACCGGCCTCCCCGGCCCGGGCCAGCTCGAGCACGTCGCGGGCGCTCGGGCGGGCGGCCGGGTCCTTCTGCAGCATGCGCTGCAGCAGCACCGTGCGCACCGGGTCGATCCCGGCCAGATCGGGGTCGCGCTTGATGATCGACATGAGCACGGCCACCGACGCGCCCTCGCCGAACGGCGGACGGCCGGTCGCGGCGAAGGCCAGCAGGGAGCCCAGCGTGAAGATGTCGGTGGCAGGGCCGGTGGGGTCGAGGTTGGCCTGCTCGGGGGAGAGCCACGCGGGGCTCCCGGTGACCAGCCCGGTCGCTGTGAGCGAGGTGGCGTCCTCCGGATGGGCGATGCCGAAGTCGATGAGCACCGGCCCGCGCTCGTGCAGGATCACGTTGCCGGGCTTGAGGTCCCGGTGGGTGACGCGGTGCAGCTCGAGGACGGCCAGTGCCTGGGCCAGGCCACGGGCCAACGTCCACCACCGGTCCTCGGCCAGCGGGCCGCGCGTCAGGACCTCCTCGCGCAGCACGGGCCCGGGCAGGTACTCCAGGGCGAGCCAGGCCGGCTCGGACTCCAGGTCCGCATCGAGGTAGTGGCAGATGTGCACGTCGCGGACCGCGGCGAGGATGCCCACCTCACGCCGGAACCGGTCACGCGTGGCGGGGGCGTCGAGCAGGCCGGGTCGGATCACCTTCACGGCAGCCGCCTGCTCGCCCCGGGTCGCGTAGAAGACCACACCCATGCCGCCGGCGCCCAGCCGCGAGTGGACCGTCCACGGCCCGACGGTCCGGGGGTCGTGCAGCGACAGCGGCGACCCGACCATCGGCTCGGCCATCGCCACCTCCATGCGCCCGCCGCGGTTGCGCCCCACCCGCCCGGCGCCCGGCGGCCCGCGCCAATCTAGTCGATCGGGGGCTGGCTGGCCCGGTGCCGCTCCAGCGGCGGATGCGCCGCGGTGGGCGCGCCGCTACCATGGCGGGCGCTGCGGTTCACCGCGTGGCGGGTGCCACCGACCGCACGGCCGTATCGTCCGGAGGACCCGGGGCGGCTCACCTGGAGTGCGATCCGATGCCGTACTCACGTACCAGGATCAGGACCTCGTCGAGAGCCTCGTTGCGCGACCTCGTCCACGCGCCCTACTGGCTGGACCGCCCGGACCGTCCCGACCCCACGCCGGCCCTCGTGGCGCCGACCAGTGCCGACCTGGTCATCGTCGGCGGGGGCTTCACCGGCCTGTGGACCGCGCTGCTCGCCACGGACGCCGACCCCGGACTCGACGTCGTCGTGCTCGAGGCCGACCGGATCGCGGAGGGCGCCTCCGGCCGCAACGGCGGGTTCATGGCGGCCTCGATCACCCATGGCCTGGGCAACGGGCACGGCCGGTGGCCCTCGGAGATGCGCGAGCTGCTGCGCCAGGGACACGCCAACCTCGACGCCATCGAGGCCACCGTCGCCGAGCTGGGCCTCGACGTGGACCTCGACCGGACCGGCGAGCTCGACGTGGCCACGGAGGACCACCAGGTCGCCGCCCTCGCCGAGCTGGCCGACACCGCCGCGCAGTACGGCGAGAAGCTCGAGCTGCTCGACGCCGCCGGCACCCGCGCCCTGGTCGACTCCCCGCTCTACCGGGCCGGCGTGCTCGACCGCGACGGCGTGGCCCTGGTCGACCCGGCCAAGCTGTCCTGGGAGCTCGCCCGGGTGCTGCGCGAGCGTGGCGTGCGCATCCACGAGCACAGTCCGGTCACCGGCCTCGAGCGCTCGCCGTCGGGGGTGATCGCCCGGACCGAGCACGGCTCGGTGCACGCTCGGCAGGCAGCGCTGGGCACCAGCGCCTTCCCGAGCCTGCTGCGCCGGGTGCGCCCCTTCATCATCCCGGTCTACGACTACGTGCTCGTCAGCGAGCCGCTGACGGCCGCGCAGTGGGCGTCAGTCGGGTGGGGGTTCGGCGGGGGCGTGGGCGACTCGAACAACCAGTTCCACTACACGCGGCCCACGCGCGACGGGCGCATCCTCTGGGGCGGCTTCGAGGCGATCTACCACTACGGCAGCCGCATGGGTCGCGACCTCGAGCGCGACGATCGCACCTACGCCGTGCTGGCCGAGAACTTCTTCACGACCTTCCCCCAGCTCGAGGGCCTGCGCTTCTCGCACGCGTGGGGTGGGGCGATCGACACCTGCTCGCGGTTCAGCGCCTTCTGGGGCACGGCGATGGACGGCCGGGTCGCCTACAGCGTCGGCTACACGGGCCTGGGCGTGGGCACCACCCGCTACGGCGCGATGGTGATGCTGGACCTGCTCGCCGGTCGCGCGACGGAGCGCACGGCCCTGGCGATGGTGCGCACCAAGCCCATGCCCTTCCCGCCCGAGCCCCTGCGCAGCCCCGCCGTGGCCCTGACCCGATGGTCGCTGGACCGCGCCGACAACCGCGAGGGTCGGCGCAACCTGTGGCTGCGCACCCTGGACCGCCTCGGCCTCGGCTTCGACTCCTGAGCCCGGACCTGCCACCCTCGTCCCGACGACCGCACCTGCTCCTCGCACCATCCGACCCCAGCACCACCGACACGGAAGCGAACCCGCATGAAGCACGTGACCCACTGGATCAACGGCGCGCCCTACGTCCGGCCCCCCGCCGCGGCCACCCCGGCCGATGCCCCCGCCGCCGACCGCATCGCCGCGGGGCTGACGGCGCTGCGCGATCGGGCCGTCGACGCCCTGGACCCGGAGCGCTCCGGTGACATCTACGACCCGGCCACCGGGCAGGTCGCCGGCACCGTGGACTTCGCCTCCGTGCGCGTGATGGACGAGGCGGTGGCAGCGGCGAAGGCGGCGTTCGCCGACTGGGGCCGCACGTCGCTGACCCGTCGCGCCCAGGTGCTCTTCGCGTTCCGCGAGCTGCTGAACGCGCGCAAGGAGGAGCTCGCCGCGATCATCACCGACGAGCACGGCAAGGTGCTCTCCGACGCCCTCGGCGAGGTGACCCGCGGCCTGGAGGTCGTCGAGTTCGCGTGCGGCATCCCGCACCTGCTCAAGGGTGGCTACTCCTCGTCGGTGTCGAGCAGCGTGGACGTCTACTCGATCCGCCAGCCGCTCGGCGTGGTCGGCGTCATCTCGCCGTTCAACTTCCCGGCGATGGTGCCGATGTGGTTCTTCCCGATCGCGATCGCCGCCGGCAACACGGTGGTGGTGAAGCCCTCGGAGAAGGACCCGAGCGCCCAGAACTTCATCGCGCAGCTGTGGAAGGAGGCCGGCCTGCCCGACGGCGTGTTCAACGTGGTGCACGGCGACAAGGTCGCCGTCGACGCGCTGCTCACGCACCCGGACGTCAAGGCCATCTCGTTCGTCGGATCGACGGGGATCGCGCAGTACGTCTACGAGACCGGGACCAGGCACGGCAAGCGCGTGCAGGCCCTCGGTGGAGCCAAGAACCACATGGTCGTGCTGCCCGACGCCGACCTGGACCTCGCCGCCGACGCGGCCGTGAACGCCGGGTTCGGCAGCGCGGGGGAGCGGTGCATGGCGATCTCGGCGCTGGTCGCCGTGGGCGATGTGGCAGACCCGCTCGTCGAGGCGATCGCCAAGCGCATGACGACGCTGCGCACCGGTGACGGCCGCCGCGGCTGCGACATGGGCCCGCTCGTGACCGGCGCGCACCGCGACCGCGTCACGTCGTACGTCGACGCCGGCGAGGCAGCCGGGGCGACGCTGGTGGTGGACGGGCGCAACCCCGTG
Source organism: Candidatus Nanopelagicales bacterium (assembly GCA_025456015.1). GTDB lineage: Bacteria > Actinomycetota > Actinomycetes > S36-B12 > CAIYMF01 > Prado023. Next base: position 23,650 of record JALOLK010000045.1, read on the forward strand.
GTGGACGGCGAGGACGGCGGCTTCTGGCTCGGGCCCACGCTGTTCGACCACGTCACCCCCGAGATGTCGATCTACACCGACGAGATCTTCGGCCCGGTGCTCTCGGTCGTGCGCGTGGAGTCCTACGACGAGGCGCTGCGGCTGGTGAACGAGCACCCGTACGGCAACGGCACGGCCATCTTCACCAACGACGGCGGTGCGGCGCGGCGCTACCAGGAGCAGGTCGAGGTGGGCATGGTCGGCATCAACGTGCCGATCCCCGTGCCGATGGCGTACTACTCGTTCGGCGGCTGGAAGGCCTCGCTGTTCGGCGACACGCACGCCCACGGCACCGAGGGCGTGCACTTCTTCACGCGCGGCAAGGTGGTCACCTCGCGCTGGCTGGACCCCAGCCACGGCGGGATCAACCTCGGCTTCCCGACCCACAGCTGACGGCCGCCGCCCCGACCGGCACCCCCGCCCTCGTCCGGCACCCCCCGCCCCCGCCCGAAGCACCCCCGCCCCCGCCCGAAGCACCCCCGCCCTCGTTGATCCATTCAGGTTGTGGGGCCAAGAGGCGCCACAACCTGAATGGATCAGGGGAGGGGCGGGCCCGGGAGGGAGGGGCGGGGCCGGGGGGGAGGGGCGGCCGGGAGGACGGGAGGGGAGGGCCGCCCTACTGGTAGGACACCCAGACGGGCTGGGGGCGGACGCGCATGGTGGCGCGCGGCGAGAGCATGGGCCGGTCCTCGTCGATGAAGTTCTTCCAGCCAAAGGCCAGGCCGGGCGGGGCACCGCGGCGGATCGCCGCCCACGTCGCGCGCTTGGCCGGCTGGGAGCCCAGGCCGTCCATCTGCACGACGGCGGCGATCTCGGGCGCGGAGAGGTCCAGTGACGCACGGTCGCGGATCATCGAGGTGCGGAACTGGTGCAGCAGCAGCATCTTCTGCGGCAGCCCCGCCTCCCGGGTGAGCCCGGCGAGCCAGTCGATCACCCGGTTGACCTCGGCGGCCGAGACCGAGCCGATCTGCTGCAGGTGGCGCTCGCCCGGCCGCAGCCGCCACTCGGGATCCAGGGCGAGCCCCACGTGCGGCTCCAGCAGCAGCTCGCGGTACCGCTGGGCCTGGGTGAGGAAGTCGGAACGACCGGGCTGCAGGTCGAGCACGACGTAGACGCCGGCCCGGCGGGCCGCCTCGACCAGGGGGCGCAGCTTCGCGACGCTGGACTCCGCGGAGTAGTCGCCGTCGGCACCGGCCGACCGCGAGGCGATCGTGGCGATGATCTCCAGCGCGGGCACCACCCGGCGCTGCGTGTGCGGTCGGTAGCGGGCGGCCAGGCGCTGCACGCGGCGGATCGTGGCGGCTGCGCCCTGCTCGCCGAGCGCCCCCAGCGCGCGGGTGCCCGGGTGGCCATAGAGGGCGACGTAGACGGTGTCGTCGAAGATCTGCGCCGTCCCGGCCGACCGGTCCATGGTGCCAGTGGCCATGGTGCCAGTGGCCATGGGCGCGGCGTCCGGCGCCGGGGCGCCCGCGGCAGCCGCGGGCGTGAGCAGCGCGGCGGTGACGAGGGCCGGCACGAGCCGGCGCAGCAACGACGGGTGCACGGGCGACCTCCACGGGTGGCGTGGTCGGCAGGCTAGCGCCGCCCGTGGCTGGATCGGCGGCTCGCACGACGCGGCCGCGCCGGTTGCCCGTGCCCAACGGCGCTGGCACCATCGAACGACCAGCCCAGGGAGGCGCGATGGAGGGTTCCGAGCACCGCTGCCAGACCTGGCTGTGCGAGGACTGCTACGGCATCGTCGGCTCGTGCTGCATGGAGTTCGACGGCGACGACCTGTTCCTCGAGGACCGGACATGGTGGGAGTCGCGGATGGCACCGAAGGCCTGACTCCCGTCGCCGTGCAGCCCGGGCCGGCGCGACGCGGTGCGCGCTGCCGGGGGAGGCTGTCGGGGCGCCGGACCCGGACGACCCCTCGTGCATCCGGGGCCAGCGGCCCGTGCCAGGAGGATTCCCCACCGGGTCGGTCGACCAAACGTGGCGTCGGCCACAGCCAAGAGGGGACAGGCCGGTCCCGCGAAGCGACCCCCCGTCCGATTCAGCCCGTCGGGCTGTCGTGGCGCAACCAGCCCGAGGCGATGCACCACTGGGCCGCGAGGTAGGTGGGCATGACCAGGACCGATCGCAGGGGCAGGTCGACGCCGGCCTCGCCTGCCGCGATGAGGGCGTCGCTGACGACGAACAGCGCCGCGCCGATCCCGACGCGCGCGTTGAGCCCGGTGGCCAGCGCCGCCATGACGCAGATCGCCAGGCTGTAGACCGCCACTGGCACCTGCAGCTCGCCGAGCTGCGGGCCCAGCGCGAGGTTGGACCCCAGCCAGATGGCCGCGTACAGCAGCGCCGGCCACCAGCGCTGCCGCAGCCGTCGGGCCGCGCCGGCGCGGACGAATCCGGCGATGTAGCACAGCTGCATGACGAGGAACCCGACCATGCCCGCGACGAAGCTGATGTCGATCGCGATGTCGCCGACGGTCGCGAACACCAACCCGGCCACCAGCCAGCGGGGCGCGGCACGCCCAGCGCTGGCCAGGACCCACAGCAGCAGCACCGGCATCAGCAGGCCCTTGAGGACCCGCTCGGCGCCGTCCCACGGCAGGACGTGCAGCGCGAGGAAGTAGGCAGTCCAGGTGATGGCGACGAGCAGCAGCGCCGCCCGCGCCCTCGTGGCCAGCTCCCGCTGCCCGACCTCGCTGCGCGCCGGCCCCGCCATCGCACCCTCCTGGTCGCCGCACGCCTGCGCGTGTCCGGGCCCCACCGGCCCGACCGTCACGCTACGCACGCCAGCAGCCGCGTCGCCCGTCGACGGCGCCTGCCGGCCGGGTAGGGTCGCGCGCACGACCAGGCATGTCAGGGAGGGCAGCCATGCGCATCCTCATCATCGGCGCCGGCGGCGTCGGATCCTCCGCGGCGCTCATCGCCGCCCGGAGGGACTTCTTCGAGGCGATCGTGATCGCCGACTACGACCGGGCCCGAGCCCACGCGCTCGTGGAGCGCATCGGCGACCCCCGCTTCGCCGCCGCCCAGGTCGACGCCAGCGACGCCGAGGCGGTCGCGGATCTGGCCCGCGCCACCTCCGCCACCCACGTCGTCAACCTCGTCGACCCGCGCTACGTGCTCACCATCTTCCACGGCGCGTTCCTCGCGGGTGCGCACTACCTCGACACGGCCATGAGCCTGTCGGCCAAGCACCCCGAGCGCCCCTACGAGCTGCCCGGGGTCATGCTGGGCGACGACCAGTTCGCCGAGCACAGGGCGTGGCAGGAGGCCGGCCGGCTCGCCCTGGTCGGCATGGGCGTCGAGCCGGGCCTGGTGGACGTGTTCGCCCGTCACGCCGCCGACGAGCTGTTCAGCGAGATCGACGAGCTGGGCGTGCGCGACGCCTCGAACCTGGTCGTCGAGGGGTACGAGTTCGCCCCGTCGTTCTCGATCTGGACGACCATCGAGGAGTGCCTGAACCCGCCGCTGGTGTGGGAGCGCGAGCGGGGCTTCTTCACGACCGAGCCGTTCAGCGAGCCGGAGGTGTTCGACTTCCCGGCGGGCATCGGCCCGGTCGAGTGCGTGAACGTCGAGCACGAGGAGGTCGTGCTCATGCCCCGGGTGATCGACGCCAAGCGGGTGACCTTCAAGTTCGGCCTCGGCGACGAGTTCATC
>JALOLK010000046.1 GCA_025456015.1 Candidatus Nanopelagicales bacterium
GTGGTGGTGACGGCCGTGCTGCGCCGGGAGCCGCCGATGCGGTTGCTGCGCCCGCTGGCCCGGCCGCTGCGCGCGTCGGCCACGAGCTGGCGGGAGCAGCTGTGAACCGGGCACTGTCGATGGCCGACGAACGGGGGGCGGCGACCGTCCTGGTGGCCCTGTGGGCCGTGGTGCTGACCGTGCTGGCCCTGACGGGGGTGGTGCTCACCTCGATGCTGGCCACACGTGCCACCGTGGCGGCCGCCGCCGACCTCGGGGCCCTCGCCGGTGCCTCCGGCGTGCTCGAAGCCGCCGACGAGCCGTGCCGGCGAGCGGCCCGGGTCGCCCGGGAGAACGGCGCCCAGCTGGTCGGCTGCACGGTGTCCGGGGCGCAGGTGCGCGTCGAGGTGGCCGCCGCGGCACCCCGCGCGCTGGACTGGCTGCTGCCGGGGCGCTCGGGCGTCCTGCGAGCGCGGGCGCACGCCGAGCTGGTGCCCCGCCCGGGGACGCTCGGCGATCCGTGACCGGCCCCCGACCACCGCGCAGCAGGCCGGCCGCCACCGGCCTGCCTCCACGGCCGGGGCCCTCGGACGCGCCCCGCCGTCAGCTGGCTCCGTCGAGCAACGCACGGGCCAGCCGCAGGGCCGCGGCCTTGTCCAGCGGCTCGTTGCCGTTGCCGCACTTCGGGGACTGCACGCAGGCGGGGCACCCGGTCTGGCACGGGCAGCCGTCGATCGCGGCGGCGGTCACCTCCAGCCAGTGCCGGGCGGCCCGGTACCCCCGCTCGGCGAACCCCGCGCCGCCCGGATGCCCGTCGTGCACCACGATCGTGGCCACGCCCGTCTGGGGGTGCCGGGCGGTGGAGACCCCGCCGAGGTCCCAGCGGTCGCACGACGCCAGGAGGGGCAGGATCCCGATCGCGGCGTGCTCGAGGGCGTGCACGGCACCGGGCACGTCGGCCTCGGCGACACCGGCCACCGCGAGGACCTCGTCGGGCACGGTCCACCACATGCCGGTGGTGCGCAGCGTGGTCGGGGGCAGGGTCAGGGGGTGCTCGGCGAGCACCTCGCCGGAGGGCCAGCGACGCACCAGGTAGCCGGTCACCTGGCTGGTGACCTCCACCTCGCCGAGCCCGACGCCAATGGCCCCCCAGGTCCGCTGCTCGTGGATGCGCTCGAGGTGCACCTGCGCGTGGCTGCGGGCGTGCGTGCTCAGGTCGGTCACGGTGGGGGCGGCCACGGCGACCCGGTCATCGAGGTCCAGCGAGCGCACCTCCCACGTCGCGCCCTGGTGCACGTAGAGGGCCCCCTCGTGCACGGAGGCCGGCGCTGCCGGCAGGTCGACCGTGCCGAGCAGGCGCCCGGTGGCCTCCTCGACGACCCGGACCGGGCCCCCGGCGGTCCCGCGCAGGTCGACCAGGTCGGCCGCGCGCCCGGACTCGGTCCAGAACCACCCGTCCCGGCGCCGACGCAGCAGGCCCCGGCCGGCCAGCGTGGCGCAGAGCTGGGCAGCCCCGGCGCCGAACCAGTCCGCCACCTCGTCGTCGCCCAGGGCTGCCTCGGCGGCGGCGGCGCACAGGTGCCCGGCGAGCACGTAGGGGTTCTCCGGGTCGAGCACCGTGGCCTCGACCGAGCGTCCCGTGATGACCTCCGGATGGCCCACGACGTACTGGTCGAGCGGGTCCTCGCGCGGGATCAGCACCGCCAGGGCGGGCGCGCCGGTCCGCCCAGCCCGGCCCACCTGCTGCCAGAACGAGGCTCGGGTCCCGGGCCAGCCGGCCAGCAGCACCGCATCCAGGCCGCTCACGTCGATGCCCAGCTCGAGGGCGTTCGTCGCGGCCAGGCCCAGCAGGCGACCGGCGCGCAGGTCGGCCTCCAGGGCCCGGCGCTCCTCCGGCAGGTAGCCCCCGCGGTAGGCGCGCACCTGCTCGCCGCGCGACGCGGTCTCGCGGACCCGCCCGGCCACCACCTCGACGCCGCGTCGCGAGCGGGCGAAGGCCAACGTGCGCACGTCGCGGTCCACCAGGTGGCCCAGCAGCCAGGACGTCTCGCCGAGCGTGCTGCGGGGCGCCGGGGTCGAGCCGACGTGATCGGGGTCGGCGACGTCGGCCCCGCTGCCCGCCCCAAGACCGGTGGCCGCGGGAGTCGGGCCGGTGCCCTCGGGCCGCCAGAGCACGAGGTGGACCGGTCCCCGGGCGCTGTCGTCCCGGTCGACCACCGCCACGTCGGCCCCCAGGAGCCGGCTGGCGGTCACCCCGGGCTCGGCGACCGTGGCCGAGGCCAGCACGAAGGTGGGGTGCGCCCCGTGGCGGGCGGCGACGCGGCGCAGGCGTCGCAGCACGAGCGCGACGTGGGAGCCGAACACGCCCCGGTAGACGTGGGCCTCGTCGACGACCACGAGGCGCAGGGAGCGCAGGAAGCCGCGCCACCGCTCGTGGCCCGGCAGGATCCCGCGGTGCAGCATGTCCGGGTTCGTCACCACCCAGCGGGCGTGCGCGCGAGCCCACTCGCGCTGCTCGTCCGGGGTGTCGCCGTCCAGCGCCCCGGCCCGCAGGTCGGGCAGCCCGAGGGCGGTCAGGCCGGCGAGCTGGTCATGGGCCAGCGCCTTGGTCGGGGCGACGTAGAGCACGCTCGGCCCGCGCCGGCCGGGGAGCTCCGGCTCGCGCAGCGCGGCGGTCAGCCCGGGCATGCCGAAGGCCGCGGACTTGCCCGAGGCGGTCCCGGTCGCGACCACCACGTGCTGGCCCGCCCAGGCCAGCTCCGCGGTCCGCTCCTGGTGACCCCACGGGGCGTCGATGCCCTGGCGGCGGTACGCCGCCCGGACCCGCGGGTCGATCCAGGCGGGCCACGCGCCGGTCGTGCCGGCGCGGGCCGGCACATGCACGACGTGCACCGCGCGCGGGTCCCGCGCCAGCGCCGCGGCGATGCCGGCGACCCCCGCGCGCCCGGGCTGGTCCGGGGCCGAGCCGGCCACGACTCCATCGGTGCCCTCGGGGCCAGCCATCGCGTCCTCGATCCAGCCGGGGGAGGCGCCGCGCCGCGCCGGCTCGTCGCGCACCACCACCGGCCCTGCCACGCGCCCATCCTGCACCCGCCCACCGACACCCGGCAGCCGCTGCGGGCGGCCGCTGCCGGCTGCCCGTCACGCACGTACGTCCGGCGCGACCGGCGATCACCGGGCGGCTCGCCGCGACGGACCGGCGCGCTGCCGAAGCCCGAGCTGGGTTCGGAGGCACCACCAACCGGTTCGGCCGCCGGCCCTCAAGGCTCGTGTGCCACAGTTGCCCCCGGACGGGCGAGCGAGGAGGCACCGATGGACCTGCAGGTGCAGACGCGGCAGGAGGGCGGCGTCGCCGTGCTCGCGGCATCCGGCGAGGTCGACGTCTACACCGCCCCGGACCTGGACGGCGCGCTCACCCAGGCCCTGGCCGACGGCCACGCGCGCCTGGTGGTCGACCTGTCCGCCGTCGCGTTCCTGGACTCGACCGGCCTCGGCGTGCTCGTGAAGGGCCTCAAGGGGGCCCGCGAGGCGGGTGGATGGCTGCATCTGGTGGTCACCTCCGAGCGGATCCGCAAGATCTTCGACATCACCGGACTGGACGCCGCGATGCCGCTCTTCGACACGGTCGACGCCGCGCTGGCGCCCTGACGGGTGGGCGACCGGAGCGGGTGTACAACGGTCGCACCATCCACTTCCCCTGGAGGTCCCCCATGGCCACGGCGACGCTGACCATCCCCCCGCAGGCCGAACAGGTCCGCACGGCTCGCCTGGTCACGACCGCCGCCGCCCGCCGCTGCGGGGTGTCCGAGGACCGCATCGACGAGATCCGCCTGGCCGTGGGCGAGGTCATCGCCCGCTCGGTGCTGCGCCAGCAGCGCGCCGGCCTGCCGGACCCGGTCGTCGTCGACATCACCGACGATGACGACGTGTTCACCGTGCGCGTCCAGGACGCCTCCTCGCCCGACCTCGACGACGAGGACGGCGGCCTGGCCCTGTCGGTCGCCGAGTCGCTGGCCTTCGAGTGCGACGTGACGCCGGCCGGCTCGGGCTGCTGCATCCGGCTGACCTGGCCGCTGGCCGAGGCGGTCATCGAGCTCGACTGACCGCTCCACGGCGGTGATCCATGCAGGTTCTCGTCCCAAGTGGGACCAGAACCTGCATGGATCACCGCGAAGGGGGCGGGGCGAACGGGCGGTGGGAGCGCCGGTGCACCCTTCGGCCCTCGGAGTGGGGTCGCAGGCCCTGATTGGACCCAACCGAAGGCCCTTCCGCAGCCACCCGCGGGCCGGCTACTCAGGAGTAACAGGCCGGTCCTAGACTCGCGGCACACTGCGCCCGGGTGGCGGTTCCTGCCCGGTCCGACCTCGATCCGCGGGACCTGCGGGGACCGCCAGGCCAAGAGGAGTCGTCCATGCCGAACGCGGTCTCCAACGTCGAACTCGCCGGCGGTCAGATGCTCACGGTGGGCATCGTGGCGGCCATCGCCCTGGCCGCGCTCGGGGTGGCCTGGGTGCTGTCCCGCGAGGTGCTCGCCGCAGGCGCGGGCACGGCCAAGATGCAGGAGATCGCGGCCGCCATCCAGGAGGGTGCGGCGGCCTACCTCAACCGGCAGTTCAGGACGTTGAGCGTCTTCGCGGTCCTGGTCTTCTTCCTGCTGTTCCTGCTCCCCGCCCAGACCACAGGGGAGCGCATCGGCCGCTCCCTGTTCTTCCTCGTGGGTGCGGTCTTCTCCGCCATGACCGGCTACTTCGGCATGTGGCTGGCCGTCCGCGGCAATGTCCGCGTGGCCGCGGCGGCCCGCGAGTCCGGCGAGCAGCAGGCCATGCGCATCGCGTTCCGGACCGGCGGCGTCGCGGGCATGTTCACCGTCGGGCTGGGCCTGTTCGGCGCGGCGGTGGTCGTGCTGGTCTACCAGGGCGGGGCACCCCGGGTGCTCGAGGGCTTCGGCTTCGGCGCGGCGCTGCTCGCCATGTTCATGCGTGTCGGCGGCGGCATCTTCACCAAGGCCGCGGACGTCGGGGCGGACCTCGTCGGCAAGGTCGAGGCGCACATCCCCGAGGACGACCCCCGCAACGCCGCCACCATCGCCGACAACGTGGGCGACAACGTGGGCGACTGCGCGGGCATGGCCGCTGACCTGTTCGAGTCCTACGCGGTGACCCTGGTCGCCGCCCTGATCCTGGGCACGACCGCGTTCGGCGCGCTGGGCCTGACGTTCCCGCTGATCGTGCCCGCGATCGGCGTGGTCACCGCCGTGGTGGGCATCTTCGCGGTGACCCCCCGGCCCGGCGACCGGTCCGGCATGTCAGCGATCAACCGTGGCTTCTTCATCTCCGCGGCCCTGTCCGCGGTGCTCGTCGCGATCGCGGCGTTCGTCTTCCTGCCCGACCGCCTGACCAAGGTGACCGGCATCCGGCTGGACGCCCTGGGCCTGGACCTGGTCCGCGTCGAGTCGTTCAACCCCCGCTTCCTGGCGATCGGGGCGGTGCTCATCGGCATCGTGCTCGCCGCGGCCATCCAGCAGCTGACCGGCTACTTCACCGAGACCAACCGGCGGCCGGTGGACGACGTGGCGAAGTCCGCGCTGACCGGGCCCGCGACGGTCATCCTGACCGGCGTCTCGGTCGGCCTCGAGTCGGCCGTCTACTCGGCGCTGCTCATCGGCGCGGCCGTGTTCGGGGCGTACTCGCTGGGTGCGGGCTCGGTGATCCTGAGCCTGTTCGCGATCGCCCTGGCCGGCACTGGCCTGCTGACCACGGTCGGCGTCATCGTCTCGATGGACACCTTCGGCCCGGTCTCGGACAACGCGCAGGGCATCGCGGAGATGTCCGGCGACGTGCACGGCGAGGGCGCGCAGATCCTGACCCGCCTCGACGCCGTGGGCAACACCACCAAGGCCATCACCAAGGGCATCGCGATCGCGACCGCCGTGCTGGCCGCGACCGCCCTGTTCGGCGCGTTCCGCGAGGCCGTCACGACCGCGGCCATCGACGCCGGCCAGACCGCCAGCGAGGCGCTGGGCAACCTGGCCGCGCTCGGCCAGTACGCCGGCGTGCTCGACGTGGCCAACCCGCGCAACCTCGTCGGCCTGCTGGTCGGCGCGGCCGTGGTGTTCCTGTTCTCCGGCCTGGCGATCAACGCCGTGTCCCGGGCTGCGGGCGCAGTGATCTACGAGGTGCGCCGCCAGTTCCGCGAGCACCCGGGGATCATGGCCGGCACCGAGAAGCCGGAGTACGGCAAGGTCGTCGACATCGTCACCCGCGACTCGCTGCGTGAGCTGAGCACCCCGGGCCTGCTGGCCGTGCTCACCCCGATCGCGGTGGGCTTCGGGCTGGGCGTGGGCGCGCTGGGCACGTTCCTGGCCGGCACCATCGCGACGGGCACGCTCATGGCCGTGTTCCTGGCGAACTCGGGCGGTGCCTGGGACAACGCCAAGAAGTTCGTCGAGGACGGCAACCTGGGCGGCAAGAACTCCGAAGCCCACAAGGCGACGGTCATCGGCGACACCGTGGGCGACCCCTTCAAGGACACCGCCGGGCCCGCCATCAACCCGCTGCTCAAGGTGATGAACCTGGTGGCGCTGCTCATCTCGCCCGCGGTCGTGGCCATGACGCTCAACGGCCAGGACACGCTGCGCATCGGCATCGCCCTGGTGGCCCTGGTGATCGTGGTCGGCTCGCTCATCGCCTCGGGTCGGCACGAGAGCCCCGGCGACCAGATGATGGACCGCTTCGCGGTGCGGGTCGAGGAGGCCGCGGAGCCGGCCGTCGTGGCCCATGCCGAGGTGGATCCGTTCGCCAACCAGCGGGCGCTCGACCAGCCCCCGGTGTTCGACGAGCCCGCCCCGGCCGCCGGGACCACGCCGGTCGGGCCGGCCGGTCCGTCCGGCCCCGATGGCGGCGCACCCGCGCCCCGCGCCTAGGCGAACCCCTCGCACAGCGGACCCCCGCTCAGCCCTCCGCGGCCGGCGGGGGTCCGCCGTTCCCGGGTCCACCCTTCGTGATTGCGGCGCGGGCGGCCGCCACGGGCGGAGAATGCGCGAATGCCGAACGCGGAGTGGGCCTGTGACCAGCGCGCCGCAGCGCGTGTGCGGGACACGCTGCTGGCGGTCGGGTACACCGCCGAGGGTGTGCTCGAGCGGGTCGGCCCGGCGGCGTTCGACGGGCTCGCCCGGGGGCTCACGGTGCCGGTGCGCCGGGCCCTGGCCGCCGCGCCCCCGGCAGGGCCGACACCGGTGCTCGACGCCCTGATCACCCTGTTCCTGCTGGGCGAACGCGCCCCGGCCGACGTGCTCCCGTCGGCCCTCGCCGCCGACCTCGAGGCGCTCGGGCTGGTCGGCACCGACGCGGGCGGGATCGCGCCGCGCCTCGAGGTCCGTCCCTACGGCGAGCCCGACACCGACTGGTACCTCGTGGCCGACCTCGGCGCCCCGGCCGACGCCACACACGTGCTCGGTGCCGGTGGGGCCTCGCTGACGCTGGCCCGGATCACCCCGCGCGCGGCCGGCGGGCGGGCGCTGGACCTCGGCTGCGGCAGCGGGGTCCAGGTGCTGCACGCCGCCCGCCACATCGACAGCATCGTGGCCACCGACACGAACCCACGCGCCCTGCGCTGCACCGCGCTGAGCGCCGCCCTGTCGGGGCTGCCCCCCGAGCAGCTGGACCTGCGGGCAGGCTCGCTGTTCGGGCCCGTGGCCGGCGAGCGGTTCGACCTCGTCGTGTCGAACCCGCCGTTCGTCATCTCGCCCGGCCATCGCTTCACCTACCGCGACGCCGGCCTGCCCGGCGACGCCCTCACTCAGCAGGTGGTGCGTGGCGCGGCGGCCCACCTGGCCCCCGGCGGGCACGCGGCCATCCTGGGCAACTGGCTGCACGTGGTCGGCGCCGACTGGCGCGAGCGCGTGGCGGCCTGGGTGACGGGCACCGGGGTCTCGGCCTGGATCGTGCAGCGCGACGCCGAGCCGGTGGCGGACTACGCCGCCGCCTGGCTGCGTGATGCCGGCGAGGTGGACGGCCCAGGGTTCGACGCGGCCCTGCACGACTGGCTGGACACCTTCGAGGCGATGCGCTGCGAGGCGGTCGGGTTCGGGTGGGTGGTGCTGGTGGCCCCCGGGGGCGAGGACCCCGGCGCGCCGTGGGTGCACGTCGAGGACCTCGCCCACGCCGAGCGGCTGCCCACCGGCGAGGAGGTCGCGGCGTTCCTGGCCGGCTGCGCGTGGGTCGAGGCCCTGCCCGCGCCGGCGCTGCTGGCCAGCTGCGCCCGGCTCGCGGAAGGCGCCACGATCACGCGGACCGAGGTGGTCGGCGGGGCCTCGGCGACGGCGCTGCCACCGCGGCTGGGGCTGGCCGGCATGGTGGGCCCGGGCGGCTGGCGGCCGGGTGTGCCGACCCATCCGGCGCTGCTCGCCGCACTGCTGGACCCAGACGACACGCCGGTCGGCGAGCGGCTCGACGCCTGGGCGCAGGCCGAAGGCCTGGAGCCGATCGAGGTGCTCGGCCCGGTGCTGACGGCCTTGCGCGAACTGGTCCGGCTGGGCATAGTGCGCACCGTCTGACCGGCCGGCAGCCGGGCGTTTGCGATGATGGCACCGGCGTCGTCGGCACACGCCGGGTGAGCGGGGACCGCACCTGCAGCCCCCACCCCCGACCCGCCGAGGCAGCGCAGCGACGCCGGGACCGGCGTCGACCCGGCCGGACGATCCGGCCCCCAGCACCAGTGAGGACCCCGTGCCCGCTCGCACCGCCACCCCCCGCCGCCTCGTCATCGTCGAGTCGCCGGCCAAGGCCCGCACCATCCAGGGCTACCTCGGCGACGGCTTCGTCGTGGAGGCCTCGGTCGGGCACATCCGCGACCTGCCGGACAGCGCGGCGACCGTGCCGGCCTCGATCAAGGGCAAGCCGTGGGCCCGGCTCGGCATCGACGTCGAGGACGACTTCAAGCCCTACTACGTCGTGTCGCCGAGCAAGCGCGCCAAGGTCGCTGAGCTGAAGAAGGCGCTGGCTGGTGCCGACGAGCTGTGGCTGGCCACGGACGAGGACCGCGAGGGCGAGGCGATCGCCTGGCACCTGCACGAGGTGCTCAACCCCAAGGTGCCGGTCCGCCGGATGGTCTTCCACGAGATCACGCCGGAGGCGATCCAGCAGGCCGCGGCGAACACCCGCGACCTCGACCTCGACCTCGTCGACGCCCAGGAGGCCCGGCGCATCGTCGACCGCCTCTTCGGCTTCGAGGTCTCCCCGGTGCTGTGGAAGAAGGTCATGGCGGGCCTGTCGGCCGGGCGCGTGCAGTCCGTGGCCACCCGGCTGGTCGTCGACCGCGAGCGCGCCCGGATCGCCTTCCGCGCCGCGGGGTACTGGGACGCGACCGGCACCTTCACTGCCGCCGGAGGGGAGTTCCCGGCCAAGCTGGTCAGCGTCGAGGGCACCCGGGTGGCCGGCGGCGGGGACTTCGGCGACGACGGGCAGCTCAAGCCGGCCGCGGCGAAGGCGGGGGTGGTGCGTCTCGACGAGGCGGCCGCGCTGGGGCTCGTCGGCGCGCTCGAGGGCGCCACGTGGACCGTGCGCTCGGTGACCGAGAAGCCCACGACGCGTCGGCCCAGCGCGCCGTTCATGACCTCGACGCTGCAGCAGGAGGCCTCCCGCAAGCTGCGCTGGGGCGCCCAGCGCACCATGCGCGCCGCACAGGGCCTGTACGAGAACGGCCACATCACCTACATGCGCACCGACTCGACCTCGCTGTCGTCCTCGGCGCTGGCGGCCGCGCGACGGGCGGCCAGCGAGCTCTACGGCCCCGAGTACGTCCACGACAGCCCGCGCACCTACGACCGCAAGGTGAAGAACGCCCAGGAGGCGCACGAGGCGATCCGCCCCGCCGGCGACGCGTTCAAGCGGCCAGCGGAGCTCGCCGGGCGGGTGGGGCCCGACGAGTTCGCCCTGTACGACCTCATCTGGAAGCGGACGCTGGCCTCCCAGATGGCCGACGCGCGGCTGGCGACGACGACCGTGCGCCTCGGCGCGACGGCCTCCGACGGCCGGGACGTCGAGTTCGGCGCGTCCGGCACCGTGACGCTGTTCGCGGGGTTCCTCGCCGCCTACGAGGAGTGGAGCGACGACGTGCGCGACCGCGAGGCCTCGGGTGCCGCCGGCGAGGGCGGCGGGGGCCGGGCCGCGGACCGGCGGCTGCCGGCGGTGCGCACCGGCGACGCGCTGGCGTGCCGGGAGCTGCGTGCCGAGGGCCACACGACCACGCCACCGGCCCGCTACACCGAGGCCTCGCTCGTCAAGGACCTCGAGGAGCGCGGCATCGGCCGGCCGTCCACCTACGCGGCCACGATCGCGACCATCGTGGACCGGGAGTACGTGCGCAAGCAGGGCAGCGCGCTGGTACCGACGTTCCTCGGGTTCAACGTCACGCGCGTGATGGAGCAGCACTTCGCGCCGCTCGTGGACTACGGGTTCACCGCGCGCATGGAGGAGGTGCTCGACCGCGTCGCGAACGCCTCCACCGACCGGTTGGCGGCGCTGCACGGCTTCTTCACCGGCGACCCCGAGCGCGACTTCCCCGGCCTGAGCGCGCTGCTCGCCGGCCTGCCCGACATCGACGCCCGCGCCCTGGCCTCGTTCCCGATCGGGCCCGACGGCATCACCGAGGCGCCGGTCCGCGGCGAGCCGGGCGAGGTCGTGCTGCGGGTGGGCAAGTACGGGCCGTACGTCGAGCGCACCACGGCGGCCGGGGAGTCCGAGAAGGGCAACGTGCCGGCCGACCTGGCCCCCGACGAGCTCACCCTCGAGCTGGCCGAGGCCCTGCTCGCCGCCCCCTCGGGGGATCGCCTGCTCGGCGTGGACCCGGCCACCGGCCTGTCGATCGCGGCGAAGTCGGGGCGGTTCGGGCCCTACGTGACCGAGCTGCCGGCCGAGGACGCGGCGAAGTCCTGGAAGCCGCGGCGCGGCTCGCTGCTCGAGGGCATGACGGTCGACTCGGTGACGCTGGAGGAGGCGCTGCGGATCCTGTCGCTGCCGCGGACCGTGGGCACCGATCCGGAGGGCCGGGTCGTGCAGGCGGCGAAGGGTCGCTACGGGCCGTACGTCGTGCGCACGGTCGACGACAAGCCCGACTACCGCAACCTGGCCTCGGACGAGGCGATCTTCACCGTCACCCTCGACGAGGCCCTGGCGATCTTCGCCGAGCCCAAGGCCCGTCGCGGCCAGGCCCGTGCGGCCGCCGCGCCGTTGCGCGAGCTCGGGGCGGACCCGGCGACCGGTGCCCCGATCACGGTCCGGGAGGGCCGGTTCGGGCCGTACGTCTCGGACGGGACCACGAACGCGACGCTGCGCCGGGCTGATGACCCCGCGACCGTGAGCCTCGAGCGAGCCGCCGAGCTGCTCGCCGAGAAGCGGGCGGCGGGGCCGTCGAAGCGCCCGACTCGCAAGGCCGCCGCGAAGAAGGCCCCCGCGAAGAAGGCGCCGGCGAAGAAGGCCCCCGCCAAGCGGTAGCCCGCCGCCACAGCTGTGCAGCCGCCGGTCGAACATCGCGTGCTGCGGCGCTCTGGTCCCCTTCCCCGCCAACCCTCCCGATCTTGTTCAACTCTCCCGGAACTCGGGGAGAGTCCCGCAAGATCGGGAGAGTCCGCGGGAGGTGAGGTCGGGAGAGTCCGTGGAGGTGAGGTTGGGGACGCGGGTGGGTGACGGCCACGGCCGCCCGGCGGGCGGGGGGTGTCCGACCGGCTCGGTAGGGTGCGGCGCATGCCAGGGGCGTTCGTGGTGCTCGAGGGCGGCGAGGGGGCGGGCAAGTCCACCCAGTGCCGCCGGCTCGCCGACGCCCTGGCCGCGCGCGGGCACGAGGTGGTGGTCACCCGCGAGCCGGGCGGCACGCCGACCGGCGAGGCGATCCGCGAGGTCCTGCTCGGGTCCGCGAGCCAGGGCATGGCCGCGCGCACCGAGGCGCTGCTGTTCGCGGCGGCCCGGGCCGAGCACGCGGCGGCGCTGATCCGGCCGGCCGTGGCGCGGGGGGCGGTGGTCGTCTCGGATCGCTACCTCGACTCGTCGGTCGCCTACCAGGGCGCCGCGCGTGGGCTCGGCGAGGAGCGCATCGCCGAGCTCAGCCTGTGGGCCACCGAGGGGCTGGTGCCGGACCTCACCGTCGTGCTCGACATCGACCCGTCGGTTGGCGTCCGGCGGGCGCACGACGCGAACCGGATGGAGGCCGAGCCGCGGGCGTTCCATGAGGCCGTGCGGGGGTCGTTCCTGCGCCGGGCCGAGGCGGTCCCCGATCGGTACCTGGTGCTGCCGGCCGACCATCCGAAGGACGTGCTCGCCGCGCGGATCCTCGACGCCGTGCTGGCGCTGCTGCCCGACGAGCCGTCCGACGCCACACCCGCGCCCGTCTCCACATCGCAGGTTCTCCCGCCCGGTGCATCTGCTCCCGTCGGGACGGGAGCAGATGCGCGCGGCGGGAGAACTTCGGCTGATGACGCGGCTCGAGGTGAACGGGCATGAGTCGCGTGGACCACGCGACACCGACCGCCGAGGTCACGGCGCTGTGGGATGCCGTCGTCGGCCAGCCCGAGCTCGTCGCGACGCTCGCGCACGCTGCCGCCGACGCCGGCCGGATCCGCCGCGGCGAGCCGGGGCCGGCCATGACCCACGCCTGGCTGCTCACCGGCCCGCCCGGCTCGGGGCGCTCGACGGCGGCGCGGGTGTTCGCCGCCGCGCTGCAGTGCGCCGAGGGCGGCTGCGGCACCTGCGAGGCCTGTCGGCTGACGCTGGCCCGGGAGCACCCCGACGTCGACCAGTTCACGCCGGAGAAGCTGCAGATCACCGCCGAGGAGTCCCTGGACCTCATCCGTCGGGCGGCGATGACCCCGATCATGGGCCGCTGGAACGTGCTCGTCGTCGAGGACGCCGACCGGCTCAACGACGTATCCGGCAACGCCCTGCTGAAGTCGCTGGAGGAGCCCAGCCCGCGCACGGTCTGGATCCTGTGCGCCCCGACGGCCGAGGACGTCCTGCCCACCATCGTCTCGCGCACCCGCCAGGTGCGGCTGCGCACGCCGGGCACGCGTGAGGTCGCCGAGGCGCTCGTCCGCCGGGAGGGCGTCGACCCCGCACTGGCCGCGTTCGCCGCCCGCGCCGCGCAGGGCCACATCGGCCGGGCCAGGGCCCTGGCCGCCGACGAGCAGGTGCGGCTGCGCCGCTCCGAGGTGCTGGCGATCCCCGGGCAGCTGCGCGACCTGCCGAGCTGCTTCGTGGCCGCGCAGAACCTGCTCGACGCCGCAACGGCCGATGCCGCCGCGATCACGGACGCGCTCGACGCTTCGGAGCTGGCCACCCTCATGCGCGCCTACGGAGAGGGCGCCACGGGGGCGATGGCCGCGCGGGTCAAGCGCACCGCGTCGGCAGCCACCAAGGAGCTCGAGGCGCGGCAGAAGTCGCGGCGCACCCGCACGGTCCGCGACCAGATCGACCGCGCGTTGCTGGACCTCACCGGCCTGTACCGCGACGTGCTCGTGCTGCAGACCGGCGCGCGCGTGGAGCTCATCAACGACGAGCTGCGGCCGACCCTGGGGTCGATGGCCGCGCACGGGTCCGTCCAGGCCACCATGGCCCGGCTGGCGGCGCTGGACCATGCGCGGCTGGAGATCGCCGCCTCGGTGGCGCCGCTGCTGGCGCTCGAGGCGCTCATGGTGAAGCTGGCGCGCGGCGGCTGAGGCACACGGGTGGACGGCGCCCCAGGCCGCACGGCTCGGAGCAGTCGAGGCGTGGGCCGGCCGAGGCGTCGCCAGCGCGGGGATGACGTGGCACGTCGAGCGAGGGCCCGAGGCGCAGGCCGCCGCCCCCGTGAGGGTTCGCCCGCGCTGGTCGGCGCGGCTTACCCTTGAGGACATGCCAGCCTCTCGCCCGCAGCCCGGCCCCGGCGCCGGCAAGGGCGTCGAGCGGGTGATCCAGCTGGGCGTGGACCTGGTGAAGCAGGCCCGCGAGGCGGCCAAGCAGAACGCCGTGGTGCCCTCCCGCGAGCGGCAGATGGTGGCCGAGCACCGGGCCGCGCTCGTCCGCCACGAGGCAGCCGTGCGTCGCCACCAGGGTCGGGTCGTCGGGGCCAAGGCCGGGACGATCGTGGGTGCGGGAGGGGCGGGCCTGTTCGGCATGACGACCCTCGTCGAGGTGTTCGGGACCACGAGCAGCGCGACCGGGGCCGTGCTCGCTGGAGGCCTCGCGGCCGGCTCGGGGTGGCTCGGCTGGCGCTCGAGGAAGCGCGGGCAGGAGCTGCGCGAGCACCCGCCGGTGCCGGTCCTGCCGCCGCTGCCGCCGGCTCGGATGCGGCCCGGTGCCCGCGGCGCGGGCGAGGCCGAGCGGGTCGCGAACGCGCTGCTGCACCTCTACGACCTCATCCCCAACGTCGGTCGGCTCTACCCGCAGGCCGGTGAGGAGCTCTGGCGCGCCGTCTGCGACGTGGAGCCGCTGCTGCGCGGCCAGGTGGATCGGCTCGCCTCACTGGACCGCATCGAGTGGGAGATGCCCGGCTCCACGGCCGCTCGGGCCGCGGTCGAGGCGGGGATGGTCGTGACCGGCCGGCTGCGGGCGGGCGCCGACGCCCTGGAGGCCCTCATCGAGGCCTCGGTGCGGATGCTGGGCGCCCCCGACATCGGCGGCGAGGTGCCCGACACCCTGGCCCCGGCGATCACCAGCCTCGAGGCGTTCACGCACGGCCTGTACGCCGCGAGTGCGGCGAACCTGCGCCACAGCTGAGCGGATGCGGCTGCCTGGGGCTCGGGCGTGTCGTGCCGGCTCGTCGGCGGCCCGGGGCGTCCTGGGCCAGCAGGTACGCTGGCGCGGTCCCCGGCCCGGGCTGGTGGCATGGGGAGGGTCGAGGAGATGAGGTTCGCCGTGGCACGTCCCGGACGGCTGGTGGCGCTGGGCGCTGCGGCGCTGCTGGCGGTGTCGGGGTGCACGTCGAGCGGGGAGGACCCCGAGCCGACTCCGACGCCGAGCACATCGGCCAGCGCGGGGACCTCGACCGGCCTGGCCGCGTTCTACGACCAGCAGGTCGACTGGGAGGGCTGCGGCGACGGCTTCGACTGCGCGAGGGTCACGGTGCCGCTGGACTACGCCAACCCCGACGACGGCAGCCTCGAGCTCGAGGTCGTGCGGCTGCAGGCGCGGGACGCACGCGGCTCGCTGCTGCTGAACCCCGGTGGGCCCGGCGGGTCGGGTGTGGAATACGCGCGGGCGGCCCGGATCGTGCTCACCCCGGACGTGGTCGACGCCTACGACGTGGTCGGCTTCGACCCGCGCGGCGTGGTCAGCTCGGCGCCCGTGGACTGCATCGAGGACTCCGAGCTCGACGCGATCTTCGCCGCCGACGGCACCCCGGACACCCCGCAGGAGGTGGCCGAGCTCGAGGAGATCTCGGAGCGGTTCGGCCCCGGCTGCCAGAGCCGCTCGCCGGAGGTCGCACCGTTCATGGACACGGAGTCGGCGGCGCGCGACATGGACATCATCCGCGCCGTGCTCGGCGAGGAGCGGCTGGACTACCTGGGCAAGAGCTACGGCACCTACCTCGGGGCTCAGTACGCCGAGCTGTTCCCCGAGCGGGTCGGTCGCATGGTGCTCGACGGGGTGCTGCCGAGCTCGCTGGACTCCGATGCGCTGACCTTCGGCCAGGCCAAGGCCTTCGACGTGGCGCTGCAGCGCTTCGTCGCCGACTGCATCGAGCAGGAGGACTGCCCGCTGCCCCGCGATGTGGACGCGGGGGTGGCCCGGATCCAGCAGTTCCTGGCCGACCTCGATGCCACCCCGATCCCGGGGGTCGGTGACCGGATGCTCACCGAGGCGCTGGCCACGTACGCGATCCTGAGCTACCTGTACTTCCCGCCCAGCGACTGGGACACGCTGCGGTTCGGCCTCGACGCGGCGTTCCAGGGCGACGGCAGCGTGCTCATGGACATGATGGACGAGCGCATCCAGCGCAACCCCGACGGCACGTTCGCCAACAACGGCAACGAGGCGTTCTACGCCGTGTCGTGCCTGGATCGCCCGGGCGTCGGCGGGGCCGACCACGCGGCCGGACTCGCCGAGCAGTGGGCCGCCGAGGCGCCGGTGTTCGGCCCGTACCTGGCGTGGGGCAACCTGCCGTGCTGGCAGTGGCCGATGGGCGCGGGGACGGCGGAGGCCGCCGGCGAGCCGCCCGTCTTCACGGCCCCCGGCTCGGCGCCGATCCTCGTGGTGTCGACCACCTACGACATGGCCACCCCGCACGAGTGGGGCGTGCAGGTCGCCGGCGAGCTGGAGAACGCCACGCTGCTGACCTACGACGGCGACGGGCACACCGCGTACACGTCGGGCTCGTCGTGCATCGACGAGGCGGTGGACGCGTATCTGCTCGACGGCACCCTGCCGGCCGAGGGGACGGTGTGCACCGCAGACGGGGCTGGGAGCGCTGGGGCGTGAGGGCGGCCCGGTGAAGGATCGGCGATACCGCCGGCGAACCCTGGCGGATCGGGGTCGACCGCGCGTGCTCGACGTCGCGCCCGGGCTGGTGCACGAGAGCGGTCCGGCGCGGGCAGCCAGCTGGGCGCCGGAGCGGGTCGCCGTCATGGCGCACTGGTCGGTCGATCCCGAACCCTCTCGATCGGTCGTGACCATGCTTCGGGAGCTGGATGCAGGCGGGTTCGACACCGTGCTGGTGAGCGCGGCCGAGGCAGCCGGGCCGATCGGACGGGTGTGCTCGTGGGCTCCCGGCGCGCCGTCGATGCCCGAGAACACGACCGTGCTGCGGCGCGCGAACGTGGGCTACGACTTCGGCTCGTGGGCCGCGGTGCTCGCGGCATTCCCGGGGATCCGGCGGGCGTCGCGGGTGCTGCTGGTGAACGACTCCCTGATCGGGCCGTTCGGGTCCTTGGCGCCGGTGCTCGCCGACTTCGAGTCGTGTGATGCGGCGGTCTGGGGGCTGTCCGGCTCGCTGCAGCACCGGCCGCACATGCAGAGCTTCTTCATGGGGTACCGCGACGGGATGCTGGATGCCCCGGCGCTGCGCGCCTTCTGGAGCGACATCCGGGTCGAGCGGCGCAAGGCCAAGATCGTGCGGTACGACGAGCTGGGCCTGTCCGAGGCGTTCGACGAGGCCGGGATCGTGTGGCGCACGATGTTCGAGCCGGTGCCCGGCGGGCCGCAGAACCCCACGATCGAGGACTGGCCGGGCATGCTGCGGGCCGGGTTCCCGTTCGTGAAGGCCGAGGCCCTCGTGGCGCCGACGACGTGGGTGGCCGAGGCCGAGGACCTCGCCTCGGCGCTGCGCCGCGAGCTCGGGGAGGAGCCCGTAGCCTGGCTCCCCGACGGCGCTGTCATGGGGCGCGACCCGGCCCGCGTGGCGCTCCAGCAGCGGGCCAGGACCATCGCGGATATCGGAGGTGTGCCGGGACTCGCCAGGATCCGTCGAGCGCTGACGACGGGGCCGCACGCTCAGCGGTGAGGGGGCGGCGACGTCCCGGCCGGTAGACTCCACGCCGATGGCGAGCACTCTCGAGACGGGAACCTCCACCCCGGAGGCTGGTCTCAACACGTTCAGCCAGCGTCGCCAGGACTCCCCGCGGGCGCGGGCCCGGCTCATCTGGGCCTTCGCCCTGCGCGACCTGCGAGCCAGGTTCACCGCGACCCGGCTCGGCCTGCTCTGGACCCTGATCGTGCCCCTCGCGACCGTGCTCATCTACAGCACGGTCTTCTCGGTGATCTTCCGTGCGCAGGCCCCGCCAATGGGCAATGGGGAGCCGGGCGTGTTCGCGGTGTGGTTCTTCGTAGGCCTGGTGGCGTGGAACGTGTTCGCCCAGGCGACGGGCGGTGCGATGGGCTCGATCCTGGGCATGGGCGCGATGCTGCAGAAGGTGTCGATCCCCGCGTTCGTTCCCGTGCTCGCCTCGGTGACCACCATCCTGATCGAGAAGATGCTCGAGGTGAGCGTGCTGCTCCTCGTGCTGCTGGTGTTCCTCAACGTGGGCTGGACGTGGCTGCTGTACCCCCTGGTTTTCGTGGCCACGGGCGTCTTCGCCGCGGGCCTCGGCTACTGCCTGGCGGTGGCGATGGTGCACTTCCGCGACACCGGCCAGATCTTCGGGATCATGCTGCAGCTGTGGTTCTTCCTCACGCCGATCATGTACCCGATCGAGATGATCCCCGAGGACTGGAACGGGGTGCCGCTGCAGTCGCTGTTCGCGCTCAACCCCATGACGCACTTCGTAGAGATCTCCCGAGACCTGCTGTACGACCTGACCCTGCCCACGCTCGGGTCGGTCACGTATGCCCTGGTGTGGATGGCCGTCGCTCTCGGGGGCGCGGTGCTGGTGCATCGTCGGTACGGCCGGGACGTAAGCGAAGCGATATGACCGCGAATGCCATCGAGGCGGTCGCGCTGTCGAAGCGGTTCACGGTGCCGACGGAACGCCGGACGTCCTTCAAGGAGCGCGTGGTCCGCGGTCGGGCGCCGAAGCCGAGGGAGTTCTGGGCGCTCAAGGGCGCGACCTTCTCGGTCCCGAAGGGGTCATCGCTCGGGCTGATCGGCCACAACGGCTCGGGCAAGTCGACGGCACTCAAGGTGCTCACGGGCATCTATCGGCCCACTTCGGGGCATGTCCGGGTGGACGGAAGTGTGTCCGCGCTGCTCGAGGTCGGCGCCGGGTTCCATCCCGAGCTGACTGGTCGGGAGAACATCCGGCTCAATGCGACGATCCTTGGGTTCACGAACCGCGAGATCGACCGCCTGATGGACGCGATCATCGAGTTCGCCGACATCGGCGATCACATCGATGCGCCCATCAAGCACTACTCGAGCGGCATGTACGTGCGCCTCGGGTTCGCCGTGGCGGTGATGGTGCGCCCCGAGATCCTCCTTGTTGACGAGGTGATCGCCGTCGGTGACGAGGAGTTCCAGCGCAAGTGCTACGACTACCTCTACGACCTGCGTCGGGCTGGGACCAGCATGGTGATCGTGTCGCACGGTCTTGGCCAGATCACAGACCTGTGCGACGAGGCGGTGTGGCTGGACGGGGGGGAGGTCCAGATGGTAGGACGACCCCGCCGTGTCGTGCAGGGCTACCTCGACAGTGTCAATGCCAAGGAGGCCGCGCGAACCCAGGTCTCCGACCCGGTGGAGGACGAGGAAGCCTCGACGGCACCTGATGCCGCGGCCTCGGAGGCACCGCGCCGGCTTGGTTCGGGGGAGGTCCGGGTCACCGCGGTGACGGTCCACAACAGCCAAGGGGCGCAGGTGCCATTCCTGGTCACCGGCGAGCAGGCCACCTTCCGCATCGCCTATCACGCGACGGCTGAGGTCCAGGACGGCGTCTTCGGGCTTGGCTTCATCCACGAGTCCGGCGTCTTCGCCGCCGGCCCCAATTCCGGGCGGATAGGAACCTGGACCCTTCATCCCGGACAGGTAAGGTTGCTGGCAGGCAATGTATTGTGGAATAAGGGCGAAAAGCAGCCCTCAGGTTTTATTGATACCGTATCGGTGGAAGGCATTGGGGAATTACCGGTATTTGACAAGCCCGGTCAATCCCTTTCACTTCGTACGGCAGGAATTGCGGGCTGGACCTATCCCTTTGCGGAAGAAAACCTGCGAAACCAAATTTTATTCGGACCTGAATGG
>JALOLK010000121.1 GCA_025456015.1 Candidatus Nanopelagicales bacterium
GGGAACTCGCGCTGCACCTGCTCGGCCAGGGAGTCCGCCCCGGCGACGAACAGGCTCGGGGGGAAGCCGGCCGAGAAGTCCAACGGGTTGGCCACGTCGAGCAGCACTCGGCCGGCCAGCGCCGGCGCACCCACCTCGTGCAGCACCGCCAGCGTCGCGCTGCCGTTCGTGGCGTTCACGACGAGGTCGGCACCCTCGGCTGCGTCGGCGAACGGGACCACCCGCACGTGCGGGTGCTCCGCCGCCCAGGCCGGGAACGGCGCCGGACCACCGGCCTCGTCGGTGCGGGCCAGCGTCGCGGCGGGGTCACGGGTGCCGACGGTGACCGCATGGCCCAGCTCGTCGAGGCGCCCGGCCAGGGCGCGGCCGACCATGCCGGTGCCCAGGATCGTGAGTCGCATCGCCACCTCCACGGGTGCGTGGGCGCGGGCGCGCCGGGGCCGAGGCTAGCCCGACCGCGGGCCTGCGTCACCGGGTGGCGGACGCGTCGGGGGAGCCGGTGCACGGGTGCCGGCTGGGCGCGGCGGGGATGCCCGCCGGGGCCGGGGGTACCGTGCAGGACGTGATCGCTGTCGAGGGCGCTGGCCGGGCCGGCGCCTTCCGCGTCGAGACCGACAGCCTCGGCGAGGTGCGCGTGCCGGCGGGCCGGCTGTGGGGTGCCCAGACCCAACGGGCGCTCGAGCACTTCGCGATCGGCCGGGAGCCGATGCCGGTCGAGCTCGTCGGGGCCTACGCCCTGCTCAAGCGCGCCGCGGCCACCGTGCATCACCGGGCCGGGCGGCTCGGCGGGCAGCAGCATGGGCTCATCGTGGCCGTGTGCGACGAGCTGCTCGCCGGCCAGCACCGGGCCGAGTTCCCGTTGCGCGTGTGGGTCTCGGGCAGCGGCACGCAGCTCAACATGAACGTCAACGAGGTCATCGCCAACCGCTGTTCGCAGCTGGCCGGTACGCCCTTGGGCAGCAAGGACCCGGTGCACCCGAACGACCACGTGAACATGGCCCAGTCCACCAACGACACCTTCCCGTCGGCGGTCCACGTGGCCGTGGCCACGGCCGTCGTCGAGCGTCTGCTGCCCGCACTCGGCGCGCTGCAGCAGGCGCTGGCCGAGCGCGCGGTCGCCTGGGACGGCATCGTGAAGATCGGGCGCACCCACCTGCAGGACGCGACGCCGCTGACGCTTGGCCAGGAGTGGTCCGGCTACGCGGCGATGCTGACCGCCGGCACCGCACGGATCGAGGCCGCCCTGGCCGACGTGCAGGGGCTCGTGCTCGGCGGCACCGCGGTGGGGACGGGGATCAACGCACCCGCTGGCTTCGCCGAGGAGGCCATCGCCGAGGTGGCGGTGCTGACCGGCCTGCCCTTCGTACCTGCGCCCAACCGGTTCGCGGGACAGGGCTCGCACGACGCCCTGGTGCACCTGCACGGGGCGCTGCGCACGCTCGCAGTCTCGCTGACCAAGATCGCCAACGACCTGCGCCTGCTCGGCAGCGGACCGCGATCCGGGCTCGGGGAGCTGCGGCTGCCAGCCAACGAGCCCGGCTCCTCGATCATGCCGGGCAAGGTCAACCCCAGCCAGGCCGAGGCGCTCGTCATGGCCTGCGCCCAGGTGCTGGGCAACGACGTCGCGGTGGGCCTGGCCGGCGCCGGTGGGCACCTGGAGATGAATGCGGCCAAGCCCCTGCTGGCGCACGCGCTGCTGCAGTCGATCGGCCTGCTCGCCGACGGTGCGGCCAGCTTCCTGCGGCACTGCGTGGTCGGCATCGAGCCCGACGAGGCCCGGATCGCCGAGCACGTCGAGCGCTCGCTCATGCTGGTCACGGCCCTGTCGCCGGTGATCGGGTACGACCGGGCCGCGGCCATCGCCCACCACGCCGCGGAGCACGACCAGACGCTGCGCGAGGCAGCGCTGGCGCTCGGGGTGGGCGCGGAGGAGTTCGACCGGGTCGTGCGCCCGGAGCGGATGGTCGGCCGCGGGGAGTGACGCAGGGCGTCGCGGCGGCGCTACTGGACGATCGGGTAGCCCGCCTCGGCCCAGCTGATGATGCCGCCGTCGAGCTCGTGGATCGAGCCCAGCCCGGCGTCGGCCATCTGGGCCACGGCCGACTGCGAGCGGTTGCCGGAGCGGCAGTACACCGCGAAGGTGCCCGGCTCGAGCTCGCCGATCCGGGCGGCGAAGGAGGGATCCTCCACGTCGATGTTCACCGCGCCCTCGAGGTGGCCCTGCGCGAACTCGGCCGGGGTGCGGACGTCGATCACCTGGGTGCCGCTGGTCGAGACGACCTCGTTGAACGC
Organism: Candidatus Nanopelagicales bacterium; assembly: GCA_025456015.1. Classification (GTDB taxonomy): domain Bacteria; phylum Actinomycetota; class Actinomycetes; order S36-B12; family CAIYMF01; genus Prado023. The sequence continues at coordinate 2,293 of JALOLK010000121.1, forward strand.
CGCAGCGTCCACGCGTTCCACCGTGGCGTCCGAGGAGCTGGAGGAGCCGGAGCAGCCCGCGAGCAGGCCGGCGGTGAGCAGGGCGACGAGGAGCACCAGGAGTCGACGCATACCCCGGAGGGTATCAGGTCGGGTTGAGGAGGCCAGTGATCCGGGCGGCGAGGTCGGCGGGCACCACCGAGTCCGGATCGGGGCTGCGGGCTTCGACCGCCAGGGCGTCGCGTGCCCCCACGAGCGAGGCGTAGAGCGGTGGGCAGGTGCGGCACCCGGCGAGGTGGGACTCCAGGGCCTGCCGTGTCGCGCGGTCGAGCTCGTCGTCGAGGTAGTCGCTGACCCGCGAGCGGGCCTGCCAGCAGCGCATGGGGACTCCTGGGCTGGAGGGGGTCTGGGCCACGTGGGCCAGGGTCGTCACGAGCAGCATCCGGCCCCGACGGATCCGCTGCTTGGCGCTGGCCAGGGTGATGCCACTGGCTTCTGCGAGCTCGGCTGCGGTGAGGCCCTCGCCGTCGTGGAGCACCAGGGCGGTCCGGTAGATGGCCGGCAGGTGCGCCAGCGCGTCGAGCAGCTCGTCGCGGGTCTCGGCCCGGGTCAGCACCTGGGCGGCGTCCACGGTGTAGTCGTCGTCGCGCCACTGCTGCTCGACGAGGCTGGTGAGGTCGTCGTGCGGTTCCTCGCGGCGTGCCCGCAGCCGGTCGATCCACTGGTGGTGCAGCACACGGCGCAGCCAGCCGAGCAGGGCGCCGGGATCGCGCAGGCCGTCGCCGGACTCCAGGGCCCGCACGAGGGTGTCCTGCACCAGGTCGTGCGCGTCGGCCTCGTTGCCGGTGAGCATCCGGGCGTAGGCCAGCAGTGCGGGCACGGCGTCGGGCAGCCGTGCCCGAAGGGCTGCTCCGGGCACGGCTGCCGAGTCATGCTGGGTGGGCAGGGTCACCCCTTCGCCGCCGGCAGGGTGCACACGCCGAAGACGCGGTACAGCGGGCAGAAGCCGACGGCGGCGGTGCCGAGCATGATCGCGCCGACGGCGAGCAGCAGGATGCTGGCGACCGAGCCCAGGCCGATCGCGAAGGCGCCGACCAGGGCGGCGATGCCGACGACGACGCGGATGAGGCGATCGGCGGAGCCGAGGTTCTTGGACATGGGGTCCTCCTGTTCCAGGTGCGCGCGGGGTGCGCGTCTGCTGCAAGGACGAGCCAGAGGCCTGCAGGGATACCGCCGGACGGTGTGATCTGGCTCACAGGTCGGTGGGGCTGTCCACGGCGGCGCCCGTCGCCTTCCGTCCCGGCGGGCGCTCGGTCAGCCTCCGGCGAAGGGTGGCAGGACGTCCACCGTCGCGCCCGCGGGGAGCTGGTCGCCGCTGGCCGGGTCCAGGCGCCGCCCGTCGCTGACCAGGGAGCTGATCGCGACGACGTCGGCCAGCCGATCGGGGGCCTCGGCCAGCAGCGCCGCCACGGCCGCGGCGACTGGCCCGGCCGGCACCTGCACCTCGGCCCGACCCGCCGCCGCGCGTGCGGCAGCGAAGAGGCGGAACGTGACCACGCCTCAGCCCCCGATGGCCGACATGGGGCGGTCCGGCTGCTCGAACGTCGGGTCGTCGATGCCGTGACCGCGCTGCTTGGCGGCGACCTCGCCGCGCATCACGTCGGCGAGCCGCTCGTCGTCGGCGCCGTCGCGCAGCAGGGTGCGCAGGTCGGCCTCGCCGCGCGCGAACAGGCAGGAGCGCCAGTGCCCGTCGGCGGTCAGGCGCACCCGGTCGCACGCATCGCAGAAGGGGTTGGTCACCGAGCCCACGATGCCGACGGTGGCCGGTCCGCCGTCGACGAGGAACTCCTCGGCCGGCGCCGAGCCGCGCCCCGGCACCGGGGTCAGGTGGTACCCGGCGCGGCTGAGGTGGTCGATGATCTCGGCCCGGGTCACCATCATCGCCCGGCTCCAGCCGTGCTGGGGGTCCAGCGGCATCTGCTCGATGAACCGCAGGCTCAGGCCGTCGTCGAGCGCCCAGCGCAGCAGCCCCGCCGCCTCGTGGTCGTTGACGCCGCGCATGAGGACCGTGTTCACCTTCACGGGCGCCAGGCCGGCTGCCTGGGCGGCCGTGATGCCGGCGAGCACGTCGTCGAGCCGGTTGCGCAGGGTCAGGCGCTGGAACGTCTCGGGGCTGCGCGTGTCGCAGGAGACGTTGACACGGCGCAGCCCTGCGTCGGCCAGCGGCTGGGCCAGCGCGGCCAGGCGCAGGCCGTTGGTCGTGATCGACAGGTGCGGGGCGTGGGGCAGCCCGGCCAGCCTCGCCACGACGTCCACGACGTCGGGACGCACGAGCGGCTCGCCGCCGGTGAGCCGGATCTCCGTGATGCCCAGCTCGGTGGCGATGCGGGCCACCCGCACCAGCTCGTCGACGGTGAGCAGCTCGGGCGTGGGCAGCCAGGGCAGGCCCTCGGCCGGCATGCAGTAGGTGCAACGCAGGTTGCAGCGGTCGGTCAGGGAGATGCGCAGGTCACGGTGGACCCGGCCGAAGCGGTCGACCAGCCCGGCTGGCGCGGGCCCATCGGTCACCGGGACGGGGCCCTGCGGGGGCTCGGGGGCGTGGCTGGTCATGGGCAGTTCACCCATTCGTCGGTCCCGTCGTCGAAGTGCTGGTGCTTCCAGATGGGCAGGCGCGCCTTGGCCTCGTCGACCAGCCACGTGCACGCGGCGAACGCCTCGCCGCGATGCGCGGCGCTCACGGCGACGACGAACGCGAGCTCGCCGATCGCGAGGTCGCCCATGCGGTGCCGGGCGGCCGCGGCCAGGACGCCGGGCCGGGTGCGGGCCTCGGTGACCACCTCGGCCAGGACGGCCGCGGCGTCGGGGTGGGCCTCGTAGTGCAGGGCGGTGACCGTCCGGCCGCCGTCGTGGTCGCGCACCGTGCCGGCGAACGTCACGACCGCCCCGGCGTCGGCGCGGGCGACCTCGGCCAGCACCTCGTCGACGGTGATGGGGCAGTCCCGGACCAGCGCCTCGCGCGCCCCGGCCCCCTCGCCGCCCCCCTCCTGTTCCCCGCCCCCCTCCCGTTCCCCGCCCCCCTCGCCCGGCCCCCTTTCCATGATCCATTCAGGTTGTGGGTCCCAGTGCAGCGACAACCTGAATGGATCACGGGAGAGGGAGGAGGGGGAGGAGGGGGAGGGGGAGGAGGAGGGGGCGGCGGCGGGGTCGGGGGCGGCGGCCGGGGCGGGCCCCTCGCTGGCCAGGTCGGCGGCGTGCGCGAGCAGCCCGCCCACGGCGGCCAGGCCGTCACGCACGCCGCCGGGGCTGCCCGGCAGGGCGAGCACCGCTGCACCCGGGAGCACGCCGCCGAGCGCACGGGACAGGTCGGCGGTGGGCACCCGCGCGCGCGAGGCGGCCCGGACGGCCTCGCCGAGACCTGGCAGCTCGCGCAGGCCCAGGGCGCGCAGCGCCTCGGGGGTGACGTCGCGGGGGCTGGCCCCGGTGCCACCGGTGAGCACCACGATCCGTGCCCCGGAGGTGTCCGCGATCGGCGAGGAGCTCGGCGGCCAGTGGCCCTGCCGTGTCCGACGCCCGCCCGGCGGCAGCCGTGTCCGAACAGGTGATGACCGCAGCCCGCAGGACGGGCGCGGACGTCGGGTCGTGGGTGGGGCGTTCCGGCGTCGACGTACGAGGGTCGCTGGCGTCGTGCGGCACGGTCCCGGTCAGCGTGTCCACGACCCGCTCCGTCCGCCGTCCTTGGCCTCGACCAGCACGTCGCGCAGGGCAGCGTGGGGATCCACGCCCTTCACCATGTCGATCACGGTGAGCCCCGCGACGGCCACGGCGGTGAGGGCCTCCATCTCGACGCCGGTCCGGTCGGCGGTGCGGACGGTGGCGCGCAGCCGCACCTCGCAGGCCTCGGGCACGACGATCACCTCGACCTCCACGCCGTGCACCGCGATGGGGTGGCACAGCGGCACGAGGTCGGGTGTGCGCTTGGTGGCCATGATCCCGGCGACGCGTGCGACGGCCACGACGTCGCCCTTGGGCACGTCGCCCGCGGCGATGCGGCCGGCGGCGGTCGTGGTGACGCGGCCCGATGCCGTCGCGGTGCGGGTGGTCACGGCGCGCTCGGCGACATCGACCATGCGTGCGTGGCCCTCGGCGTCGAGGTGGGTCAGCTCGTCCATGCCCGGCCTTCCGTCGAAGCGCCTATTGTGCGGGTCGTGCCGTCCGATGAGGCCACCTGGCCCACAGGGTGCACCCTGCTGGTCCTCTCCGGTGGGCGCTCGCGCCGGCTCGGCCGCGACAAGGCGACCGTCCACGTCGGCGGGCGGCGCCTCATCGACCGCATCCTTGCCGCGATGCCACCCGACGTGCCAGTCGTGCTGGTCGGGCCCGCACCCGATGGGTTGGACTCGCGGGTGGTCCTCGTCCGCGAGGAGCCGGCCGAGGGTGGCCCCGCAGCCGGCATCGGCGCCGGTGCCCGCGCGGCGAGCACGGCACTTGTCGAGGCGCTGCTCCCGACCGATCCGGACGGGCACCCGCAGCCGCTGTGCGGGGCGTACCGGGCGGACCCGCTGTTGGCCGTCCTGGAACGGCTCGCGCCCCTGAGCGGTCGTTCGGTGCGCGACCTGCTGGCTGGGCTGCGCGTGATGGAATGGCCGGTGCCCGCGGCCGACCTGGCCGACGTGGACACCGCCGACGAGCTGCGGGCGGCCCGCCGCCGCGCCGCCCAGGAGGGGGCGCACAACGTCGAGCGACCGGCCGCCCCGCTGACCACGTACCTGCTCGGCGCGGCGGTGGCCCGTGGGGCCGACCCGGCAGCAGCGGCGACCGCCGTCAGCGCGCTGGCCGCGGGCTGGGGCCGGCGCGACGGCGACGCCTGAGTTGAGGGACCGGTCGTGACGCTCGTCGAGCCCCGCTGGGACGCCGCCCGCTCCGCGCTGGCCGAGGCCGTGCACCCGCTGCCACCCACCCGGCTGCCGCTGGAGGCGTGCGACGGGCTGGTGCTCGCCGAGGACCTCGTCGCGAAGGTGGCGCTGCCCTCCTTCGACACCTCCGCCATGGACGGCTGGGCGGTGGCCGGCGATGGCCCGTGGGCCCTGGTCGGCAGCGCGCTGGCCGGCCGGCCGTTCGCCGGGGACCTCGCGCCGGGCCAGGCCGTGGTGATCGCGACCGGCGGCGTGGTGCCCGATGCAGCGGACGCGGTGGTCCCCAGCGAGGACGGGACGGTGGAAGCCGGGGAGCTGCGGGCCCCAGCGCCCCAGCCGGGCATGCACGTGCGCCCGGCGGGGGAGGAGTGCCGCGCCGGCGAGGTGCTCGCCGAGGCCGGCGCCGCCGCGTCGCCGGCGCTGATCGGGCTGGCCGCGGCCGCCGGCCTGGATGACGTGCTCGTCGTGCCACGGCCCCGCGTCGCCCTGGTGCTGTTCGGCGACGAGCTGGCGCTGTCCGGGGAGCCCGGGCCGGGGCTGGTGCGCGACTCCCTGGGCCCGCAGGTGCCGGCCTGGGTGCGCCGGATGGGTGCCGAGGTGGTGCTCGTCGAACGCGGCGAGGACACCCTCGAGGCGCACGTCGACGCCATCCGCCGCGCCGCCACCGCCGCCGACATGGTGCTCACCACGGGCGGCACCGCGGCCGGCCCCGTCGACCACCTGCACGATGCGATCGCCGCCTGCGACGGCTCGGTGCTGGTCGACACGGTTGCCGTGCGCCCGGGCCACCCCATGCTCGCCGCGACGGTGGCCGACCACCGGGCCTGGCTGGTCGGCCTGCCCGGCAACCCGCAGAGCGCGATCGTGACCCTGTTGAGCCTGGCCGCGCCGGTCCTGGCCGGCCTGGCCGGGCGCGTGCCGCTCCCGGCGCTCGACGAGGTGCGCACCGCCGAGGCCCTGCCGTCACCGCCGCACGAGGACCGCCTCGTGCTCGGCTCGGTGAGCGGCGGGGTGTTCACGGCGGGCTCCCATCTCGGGTCGGGGATGCTGCGGGGGCTGGCCGGCGCCACCGGGTTCGCGGTGCTGCCGCCCGGCGGGGTCCCGGCCGGCACCCGGGTCCGCTGGCTGCCGCTGCCGTAGCCCC
>JALOLK010000047.1 GCA_025456015.1 Candidatus Nanopelagicales bacterium
ACGTCCGCCGCGCCGACGACGGCGGCGTTGCGCCGGGCCGTCGCGGCGGCGACCCGGTCCCGCTCGACGAGGATCGCCCGGGACGCCCCACGGCTCACGGCCTCCAGGCCCAACGCACCTGAGCCGGCGTACAGGTCGAGCACCGCGCGGCCCGCGAAGCCGCCCAGCAGGTGGTCCAGCGAGGCGAACAGCGACTCGCGCACGCGGTCCGTCGTCGGCCGGGCCCCGCCGGGCGGCACCTCGAGCCGGCGTCCCCGGGCCGCCCCGGCGATGATCCGGGTCACCGCGACCCCTCGCGACATCGGTGTGGATGGAACCGACCATCACGTGGTCGGTTCCATCCACACCGATGCAGGGTCACGTCTTCTCCAGGTACTCGGCGTGCTCCTCGTCGACGAGGTCGGCCACCCAGGCGGCCAGCTCGGGATGCCCGGTGAGGTCGGGGTCCTCGCCGACCAGGCGGATCGCCTCCTCACGGGCACGCACGATGACGTCCTCGTGCTCGAGCACGCTGAGCAGGCGCAGCGAGCGCCGGGCACCGGACTGGCTCGCGCCGAGGACGTCGCCCTCCCGGCGCGCGGCCAGGTCGTAGCGCGACAGCTCGAACCCGTCGTTCGTGGCGGCCACGGCGGCCAGCCGCTCGCGGGCGGGCGTGTCGGGGGCGGCCGAGGTCACCAGCAGGCACAGCCCACCGTGCTCGCCCCGACCCACCCGGCCGCGCAGCTGGTGCAGCTGGGAGACCCCGAACCGGTCCGCGTCGAGCACGACCATGAGCGTGGCGTTGGGCACGTCGACCCCGACCTCGATCACGGTCGTGGCCACCAGCACGTCGACGCCGTCCGGGCCCGAGGGATCGGCGAAGCGCGCCATGACGTCGTCCTTGTCGGCGGCGGCCATGCGCCCGGTCAGGGCGGCCAGGCGCAGGCCGGCGAGCGGGCCCTCGGCCAGTCCCGGCAGCACGGTCTCGACCGCCGCCGTCGGCCGTGGTGCCGCGCCCTCGTCGCCCGGCTCGTCCGGCTCCTCCAGCAGGCCCTCGCCGTCGGCCTCCTCGGTGGTCGCGTCGATGCGCGGGCACACCACGTACACCTGCCGGCCCGCGGCGACCTCCTCCCGTGCGCGCTGCCACGCCCTGGCCAGGAAGTCCGGGCGCTCGAGTGCCGGCACCACGTGGGTCGTGATGGGGGCCCGACCGGCCGGCAGCTCGCGCAGCGTGGAGACCTCCAGGTCGCCGAAGACGGTCATCGCGACGGTCCGCGGGATGGGCGTGGCCGTCATGACCAGCGTGTGCGGCCGCGCGCCCTCGGCGGCCTTGGCCGCGAGGGCGGCCCGCTGCTCGACGCCGAACCGGTGCTGCTCGTCCACCACGACCAGGCCGAGGTCGGCGAACTGCACCCGCTCCTCGAGCAGGGCGTGGGTGCCCACCACGATCCCGGCCGTGCCCGCCGCGACCTCGGTCAGGACCTGCCGACGCGTCGCCGCCGACACCGAGCCGGTGAGCAGCACCACCCGGGTGCCCTCGGCGGCGCCGCCGAGCATGCCCGCCTCGGCGAGCGGGCCGAGCAGCGCCCGGATGCTGCGCGCGTGCTGGGCGGCGAGCACCTCGGTGGGGGCGAGCAGGGCCGCCTGGCCCCCGGCGTCCACGACCCGCAGCATGGCCCGCAGCGCCACGACGGTCTTGCCCGATCCGACCTCGCCCTGCAGCAGGCGGTGCATCGGATGGGTCCGGGCCAGCTCGGCGTCGAGCACCGCGCCGACCTCGCGCTGCCCTGCGGTGAGGGTGAACGGCAGGCGCGCGTCGAACGCGTCGCGCAACCCTCCCGCACGACCGGCGCGGGCCACGGCCGGCGCCGCTGATGCGGCCGCGCGGCGCTGGGCGAGCACCACCTGCACCCCGAACGCCTCGTCCCAGCGCAGCCGCTCCCGCGCCCGGGTGATCTGCGCCCAGTCCCGGGGGGCGTGGATCCACTGCACGGCGGTCGGCCGCTCGATCACCCCGGCCCGCTCGCGCAGCGCGGGGTCGAGGGGGTCGACGAGGTCCGCCGCCAGCGGCAGGACCACCTTGACCTGGTCGGCGATCTGCCACGTGTCGAGCTTCTCGGTGGCCGGGTAGATGGGGATCGGCCGATCGGCGAACTCGGCGGCCTCGTCGGCCGCGGCCTCCTCGGAGACGAAGTTCGCGCGCGGGTGCAGCAGCTGGCGCTGGCCCTTGAACACGCCCACCGTGCCGGCGAACAGGCCCAGCCGACCCTCCCGGTACTCCTTGGCGATCCACTCCTGGTTGAAGAACGTCAGCGTCAGGGTGCCCGTGCCGTCGGTGACGGTGACCTCCGTGATGGTGCGGGTGCGTCGGTCGCCGGGTCGCCGCGGCAGCGCCCGGGTGCGGACCTGCCCCACCCGGGCCAGGACGGTCACCGGCTCCCCCACCCGCAGCGAGGCCAGCTCGGTGAGCTTGCCCCGTTCGACGTAGCGGCGGGGGTAGTGGGCCAGCAGGCCCTCGACGGTGGTGATGCCGAGCCGTTGCTCGAGGGCCTTCACGGACTTGCCGTCGAGCAGCATCCGCAGCGATGCCATCGGCTACTCCACGCCGATGATCGCGTGCCAGCGCGGCTGGCCGCCCTCGTAGCCGACGACCTCGACCCCCGGATGGTGCTCGGCGACCCACGCCTCGACGACGTCGAGGAGGTCCTCGGGGGCGTCGGCGCCGAGCACGACGGTCACCAGCTCGGCGCTGCCCCCCGACAGCATCCGCCCGACCACCCGCACGGCCACGTCACGGCAGTCGCTGCCGATCTCCAGGATGTCGCCGCGGACCACGCCGAGCTCGTCGCCGACGTGGCAGGTCCCCGCGCTGGTGAGGGCCTCCCGGCTTGCCGTGGTCAGGCCCGCGTACTGCGTGGCCGAGGCGGCTCGGGTCATGTTCACGACGTCGTCGTCGAAGGGCTCGTCGGGGCTGTGCACCGCGACGGCCGCCAGCGACTGCACGATCGAGCGCGTGGGGATGACCGCGACCCGCCGGCCGGCGTCGCGCGCGGCCAGCGCGGCCGACTCCGCCACGGGCCTGGAGTCCTTGTCGCCGGGCATGAGGACGACCTCGCTGGCCCCGGTGGCCTCGACGCCGTCGAGGAACTCCTGCACCGAGGGCCGCCCCAGCGCCGGGGCCCGCACGACGGTGACGCCGCTGGCCTCGAGCAGGTCCGCCACGCCCTGGCCGTGGGCGACCACGACGAGCGCCCGGCCGGTGGCCTGCTGGTGGCCAGCCCCCACGACGTCGGCCAGGTAGGTGATGCGGATGCGGTGCGGGTGGCCGACGGCCAGGGCGGCCTCCACCGCCGCACCGGCGTCGTCGACGTGGACGTGGACGTTCCACAGCCCCTCGCCCCCGACCACGACGAGCGAGTCGCCGAGCGTGGCCAGGCGGGACTTGAGGCTGGGGACCGCGTCGTCCGGCGCGTCGAGCAGGTACATCACCTCGTAGGCGGGGCCCCCGTACCCGTGCACCAGGTCCTCAGGGCTGGCCAGCGAGTCGGGCACCGGGGCGGTGCGCGGGAACTCCGGCAGCTCGCGGTGCACGCCGGTGACGACCTCGAGCAGCGCGTCGGTGAGCACGACGTAGCCGCGCCCGCCGGCGTCCACCACCCCCGCCCGGCGCAGCGCCTCGAGCTGGTTGGGCGTCTCGGCGAGTGCTGCCCGCGCGGCCTGCGCTGCCGCGTCGGCCACCTCGTGGAGGTCGCCCCCGCTGGCCGAGGCCGCGGCCAGGGCGGCATCGGCCGCCGCGCGGGCCACCGTGAGCACGGTGCCCTCCTTCGGATCGGCCACCGCGCCGTGCGCCGCACCCGCCGCGCGGTCGAGGGCCCCGGCCAGCCAGGTGCCATCGAGGGTGCGCTCGAGGTCGGCCGCCCGGGCCGCGGCCACCCCCCGCAGCAGCTCGGAGGCGATCACCCCGGAGTTGCCGCGGGCCCCGAGCAGCATGCCGCGGGCCAGTGCCGCGAGGCGCTCGGTGCCGCCCTCCCCCTCCAGCGTGGCATCCACCGCGAGCATCGCCTCGATGCCGGCCTCCAGCGTGAGGTACATGTTGGTGCCGGTGTCGCCGTCGGGGACCGGGAACACGTTGAGGGCGTCGATGTCGCGGCGGTGCCGGCGCATGCTGTCCAGCGCCAGCGCGGCCCACTGCCGCAGGGCCTCGGCGTCCAGGTGCGTGCGCATGGCCCTCCTTCCCGGGGTCCGCTCGATGCTAGTGGTCGGGTCTGGCGCGAGGCGGGATCGGCGCCGGTCTCGTCCTCGCCGGTCGTGCGCCCGGCCGCATGGCGCGATTTGGGCGCCGCCGCGGCGTCGGCGTATCCTGTGGTGTCGTCCGTGGGCCCGCCGGCCCGCGCCCCCATGTGAACTGGAGTTGCACCATGGCTGCCACCTGCGATGTCTGCGGCAAGGGCCCCGGCTTCGGCCACAGCATCTCGCACTCGCACCGGCGCACCAAGCGTCGCTGGAACCCGAACGTGCAGTCCGTGCGCACGGTCGTCGGCGGCACCCCCAAGCGCGTGAAGGCCTGCACGTCGTGCATCAAGGCCGGCAAGGTCACCCGCGCCTGATCGCCTGAGCACCCGGCCCCGGCTCCCCATGGGACCGGGGCCGTTCCATGTCCGGGCGACCCCGGTCCCGGGGACTGCGCCGGCCGGTGTCAGCCCGCGAAGTGGTCGTGTCCGCCCGTGCTGCGCGGCACCCGCCCGCCCACCGTGATCCCCGGCCCGTCGAGCACGTCGACCTCGGCGGGATCGCGCACCTCGCCCACCACCGTGAAGCCCTCGGGCAGGGTGGCACCGGCCGGGAAGGTGGCGGCGACCGCATGGTCCTCGCCCCCGGTCAGGACCCAGACCAGGGGGTCGGCGTTGAAGGCCGCGGCCGCCGAGGCGACCGGCTCGTCCACCACCGCGCGGGACGGGTCCAGCTCGACCGCCACCCCGGACGCGATCGCGACGTGGCGCAGGTCGGCGACCAGGCCGTCACTCACGTCGATCATCGCGGTCGCGCCCGCCTCGGCTGCCGCGGCCGCCGCGGCGTAGGGCGGCTGCGGACGGCGGTGCGCGTCGACCAGCACCCGCGGCGTGCGGAACCCCCGCGACAGGATCGACAGGCCGGCGGCAGCCCACCCCAGCCGGCCAGCCACGGCGACGACGTCACCGGGCTGGGCCCCCGAGCGGCGCACGGCCGCCTCCCCGGTGAGGACGCCCAGGGCGGTGACCGAGATCACGACGCGATCGGCGCGGACGAGGTCCCCGCCCACGATCACGGCCCCCTGCGCCCCGGCCTCCTCCCGCATCCCCGCGTACAGGTCGGTGACCCACTCGACTGGCAGGTCCGCCGGCAGGCCCAGGGCCACGACCAGCGTGGTCCCCCGGGCCCCCATGACGGCGATGTCGATGAGGTTCTGCGCGGCCGCGCGGGCGCCGACGTCAGCCCCCGTGGACCAGTCGCGGCGGAAGTGCCGGCCCTCCACGAGCATGTCGGTGGAGACCACCGCACGGCCGTCCCCGGGCAGGCGGACCACGGCAGCGTCGTCACCGATGCCCACCTCGACCCCACCGGCCGGCTGGCCGGCCAGCGCGGCGGCGATGCGTTCGACCAGGCCGAACTCGCCCACGTCGCTGATCGGGGTCCCAGTGCCCATGCATCCTCCTGTGGCCGCGCACCGGCGGTCACGCCGTCACGTCGAGTGCGCACGCTAGTCTGGGCGCACCGCCACCGGAGGAGCCGGGTGGCCCGGAGGGAGGGCCCGCGCCATGGTGCACGCGTACATCCTGATCCAGACCGAGGTGGGCAAGGCCCCGTCCGTCGTCGCCGAGATCGCCGGGATCGACGGCGTCACCGTCGCCCACGACGTCACCGGCCCGTACGACGTCATCGTGCAGGCCCAGGCCGAGTCGATCGACGACCTCGGGCGGCTCGTGGTGGCCAGCGTCCAGAAGGTGCCGGGGATCACCCGCACCCTCACCTGCCCGGTGGTCAACCTCTGAGGCACCGGCGCCGCCACGGCCTGCTCGCGCTCGCGGGCGTGCTCCTGCTGGCCGGATGCGCCCGCTCGGTGCAGGTCGATCCCCCCGATCCCGCGCCGGACGCGGACACCGCGGCGGCCTGCGCCGCCTTCACGGCCGCCCTGCCCGACGCCCTCGAGACCGCCGGCCCGCGCCGCGGGACCTCCCCGGACTCCGCGCTCACCGCGGCCTACGGGGACCCGCCGGCGGCCGTGCGCTGCGGCGTCGCCGAACCCGCGGCGCTGACCCCGACCTCCCTGCTGGTGACGGTCGACGGCGTGGACTGGCTGCCCGAGGAGCTCACCGACGGCTGGCTGCTCACCACCGTCGGCCGCTCGGCGAACGTGGAGCTCACGGTGCCCGCCGCGCTCGGGCCCGCACCCTCGGTCGCCGCGGACCTCAGCGCCACGATCACGGCCACGCTGCCCCCGTCGTGACCGCGCACGGGCCCAGGAGCCCTGCCATCGGGCTCGGGCGCGGACCCTGGTGATGGGGCGAGGCACCCGGGCCGCCGGCACCCGCGTCAGTCCAGCGGATGGTTGCCGCGGATCACGCCCTGCGGGTCCGCCGCGCGCTTGACCGCGCGCAGGCGCGCCACCGTGGCGGGATCGTGGACCGACGTGCGGTCGCTCCCCGGACCGAGCAGGGTCAGCGGGATGCGGGCCGTTCCTGCCGGACCGCACACCTGCGCCACGTCGCGCAGCGACGCCCGGATCGGGTCGGCGAGCGCGGGGACGGCGGCGACCCCGAAGGCGAACACGACGTACTCGGCCCCGAGCTCGGTCATGGCAGCCGGGGGTCCCCCCGCCGTGGACAGCGCACCGCCGGCGTGGCGCACCTGCAGCACGGTCAGCGCGGTGCGCCCCCGGTTGCCGGCAACGCCCACGAGCCGCTCGATGGTCGTCGGATCCAGCCGGGGCAGCACGCCGCCCCAGTCGATGAACGGCATCGGCGTCGTCGGCTCAGCCGCCACCTCCCCCAGCCTTCCGATCGACACGGGACCGAACGAATCGCTGAGCACCGTGCCGGCTCGGCGCAGCGGGGCGATGAGTCCAGCCCCCTCCGAGGCTGCCCCGAGCCACGTCACGTCGACGGTCACGAACGACCCGCCGCGGATCGGCTCGGGGAGGTCCGGCAGTGGGGGGAAGTGCATGAACGAGGCCCAGCAGGTCAACCCGTCGGGGGCACCCTGCGTGACCTGGGCGAAGGCCTGCAGGACGGCGGCGGCCTCGGCGATCGGGAACATGAGCTTCCCACCGTGGAGCTCGGGCTCGGGGTACAGGTCGATCTCCACCTCGGTGACGACGCCGAACTCCCCACCGCCGCCTCGAAGCGCCCACAGCAGCTCCGGGTCGGAGGCGTCGTCCACCCATCGCAGGGTGCCGTCGCCACCGACGATGCGCGCGGCCCGCAGGCTCCGACAGCCCAGCCCGTAGCGGCGGCCGAACCACGGCAGGCCGCCTCCGAGCAGGTACCCGACGACGCTGACGTCCGGGTTGCTGCCCGCCATCGCGACCAGGCCGGTGCCGTCCAGCGCGGCGAGGAGCTGGCCCCACTTGACGCCCGCGCCGACCCGCGCGATCCGGGCCGCCGGGTCCACGGCGATCGCGTCGAGCGCCGTGGTCCGCAGCAGGACGGTGCCGTCGAGGGCGGTCGTCGCGCCGTGCCCACCGGGCTGGGCGCTGACGACGAGACCCTGCTCCCGAGCCAGCCGGACGACGGCGACGACATCCTGGGCATCGTCGACCTCCACCACGGCCCGCGGGCGCTGCGCCACGGCGACGTTCCATGCCCGCGACGCGTCAGCGAACCCGTCGTCGCCGGGGAGCAGCACCCGGCCCCGCACCACGGCGCGCAGGCTCGTGAGGTCCGGCTCGGTCGTACCCGCCATCGGGTCGGCGGTCTGGGTCATCGCTGCTCCTGTCCCGGTGACGCGCCCACACCCCGCGTGCAGGCGCCCGGCGCAGCACTACCCCGCCGACGGCGGTCCATCCCGGAACTGAGCCCCGCGGCAGGACTCAGCGCAGGCCGGTCCCGCGGCGCAGGGCGTCGGCGACGAGCCGGTCGACCAGCTCCGGGTAGGACAGGCCCGAGGCCTGCCACATCCGCGGGAACATCGAGATCGACGTGAACCCGGGCATGGTGTTGACCTCGTTCACGACCGCGCTGCCGTCGGGCAGCACGAAGAAGTCCACCCGCGCCAGGCCCTCGCAGGTGAGCGCCTCGAAGGCCGCGACCGACTGGCGCCGGACGGCTGCCTCCACCTCGGCGGGCAGCGCGGCCGGCACGACCAGGTCCACGGCGTCCTCGAGGTACTTGGCCTCGAAGTCGTAGAAGTCGTGGCCGGGCCGCACGACGATCTCCGCCGGCACGCTGGCCACCGGCCCCTCCGGGCCGTCCAGCACGCCGCACTCGATCTCGCGGACCCCGAGGAAGCCCTGCTCGACGATGACGCGCGGGTCGTGGGCGCGGGCGGCCTCGATCGCGGCCGGCAGGTCGGCGGGATCGCTGACCCGGGTGATCCCCACGCTGGAGCCGGCCCGCGCAGGCTTGACGAACACCGGCATGGCGAGTCGGGCCACCCGCTCGAGCACCACGGCCGGTCCCTCGGTCCACTGCCGCGCCGTGATCAGCTCGTAGGGGCCCACCGCCAGCCCCGCGGCGGCCAGCACGGCCTTCATGTGGCCCTTGTCCATCGCCGCGGCCGAGGCGAAGACCCCCGAGCCCACATACGGGATGCCGGCCAGCTCGAGCAGGCCCTGGATGGTGCCGTCCTCGCCCCAGGGTCCGTGCAGCACGGGGAACACCACGTCGACGTCGTGGAACATGGCGGCGGCGTCCTGGGCGTCACGGACCTCGACCCCGCCGCGCGTGGGGTCGCCGTGCAGGGCCACGGCCGACCCGGCGGCGTCCACCGCAGGCAGCCGCCCCTCGGCGATCCGCAGCCGCTCGGGATCGTCGCGCTCGATCACCCAGCGGCCCTCGGGCGTGATGCCGATGGGCAGGACGTCGTAGCGGGTCCGGTCCAGCGCGGCCAGGATGCTCCCGGCGCTGATGCACGAGATCGCGTGCTCGCTGCTGCGGCCCCCGAAGACCACGGCCACCCGGATGCGTCGCTGCTCGTCCACGGCGACGACCCTAGCCCGCCGCCCCCGGGCCCCGGACTAGGCTCGGCCACCATGCCCGACGTCCCCGATCCTGCCCCCGGTCGCCCGGCCCCCGGGCACGACCAGCCCCTCGCGCCGGCCACCATCGCCGTCGCGGCCGGGCGCCCGGCCCGCGAGCCGGGCGCCCCGGTGAACCAGCCGCCGGTCCTGAGCTCCACCTACGCCGCGGGCGGACCTGTCTCGTACGCCCGTGTGGCCAATCCGACGTGGACGGCGCTGGAGCAGGTGCTGGCCGGCCTCGAGGGCCCGCACGCCACCGCCCTGGCCTTCGCCAGTGGCATGGCCGCGATCAGCGCCGTGGCCGAGCTGGCCCCGGTCGGGGCCACGCTCATCGGCCAGCGGGTCGCCTACAGCGGCACCCGCGGCCTGCTCACCCGATGGCACGGGACGGGCCGGATCGACCTGCACGAGGTGGCGCCCGACGCCGCCGGCCTCATCGCCGCGATCGAGGCAGCCCCCCAGGTGGCGATGGTCTGGCTGGAGACCCCCACGAACCCCACGCTCGACGTCGTCGACGTGCGCGCGGTGGCCGACGCGGCACACGCCGCCGGCGCGCTCGTGGTGGTCGACTCCACGTTCGCCACCCCGCTGGGCCAGCACGCCCTGGAGCTCGGCGCCGATGTCGTCGTCCACAGCGCGACCAAGTACCTCGCGGGGCACTCCGACGTGCTCCTCGGCGCAGCCGTCGTCGCCGACGAGCAGCTGGCGGCCCAGCTCGGCCAGCACCGGATCCTCGGTGGCGGCATCCCCGGGCCGATGGAGGCGTGGCTGGCGCTGCGCGGCCTGCGCACGTTCCCGCTGCGCTGGGAGCGGGCCTGCGCGAACGCCACCGAGCTCGCGAGGCGGTGCGTGGGGCATCCCGCGGTCGCCCGCGTGCGCCACCTGGGGCTGCCCGAGGACCCGGGCCACGCCGTCGCCGCCCGGCAGATGGCCTCGTTCGGGGCGATCGTGAGCCTGGACCTCGTCGGTGGCGCGGAGGCCGCCGAGGCGGTCGCGGCGGGCACGACGCTCTGGCTGCACGCCACCAGCCTGGGTGGCGTGGAGTCCACGCTCGAACGCCGGCGCCGCTGGCCGGAGGAGAGCCCCGACGTCCCCGACGGCCTGCTGCGGCTCAGCGTGGGCATCGAGGACGTCGAGGACCTCTGGGACGACCTGCGCCGCGCCCTGGACGCCGTCGCACCCTGACCAGCTCGCCGCCGTCCTGCCCGGCCGGCGGCCTCAGCCGGCCAGCACGAACCCGCGCACCGCATCGGCGATGAGCTGCACGGCGATCGCGGCCAGCAGCACACCGGAGATCCGGGTGAGCACGGTGATCCCGCCGCGGCCGAGGATCCGGGCGATCACCACGGAGTAGCGCATCGCGGCCCAGAGCAGCGCGTGCACGAGCACGATCGCCGCGGCCAGCGCCAGCATCTCGGGAGGCGTCTGGGCGTCGCGGGCGAACAGGATCGTCGCCACGATCGCGCCGGGGCCGGCGAGCAGCGGCACGCCCAGCGGCACGAGGGCGATGCTCACGTCGTCGTGGGCCTCGGGCTCGGTGGTCTTGCCCGTGAGCAGGTCCAGGGCGACGAGCAGCAGCAGCAGGCCGCCGGCACCCTGCATGGCCGGCAGCGAGATGTGCAGGTAGGCCAGCACCTTGTCACCCAGGACGGCGAAGCCCGTGATCACCCCCAGCGAGGTCGCCGTGGCCTGCAGGGCCAGGCGCGCGACCTCGGCGCGGGCCCGCCCGGCCGTCAGCCCGAGGAAGATCGGGATGATGCCGGGCGGGTCGATGATGACGAGCAGCGTGATGAACACACTGCCGAGGAACGCCCACTCCATGCAACGATTCTATGGCACGGGGACGGATTGTCCGAAAATCCTCCGGCCGAACGCGGCTGCTGCGAAAGGAACGAGGTCAGACGGCGCCCATCTCCGGCTTCGTGGTGCGCCCCATGAGCGCCCCGACCATGTCTGCCGGGGCCACGCCGTGGTGCACGACCTGCACGACCTGCTCGGTGATCGGCATCTCCACCCCGTGGGACCGGCCCAGCTCGAGGATCGGCAGGCAGGACTTCACGCCCTCGCAGGTCTGCTTCGTGACCGCCACGGTCTCCTCGACGGTCAAGCCCTTGCCCAGGTTCTCGCCGAACGTCCGGTTGCGCGACAGCGGCGAGGAGCAGGTGGCGATGAGGTCACCCATCCCGGCCAGGCCCAGGAACGTCAGCGGGTTGGCCCCGAGGGCCACCCCGAGCCGGGACATCTCGGCCAGGCCACGGGTGATGAGCGAGGCCTGCGCGTTGGCGCCGTAGCCCAGCCCGACGGCCATGCCGTTGGCCAGCGCGATGACGTTCTTCACCGAGCCGCCGATCTCAGCGCCGACGACGTCGGTGGTCCAGTAGGGGCGGAAGTACGCCGTCGTGCAGGCGTCCTGCAGGCGCTTGGCCGACTCCTCCAGGGGGCAGGCGACGGTGGTCGCCGCCGGCGAGCGCTGGGCGATCTCACGGGCCAGGTTGGGCCCGGACACGACGGCCACCCGCTCGGCCGGGATGCCCCCGTCCTCGGCGATGATCTGGCTCATCCGGCGCATCGTGCCCAGCTCGATGCCCTTCATGAGCGAGACCACCACCGCGTCCGGGGCCATGAGCGCGCGCCACGCCTGCAGGTTCGAGGCCAGGGTCTGCGCCGGGATCGCCAGGATCACCAGCGACGCCCCGTCGAGGGCCTCCTGCGGGTCACCCGTGGCGCGCATCTGCTCGGGCAGCGCCACGCCGGGGTGGAACAGCTCGTTCATGTGCGTGGTGTTGATCGACTCCTGCACCTCGGGCTCGCGGGCCCACAGGACCACGTCGCCGCCGGCGTCGCACAGGATCATGCCGAAGGCCGTCCCCCAGGAGCCGGCCCCCATCACCGCTACTCGTGCCATCAGCGCTCCTCCTCGTTCCGCTCGGCTGCCAGGCGGGTGCGCTCGGCGGCCCAGTCCAGTCGGTGCTCCGGGGCATGCTCGCCCCGGATCTGCTCCAGCAGGCCGGTGATGGCGTCCATCAGTCGGTCGGTCCCCTCGGCCAGCAGCTCGCGGGTGATCGGCTGGCCGCGCAGGTCGTCGAGCGGCACGGGCGGCCCCGCGGTCACCCGCATGCGCTTGGGCGGCAGGATCTTGAACGCCTTGCTGTAGGGCGGCATCACCTCGTGGGCGCCCCACTGCGCCACCGGGATCAGCGGCGCGCCGGTCTCCAGCGCGAGACGGATCGCGCCGGTGCGCCCGGACATCGGCCAGAGGTCGGGGTCGCGGGTGATCGTGCCCTCGGGGTAGACCACGACGCACTCGCCGGCGGCCAGCGCCTGCTCGGCGGCGGCGAGGGCCTTCGAGGGGTCGGCGTCCCGGGTGACCGGGATCTGCTCGCAGCCGCGGATGAGCCCGCCCACGACCGGCACCTCGAACACCGCGTGCTTGGCCAGGAACCGGGGTGGGCGGCCGTGGTCGTGCAGGAAGTGCGCGATCGCGATCGGGTCGAACCACGAGATGTGGTTGGGCGCCACGATGATGCCCTGACCGTGCTGGCCGAGGTGCTCGCCGCCGTGCCACTCCCGCCGCGTGGCGGCCATCATCGGGGGCCACAGGATCGCCTCGGCGGTCCGGTAGGACGGCCCGAGGCGCATGCCCCGTGTCCTGCGCGCCACGCCCACCTCCCTGACCAGCCCGCTGCCAGCCCGCCCGGACGCGGGCGGCGCTGCGTCACCGTATACCGGGCCGGCCGGGGCTGTCGGGCTGGCAGCCACCGTGGGCCGGCGTCCGGGACCGACGGACCCGGACATGGGCAGGTGCCCGGCCGGTGGACCGGCCGGGCACCTGTGGTCGACGACCTACTCGCTGGCGGGGGTGGCCTTGGCGGCCGGCGCCTTCTTGGCCGGCGCCTTCTTCGCCGCAGGGGCCTTCTTCGCCGCCGGCGCCTTCTTGGCCGGCGCCTTCTTCGCCGCAGGGGCCTTGGCAGCCGGGGCCTTGGCCGCGGGAGCCTTCTTCGCTGCAGGAGCCTTGGCGGCGGGGGCCTTCTTGGCGGCGGGAGCCTTGGCAGCCGGCGCCTTCGCCGGTGCAGCCTTCTTGGCCGCCTTCGCGGGAACCGGCGCCTGGCCGGTCACCCGGCGGACGGCCTCCTCGGCGGCGTCGCCGGCGTCGCGCACGGCCTTGACCGCCTGGGCGGCGATGCTCTTCTCACCGGCGACGAAGGCCCGGAAGTCCCCACCCGGGCGGAACTTCGGCACCAGCGTCTCGGCCTTCTTGATCGCCTCGCCGGTCGAGGGCTTGCGGTACGTGCGGGCAGGCCGGGAGACCTGCTCGAAGACACCGAAGCCGCTGATGGAGACCTTCTGGCCCTTGGCCACGGCCTCGGTGATCGCGTCCACGACGGCCTGCACGGCCTCCGCGGCGTCCTTCTTGCTGGTGTCGATGCGCGAGGCCACGACATCGATGAGCTCAGCCTTGTTCATGCGCTGCCTTCCTATGAGCGCACCGGCATCGCCGGTGCCGGTGGGCATCAGGGCGTTCGCGCGGCTCTGGCCGACGCGCACGCCGCTCAGGCTACGCGGTGCGTGGCGCGAAAGCCGGCCGGCGGGACTCGAAAGCGGCGATGAGTCCAGCGCTTTGCAGGGTGATGCCGATGTCGTCGAGGCCCTCGAGCAGGCGCCAGCGCACGTAGTCGTCGATCTCGAACGACGCGGTCGTGGCACCGAACGCGACGGTGCGCGCGGTGAGGTCCACCGTGACCGGCAGCGTGGGGTCGGCCTCGGTCGCGGCCCACAGCGCCTCGACGACGTCCTGCTCGACCAGGGCGGTGAGCAGGCCGCCCTTGCCGGAGTTGCCGCGGAAGATGTCGGCGAAACGCGAGGAGATGACGACACGGAACCCGTAGTCCTGCAGCGCCCACACCGCGTGCTCGCGGGAGGAGCCGGTCCCGAAGTCGGGTCCTGCGACGAGGACGGTCGCCCCGGCGCGGGCGGGGTCGTTCAGCACGAAGGCCGGGTCGGTGCGCCACGCCGCGAAGAGGGCGTCCTCGTAGCCGTGCCGGCTGATCCGCTTGAGGTACTTCGCGGGGATGATCTGGTCGGTGTCGACGTTGCTGGCGCGCAGCGGGACGGCGGTGCCGGTGTGGACGGTGAACGGCTCCATCTGGGGTCCTCTCGGGAGTCCGGGGCGGGCGCGGTCAGGCCGCGTCGAGGTCGGCCGGCGAGCTGAGCCGGCCGCGCACGGCGGTCGCCGCGGCGACCTGCGGGGAGACCAGGTGCGTGCGACCGCCCGGGCCCTGCCGACCCTCGAAGTTGCGGTTCGAGGTCGACGCGCTGCGCTCCTGGGGTGCCAGGGTGTCGGGGTTCATGCCCAGGCACATGGAGCAGCCGGCCTCGCGCCACTGCGCGCCGGCCTCGACGAACACGCGGTCCAGGCCCTCGGCCATCGCGGCCAGGCGCACCCGCACCGAGCCCGGGACCACGAGCATCCGCACCCCGTCGGCCACCCGGCGGCCGCGCAGGATGTCGGCGGCAGCGCGCAGGTCCTCGATGCGCCCGTTCGTGCACGAGCCGAGGAAGACCGTGTCGACGGCCACCTCGCGCATCGGCGTGCCCGGCGTCAGGCCCATGTAGGCCAGCGCCTTGCGAGCAGCCTCCTGGTCCACAGGGTCGGTGAAGTCCTCCGGCGCGGGGACCCGGCCGGCCAGCGGCACGCCCTGGCCGGGATTCGTGCCCCACGTGACGAAGGGGGTGAGCTCGCTGGCGTCGATGACCACCTCGGCGTCGAACACCGCGTCGTCGTCGGTGACCAGCGTGCGCCAGTACGCGACGGCGTCGGCCCAGTCCTGCCCGCTGGGCGCCTTCGGGCGGCCCTCGATGTAGGCGAACGTCGTCTCGTCCGGGGCGATCATGCCGGCCCGCGCGCCGGCCTCGATCGACATGTTGCAGATGGTCATCCGGGCTTCCATGCTCAGCGCCCGGATGGCCTCCCCGCGGTACTCCAGCACGTACCCCTGGCCCCCGCCGGTCCCGATGCGCGCGATCACGGTGAGGATGAGGTCCTTGGCCGTGACGCCCGGGGGCAGCTGGCCGTCGACCGTGATCGCCATGGTCCTGAACGGCTTGAGCGGCAGGGTCTGGGTGGCCAGGACGTGCTCCACCTCGGAGGTGCCGATGCCGAACGCCAGGGCGCCGAAGGCCCCGTGGGTCGAGGTGTGCGAGTCGCCGCAGACGATCGTCATGCCCGGCTGGGTCAGGCCCAGCTGCGGGCCCACGACGTGCACGATCCCCTGCTCGGCACTGCCCAGCGAGTGGATCGGGACGCCGAACTCGGCGGCGTTGCGACGCAGCGCCTCCACCTGCGCCCGGGAGACCGGATCCGCGATGGGCTTGTCGATGTCGATGGTGGGGACGTTGTGGTCCTCGGTGGCCAGGGTGAGGTCGGGCCGGCGCACCGGACGGCCGGCGGTCCGCAGGCCGTCGAAGGCCTGCGGGCTGGTCACCTCGTGCACCAGGTGCAGGTCGATGTAGAGCAGGTCGGGCTCCCCCGGGGCGCTGCGCACGACGTGCGCGTCCCAGACCTTCTCGGCCAGCGTCTTGCCCATGTCCGGTCCCTCCTCGCCCTGCCGCCGCGATCCGCGCCGGTTGTCCCCGCTGGTGTCCCGCCCGATCGGCGGGATCCCACCTGCTGTGCTTGACGTTTCATCATGTGAGACGTCAGTATCACGTTGTGGACCCAGCATACAGCAGCGGCGTGGGCGTGCTCGACAAGGCCTCCATGCTCCTCGACGCCCTCGAGGGTGGCCCCCTGACCCTGGCCGGCCTGGTCGCTGCGACCGGGCTGGCCCGGCCGACCGCGCACCGCCTCGCGACGGCACTGGAGCACCACCGCCTCGTGGCGCGTGATGTCTCCGGGCGCTTCATCCTCGGCCCCAGGCTGCCCGAGCTCGCGGCCGCAGCCGGCGAGGACCGGCTCGTCGCGGCGGCCGGCCCGGTGCTGGCCCAGCTGCGCGAGCAGAGCGGCGAGAGCGCCCAGCTCTACCGCCGGCAGGGCGAGGGCCGCATCTGCGTCGCGGCCGCCGAGCGCCTGAGCGGCCTGCGCGACACGGTGCCCGTCGGAGCGGTGCTCACGATGCACGCGGGCTCGGCGGCCCAGGTGCTGCTCGCCTGGGAGGACCCCGACCGCATCCACGCCGGGGTGCGGGATGCCACCTTCACCGCCGCGACGCTGGCAGCGGTCCGCCGACGCGGCTGGGCGCAGAGCGTGGCCGAGCGGGAGCAGGGCGTCGCGTCGGTGAGCGCCCCGGTGCGCGGCCCGTCGAACAAGGTGATCGCGGCCGTGAGCGTCTCCGGGCCGCTGGACCGGATGGGCCGGGTGCCCGGGCGCCTGCACAGCCAGGCCGTGCTGCACGCCGCGGGCCGGCTCACCGAGGCGCTGCGCCGGGACTGAGGGCGTGGCCCCGCTGCACTCGCGGGGATGACACCGCCCGCACGGACCCGGGACGCGGTCCACCGTGTGCCATGCTCGCCCCAGGCAGCAGCACGGCGACGGGAGGGCACCCCATGAGCAGTCCCTGGACCACGACGAACCGGCCGGCCGGCGTCACCTTCGTGGCGTCGATCACGATGATCGTCGCCTTCCTGTCGATGGTGCGCGGGTTCCTCATGATCGCCGGCCAGGACAGCGTGCTGGCCGAGGACCTCCCGGGCATCAGCGCGACCACCTACGGCTGGGTGGAGCTGGTCTTCGGCGTGCTCACGGCGCTGGTCGGGATCGGGCTGTTCCGCGGCGCCGGATGGTCGCGGCTGCTGGTCACCGCGCTGATGGTGGTCCGGATGGTCGCCGCCTTCTGGGCCGCGGTCAACGCCAACGGCCTGGCCTGGCTGCTGGCGGCGGTCCTCGTGGGCGCACTCGCCCTGCTCGTGGTGCTCCTGCTGTGGAACGGCCGCGCGGACGCCTGGTTCACGCGCTCCTGACCGCCTGACATGCGTGAGGGGCTCCTCCGGGTGGAGGAGCCCCTCACGGGTGCGTAGCCCCGACGGGATTCGAACCCGCGCTACCGCCTTGAGAGGGCGGCGTGCTAGGCCGCTACACAACGGGGCCGTGATCGGGCGGGCCCCCACACACCTGCTGGGGTACCAGGACTCGAACCTAGACTAGCTGAACCAGAATCAGCCGGGCTGCCAATTACCCCATACCCCAAGGGCAGGGAGCACTCTACCGGACCCCTCGGCCACATCCCAAAACCGCTGATGGCGTGCTCAGGCCCGCAGGACCGGATGCGTGTCGAAGCGTGCCTCGAGGTCGCGGCCGACCGCATCCATGACCGCCAGGACGGTGTCCTCGAAGGTGGTGCTGAGGATCACCTGCACGCCGTGGCGCTGCGACTGCTCCACGATGTAGGCGTCCAGCTCGCGGATGGCCTCGAGGCGCTGCAGGTACTCGGTGGGCTTGCGGTCGCCGCCGAGGAAGCGCTGGATGAACCGGCCGCGATGCTCCTCCGCGCTGCCGACGGTGAGCACGTAGGTGAACAGCGGGAACCCGGGCTCGACCTCGAGCAGGCCGGGCACCACGTGCACCCCGTTCACCATGACCTGCTGGCCCTCCTTCACCGATCGCCTGGCCAGCGCCAGCGTGCCGTGCTGGACGATCCGGGCCTGCTCCTCGAAGGCGAAGAGCAGCCGGTTGCCGCTCAGGTTGCTGCGCAGCATCTTCGCCGCGCTGAACGAGCTCTGGCTCAGCGCCGGGAACAGGTCGGGATGCACCACGCTGCGCACCACGGCGCGCACCTGGTCGGTGCTGATGACCACCGAGATCCCGAGCCGGTCGGCGGCCTCGAGGCTCACGGTGGACTTGCCGACACCGGAGGACCCGCCGAGCGCGACGACCAGCGGCTGGTTGCTCGTGCGCACCCAGCGGCGGATCCGCACACGCCGCTCGACGTCGGCCAGCCCATCGGCGAGCAGCACGTCGGTGATCCGCGCGAACACCTCGTCGCGACGGACCGTCGGCGCCGGGCCATCCGGGGCGGCTGCCGCCACCTGCCCGGCATGCGCGTCCTCGAGCACCCGCACCACCCGTGCGGCACAGGCGTCGGCCTGGTCGGAGTCCATCCCCGCCTTCATGACCCAGCGAGCGATCATGCCCGCGCTCAGCGGCACCCGGCGGTCGTCGAGGTCGCGCATGAAGAGCATGGCCGTGCCCACGGGGCCAAACCTAGCGGCGGCCGTGGCCGGCGATCACGCGTTGCTCCAGGTTCGGGCGCGGCTGACCCCGTTCGATCCAGGTTCGGTCGCGCGGCGCGGGCCAGGACGTGGATCGACGCGATGGAGGTGGTGCGGTCAGCGCAGGGCGGCGGCCAGGCGGGCCAGCGTGCGCTCCCGGCCGAGCAGCTCCAGCGACTCGAACAGCGGCGGCGAGACCCGCCGGCCGGTCACGGCCACCCGGACGGGGCCGAAGGCCAGCTTCGGCTTCAGGCCCAGGCCCTCGACGAGCGCGGCCCGCAGGCCCTCCTCGATCGCTGCCGCCTGCCACGCCCCCAGGCCCGCGAGCGCCTCGCGTGCCGCGCCCAGCGCCGGGGCGGCCTCGGGGCCGAGCAGCCGCTCGGCATCCTGCGGATCGGGGCTGAAGCGGGCGTCGTCGACGAACAGGAAGCCGAGCATGCCCGCGGCCTGGCCGAGCGTCTCCATGCGCTCCTGGACCAGCGGCACGGCGGCGCGCAGGGTGGCCGCGTCGTCGGGGCCCACCGGGTCGGCGAGCACGCCACGGCCGACCAGCACCGACTGCACGCGACCGGCCAGCTCGTCGGCGGGCAGGGCGCGGATCCAGTCCGCGTTGATGGCGGTGCATTTCTTGAGGTCGAAGCGGGCCGGGTTGGCACTGACCCGCTCGAGCGAGAACGCGGCAGCCATCTGCTCCTTGCTGAAGAACTCCCGGTCCTCGCCCATCGACCATCCGAGCAGCGCGAGGTAGTTCAGCAGGCCCTCGGGGAGGAAGCCCTCCTCGCGGTAGAGGTTCAGGCTGGACTGCGGGTCGCGCTTGGACAGCTTCTTGTTGCCCTCGCCCATCACGTAGGGCAGGTGGCCGAACCGGGGCGTGGTGCCGTCGGAGACGCCGACCTGCGCCAGGGCGTCGTACAGGGCGATCTGGCGGGGCGTGCTCGAGAGCAGGTCCTCGCCGCGCAGCACGTGGGTGATCCGCATGAGCGCGTCGTCCACCGGGTTCACCAAGGTGTAGAGCGGCTCGCCGTTCGCGCGGACGAGCACGTAGTCCGGCACGTGCTCGTGGCCGAAGCTCACCGGGCCGCGGACGAGGTCGTCCCAGCCGATCTCGGTGCCGGGCATCCGGAACCGGATGGCGGGTCGCCGGCCCTCCTCGCGATAGGTCGCCCGTTGCGCGTCCGACAGCTCGCGGCAGTGCCCGTCGTAGCCCGGCGTGCGCCCGGCGCGGCGGGCCTCCTCGCGGCGCTCCTCGAGCTCCTCGGGCGCGCAGAAGCACTCGTAGGCGCGGCCGGCGGCCAGCAGGTCGGCCGCGACCTGCGCGTACCGGTCGAGGCGCTGGGACTGCCGGTAGGGCCCGTACGGCCCGCCGAGCCCCGGGCCCTCGTCCCAGTCCAGGCCCAGCCAGCGCAGCGCGGCGAGCAGCTGCTCGTAGGACTCCTCGGTGTCGCGCGCGGAGTCGGTGTCCTCGATGCGGAACACGAAGGTGCCGCCGGTGTGCCGTGCGTACGCCCAGTTGAACAGCGCCGTGCGCACCATCCCGACGTGCGGGTTGCCGGTCGGCGAGGGGCAGAACCGCACCCGGACCGCCGGGTTGCTCCCACGTGCGGGCAGCTCGACAGGGGCGAGGACATCGAAGTCAGGCACGGGCGCCGATCCTACCGGCGCCACCGGCACCGCCGATCCGCTCGGACCGCCCGGGGCTACACGACCGGGTTGACCAGCGTGCCGATCCCGGCGACCGTCACGGCGACCTCGTCGCCGGACACCAGCGGCCCGACGCCGGCCGGGGTGCCGGTCAGGATCACGTCGCCGGGCAGCAGGGTCATCGCCGCCGAGACGTACGCGATGAGCGCGGGGACCGCGTGGATCAGCGTCGCCGTCGAGGCCCGCTGCACGCTCACGCCGTTGAGCTCGCACTCCACCTCGACGTCGGCCGGGTCCAGCTCGGTCTCGATCCAGGGCCCGAGCGGGCAGAACGTGTCGAAGCCCTTCGCCCGCGCCCACTGGCCGTCGGCGCGCTGCAGGTCCCGGGCGGTCACGTCGTTGGCGCAGGTGTACCCCAGCACCACGTCGAGCGCCTGCTCCTCGGGCACCCGCCGGCAGACCCGGCCGATGACCACGGCGAGCTCGGCCTCGTGGTGCACCTCGGTGGACTCCGGTGGCAGCACGATCGGGTCGTCCGGGCCGATCACCGCGGTCGGCGGCTTGAGGAACACCAGGGGCCGCTCCGGGGCCGCCCCGCCCATCTCGGCGGCGTGGTCGGCGTAGTTCTTCCCGATGCCGATGACCTTGCCCGGCACCACCGGCGTGAGCAGCCGCAGCGTGTCGAGGTCGCGGATCTCGCCGGTGGTCACCAGCGGCTCGCCGGGGGCCAGGAACGGATGGCCCGGCAGCTCGAGCACCTCGGTGCCCTCCACGACGCCGTACCGGGCGCCGCCCTCCCAGGCGTAGCGGGCGATCCTCATGCGCCGACCCCCACGGGCGCGGCGCTCGTCGCGGCGGAGGGCGACTCCGGAGGGGCGACCCCGGCCCGCAGCAGGCCGTAGTCGATCGCGTCGACGATCGCCAGCCACGAGGCCACGATCACGTTCTCGTGCACGCCGACCGTGGACCACGAGCCATCCGCGTCGTTGGTCTCGATGAGCACCCGGGTGACGGCGTCGGTGCCGGTGGCGCCCGGCACGATGCGCACCTTGTAGTCGACCAGCTGCAGCTCGGCGACCTCGGGGTAGATCTGGCTCAGCGCCCCGCGCAGCGCGGTGTCCAGGGCGTTCACGGGACCGTTGCCCTCCCCCACGGTCACGATCCGCTGGCCGCCGGCGTGCACCTTCACGATGGCCTCGGAGCCGTGCCCGTCGCCGTTCACCTGGGGGGACACGATCGTGCGCCAGGACTCCACCTCGAAGTAGCGCCGGCGCTCGCCGGGCAGCTCGTCGCGCATGAGCAGCTCGAAGGAGGCGTCGGCGGCCTCGTAGGTCCAGCCCGCAGCCTCACGCGCCTTCACCGACTCGACCACCCGGGCCAGTGCCGCCGGGTTGCCCGCGATGTCCACGCCGAGCTCGCGGCCCTTGAGCTCGACCGTGGCCCGCCCGGCCATCTCCGTGACGAGGATCCGGGTGTCGTTGCCGACCAGGCGCGGGTCGATGTGGCTGTAGAGCGCCTCGTTGACCTTCAGCGCCGAGGCGTGCAGGCCGGCCTTGTGGGCGAAGCTGGAGACCCCGACGTAGGCCTGGTGCGTGTCCGGGGGCAGGTTGGCGATGTCGGCCAGGGCGTGGCTGATCCGCTTGGCCTCGCGCAGGTTGCCCTCGGGCAGCGCCCGGATGCCCAGCTTGAGCTCCAGGGAGGCGACCACCGAGAACAGGTCCGCGTTGCCCGTGCGCTCGCCGTAGCCGTTGGCCGTGCACTGCACGTGCGTGACGCCGGCCTCCACCGCTGCGAGGGTGTTGGCGACCGCGCAGGACGTGTCGTCCTGGCAGTGGATGCCCAGGCGCACCCCGGAGCGCGCCAGCACGTCGGTGACGACCCGGTGCATGCCCATCGGCAGCATGCCGCCGTTCGTGTCGCACAGCACCCCCACGCTGGCGCCGGCCTCGAACGCCGTCTGCAGCAGCGTGACCCCGTAGTCCGGGTCATGCCGGTAGCCGTCGAAGAAGTGCTCGCAGTCGACGAAGACCCGCCGTCCGGCGCGCACCAGGAAGTCCACGGTGTCGCGGACCATCGCCAGGTTCTCCTCGTTGGTGGTCCGCAGGGCCTCGGCGACGTGGCGCACGTCGGACTTCGCGACCAGGCACACGACCGGCGCCTGCGAGTCGAGCAGGGCCCGCACCTGGGGGTCGTCCGCCACCGCGATCCCGGGCTTGCGGGTCGCGCCGAACGCCACGAGCTGGGCGTGGCGCAGCTCGAGCTCCCCGGCCGCGGCGCGGGCGAAGAACTCGGTGTCCTTGGGCATCGCGCCGGGCCAGCCGCCCTCGATGAAGCCGACCCCCAGCTCATCGAGCAGCCGCGCCACGGCCAGCTTGTCGCTCACCGAGTACGAGATGCCCTCGCGCTGGGCGCCGTCGCGCAGCGTGGTGTCGAACACGTGGAATGCGTCGCGGTCGTGGTCCATCCGGTGCCGTTCCTCCAACAAGAAACCCCCTCGCCCGAGGGCGGAGGGGGTCAGCGCGCTGGCCTGGTTCAGGCGGCAGCGCGCTTGCCAATGATGATCGCCGGTGCGGTCACGAGCCGCAGTCTGCCACGCGGAGCCGGCCTCGTCACGTCCGGCCCCGTCGGGCCACCCGCGGGTCCGGTCCCTCCCGCCCCCAGGTCCGGCCCCCTCCCCCTCGACCTCCCCCTGATCCATTCGGGTTGTGGTCCCAAGAGGCACGACAACGTGCATGGATCATCGTGGGAAGGGGTGGAACGGGGTGGGCCCCGGGGCGGGGCGGGCGCGGGGCGGGGCGGGTGCAGTGGTTCGGGGCGGTGCGGTGGGGAGACCCGCGGGTCAGGCGATCCGGTGCACCCAGCCGAACGGGTCCTCGGCGCGGCCGGTCTGCAGCTCCAGCAGGGCGTGGCGCAGCCGCATCGTGATCGGGCCGGGCTGGCCGTCGCCGACGGTCCAGGAGGCGGTGGCCGACTTCACTGACCCGACCGGCGTCACGACCGCGGCGGTGCCGCAGGCGAAGACCTCCGAGATCTCGCCCGAGGCGTTGCCCGCCTGCCACTGCTCGATCGAGATGCGGCCCTCCTCGGCGGGGATCCCCAAGTGCCGGGCCAGCTTGAGCAGCGAGTCCCGGGTGATCCCCGGCAGCAGCGTGCCCGTGAGCTCGGGGGTCACGAGGCGGGCCCGGTCGCCCGAGCCGTGGACGAAGACCAGGTTCATCCCGCCCATCTCCTCGACCCACCGCCGCTCGACGGCGTCGAGCCAGACGACCTGGTCGCAGCCCTGCTCGGCGGCGTGGGCCTGGGCGATGAGCGAGGCGGCGTAGTTGCCGGAGCACTTGGCCTCCCCGGTGCCCCCGGGCGCCGCCCGGGTGAACTCGGTGGACAGCCAGACGCTCACCGGCTGCACCCCGCGCGGGAAGTACGCCCCGGCCGGTGAGCCGATGAGCAGGAACGTGTAGGCGTTCGCGGGACGGACGCC
The DNA here is from genome assembly GCA_025456015.1 of Candidatus Nanopelagicales bacterium. Classification (GTDB taxonomy): domain Bacteria; phylum Actinomycetota; class Actinomycetes; order S36-B12; family CAIYMF01; genus Prado023. Next base: position 23,517 of record JALOLK010000047.1, read on the forward strand.
CAGGCCGACCTCGGTGGCGAACTGGAAGGGCCGCAGGTACAGCGACTTCTCCGGGTCGTCGGCGATCCAGGCCGCGTCCGCGCGGACGAGCGCCTCGACCGCGCCGAGGAAGACGTCCTCGGGCAGCTCGGCCATGCCCATGCGCCGCGCGCTGCGGGCGAACCGGCGGGCGTTGGCCTCGGGTCGGAACGACATCAGCGCCCCGTCACCGTGCCGGTAGGCCTTGAGGCCCTCGAAGATCGACTGGCCGTAGTGGATGAAGATCGCCGCCGGGTCCAGCGTCAGCGGGGCGTAGTCCACCAGCTCGGGCTCGGCCCAGCCGGCACCGGCGGTCCAGTCCGCGCGAACCATGTGATCGGTGAAGTGCCGGCCGAACCCCGGGTCGGCCAGGATCGCCGCACGCTCGGCAGCGGCCCGGGTGGTGCCGCTGGTCCGGTCGGCCACCTTCGCCGCAGCGCGGTCGGTGACCGGGTAGAGGTCGATCCCGGCGCGCGCCATCTCGGCGGCGGTCGTGTACCAGCTCGTGGCGTCGGCGGACATGCGCGGCAGTATCCCCGATGGCCGGCGGGCGGCGCGAGAGGGTCCGCGTCGTGGGACGGCGGTCTCGTCCTGCGGAAGGTCAGCCGGCGGCTGCCGCCGCCAGCGCGTCGCCGATCGCGGCGGTGGTGCGCTGCGCGGCACCACGGCCGGCGAGGTCGGCGGCCACCGCCTGCTCGACCCGGGCGGCCGCGGCGTCGTGGCCGAGGTGGGCCAGCAGCATCGCGACGCTGAGCACGGTGGCGCTCGGGTCGGCCTTGCCCTGGCCCGCGATGTCCGGGGCCGAGCCGTGCACGGGCTCGAACATGCTGGGGTTCGTGCGGCTGGGGTCGATGTTGCCCGAGGCCGCCAGGCCGATCCCGCCGGCGATCGCGGCGCCGATGTCCGTGAGGATGTCGCCGAAGAGGTTGTCGGTCACGATCACGTCGAAGCGCTCCGGCTGGGTGAGGAAGAACATCGCCGCGGCGTCGACGTGGCAGTAGTCGGTGGTCACGTCGGGGAACTCGGCGGCGACCTCGGTGAAGGTGCGCTGCCACAGGTCGCCGGCGTGCACCAGCACGTTCGTCTTGTGCACGAGCGTGACCTTCCGGCGAGGCCGGGCCGCGGCGCGGCTGAACGCGTCGCGGACGATGCGCTCGACGCCGTGGCGGGTGTTCAGGCTCTCCTCGGTGGCGACCTCGTGGCGCGTGCCGCGCCGCAGGACGCCACCCGAGCCCACGTACGGGCCCTCGGTGCCCTCCCGGCAGACCACCATGTCGATGTCGGCGGGGCCCTTGCCGGCCAGCGGCAGCTTCACCGGGCGCAGGTTCACGTGGTGGTCCAGCTCGAAGCGCAGCGGCAGCAGCACGCCGCGCTCCAGCACGCCGGGCGGCACGCTGGGGTCGCCGATCGCGCCGAGCAGGATCGCGTCGTGGCCGCGCAGCTCGTCCAGCACGGACGCGGGCAGGGTCTCCCCCGTCGCGTGGTACCGCCGGGCGCCCAGGTCGTACTCGGTGGTGGCCACCGACAGGCCCGCGGCGGGGGCCACGGCCCGCAGCACCTTGAGGCCCTCGGCCACCACCTCGGTCCCGATCCCGTCGCCGGGGATCACGGCAAGTCGCAGTTGCGTCACGGGGGGACAGCGTAGAGGGCGGTGGTGGGCGGGCCGGCACGTGCTGCCGTCCGCCGGGGCTGCGGGACAGTGGGGGGTGGTCACGGACGAGGCCGGCTGGGACGGCAGCCGCTAGGGTCATCCGGGTGTTCGAGCCGCTGCTGACCGAGCGCCTGCTGCTGCGGGCCGTCCAGCCCGACGACGTCGAGGCGCTGTTCCAGCGGCGCAACGACCCAGAGGTGGCCGCCCTGCAGGCGTGGGAGCTGCCGTACGCCTACGAGCGGGCCGAGCGGATCATCACCGACGCGGCCGCGATGCCCGGCCCGGCCGACGGACGCTGGTGGATGGTCACCGTCACCCTGCGGGCGACCGGCGAGGTGCTCGGCGACCTCGTCATGCACGCCACGAACGAGCTGCGCACCGTCGAGGTGGGCTACGCCCTGGCCAGGCGGGCCTGGGGGCACGGCTATGCCGTGGAGGCCCTCGAGGCGCTGGTCGCGTGGCTCATGGAGTCCCTGCCGGTCACCCGCCTGGAGGGCCGCCTGCACCCGGACAACCGTGCCTCCGCCCAGGTCCTGGAGCGCACCGGGTTCCGCTTCGAGGGCCACACGCGGCTGTCCTTCTGGCTCGGGCAGGACAACTCCGACGACTGGATCTACGGGATGACCCGGGACGACTGGGCCGCCTGGCGGGACCGGCCGCGCAGCACCCCGCAGGACCTCCGCCTGGTGCCGATCACCCCCGAGAACCGACACGACGTCGCGCGCCTGGCGACCCACCACAGCCAGCAAGCCCTCGTCGCGCCGGTGCTCGTCTCGATGGCCGATGCCCTGGTCCCCGACGTGGTCGACGGGGCACCGGTCGAGCCGTGGCTGCGCGCACTGGAAGGTGACGGGGTGCTGGTCGGGTTCGTGATGCTCGCCAGCCCGACGCAGGCCCATCCCGAGCCGTTCCTGTGGCGCCTCCTGGTCGATCGGCTGCACCAGCGGCGTGGGATCGGGTCCGCGGCCCTGGGCCTGATCGAGGAGCAGTGCCGGGCTTGGGGGGCCGCGGGGCTGCTGGTCTCCTGGGAGGAGGGTCGTGGCTCACCACGCCCCTTCTACCTCGCGCACGGCTTCGTGCCCACCGGGCGGGTCGTGGCCGGTGAGACCGAGGCGCGGCTCGCGCTGCGCTGAGCCGGCGTCGGGCCCATCCGGAACCCGGGGTCAGCGGGCCATGTACTTGCCCGCGGTCTGCTCGTCACCGAGCGCGCTGCCCTCGGGCCGGCCGCGACGGGCCGGCAGCAGGGCGATCACCAGGCCGAGCACCGCGCTGGCCAGGAACAGGACGTTGTCGGCCCCGTTCAGGCTCAGGACGTCGATCTCCGGCTCGCCGGCCGCGAGCAGCCCGTAGGCGAACAGCGACCCCGCGCTGATGGCCAGGGTCCAGCCGAAGGCACGCGCCCCGCCCAGCGTCCATCCCAGCACCAGGCCCAGCCCGCCGAGCAGCAGGTGCAGCATGCTCTGCAGGCCGTTGACCTCGAACCACAGGACGGTCTCGCCGGTCTGCTCCACGAAGCGGTCCAGGCCCACGACGATGAGCCCGGCGAGCCCGAGCACGGCGTAGAGCGCGCCGGTCGCGAGCGCCAGGGCCTGGATGAGGCGCACCCGCCCCTGGTCGACGCGGCCGGGCGGGGGCTGTCGGCTGGCCCGTCGGGGGTCGGTTCCGGTCATGGTGGTCCACCTCCTGCGGGTCGCGCCGCGCGGCCCGCTCGCCCCCGCTACCCCCTCCGACGCCGCGCACACGAGGACGCCGGCGCCCGTGGGCCGCCTCGGGCCCGCTCGTGCGCCGGCCGCGTGGGCTCGTGCGCGGGTCCGCACCGATGCGGTACCCTCGGCCCGATGTCCAGCGTGCGCCTGCTCCTTGGTCGCCGCGGCGGGGCCTGAACGACGGACCGGCTCCCCTGCCGCGGGTGATCGCGCGCGCCGGTCGGTGACCCCCAGGGTCCCGCCCCCCGATCCTTCCCAGGAGCCCGACCATGCACAGCGTCCCCCACGCCCAGCGCACCGCCCAGCAGCCCTCGCCGATGGCCTGGCAGCGCTACCGCCCCTTCACCCCCATCGACCTGCCGGACCGCACCTGGCCCGCCACGGTCATCACGCAGGCGCCGCGCTGGTGCGCGGTGGACCTGCGCGACGGCAACCAGGCCCTCATCGACCCGATGACGCCCGATCGCAAGAAGCGCATGTTCGAGCTGCTGGTGCGGATGGGCTACAAGGAGATCGAGGTCGGCTTCCCGTCGGCGAGCCAGACCGACTTCGACTTCGTGCGCCAGCTCATCGAGGAGGACCTGATCCCCGATGACGTCGTCATCCAGGTCCTGACCCAGTCGCGCGAGCACCTCATCGAGCGCACGTTCGAGTCGATCGTCGGGGCCAAGCGGGCGATCGTGCACCTGTACAACTCCACCTCGACGCTGCAGCGCCGCGTGGTGTTCGGCCTGGACCGCGAGGGCATCAAGGACATCGCCGTGCACGGCGCGCAGCTGTGCCTGAAGTACGCCGAGCAGGTCGCCCCCGAGACCGACGTGTTCTACGAGTACTCCCCTGAGTCCTACACGGGCACGGAGCTGGAGTTCGCCGTCGAGGTGTGCAACGCGGTGAACGACGTGTGGCAGCCCACGCCGGAGCGCAAGGTGATCATCAACCTGCCGGCCACGGTCGAGATGGCCACGCCCAACGTCTACGCCGACTCCATCGAGTGGATGCACCGCAACCTGCGCTACCGCGACGCGATCGTGCTGAGCCTGCACCCGCACAACGACCGCGGCACGGCCGTGGCCGCTGCCGAGCTGGGGTACATGGCCGGTGCGGACCGCATCGAGGGCTGCCTGTTCGGCAACGGCGAGCGCACCGGCAACGTGTGCCTGGTCACGCTGGGGATGAACCTGTTCAGCCAGGGCATCGACCCGCAGATCGACTTCCGCGACATCGACGAGATCCGCCGCACGGTCGAGTACTGCAACCAGCTCAAGGTCCCCGAGCGCCACCCCTACGGCGGCGACCTGGTCTTCACGGCGTTCTCCGGCTCGCACCAGGACGCGATCAACAAGGGCTTCAAGGCGATGGCCACCGATGCGGGCATGGCCGGGGTCCCGGTCGACGCCTTCCGCTGGGAGGTGCCCTACCTGCCCATCGACCCCAAGGACATCGGCCGCACCTACGAGGCCGTGATCCGGGTCAACAGCCAGTCCGGCAAGGGCGGCGTGGCCTACATCATGCGCACCGAGCACGGCCTCGAGCTGCCGCGCCGGCTGCAGATCGAGTTCTCCCAGGTGATCCAGCGGATGACCGACACCGAGGGTGGCGAGGTCGCCCCGGCGCAGATGTTCGAGATCTTCGCCGACGAGTACCTGCCCGTCCCGGAGATGCCGTGGGGACGGCTGAAGCTGCGCCACGTGATGGTCGAGTCCGACGTGGACGGCGAGACGATGGTGCGCACCGTCGTGCGCGACAACGCCCACCACGCCCGCGAGTTCGAGGCGGTCGGCCACGGCAACGGCCCCATCGCGGCGTTCTGCGACGCGATGGCCGCCCATCACATCGACGTGCGGGTGCTCGACTACTCCGAGCACGCCATGTCGGCCGGTGGGGACGCGAAGGCCGCGGCATTCGTCGAGTGCGCCATCGGTGGCCGGGTGCTGTGGGGCGTCGGGATCGACTCGTCGATCGTCACGGCCTCGCTCAAGGCGATCATCTCCGCGGTGAACCGGGCGCAGCGCGACACCGTCGGCTGATCGCCACCCCCGCACGAGGGGGGCCGACGCGACTACGATCGCGGCCATGGCGCAGGTGCACCGTCCGGTCCGGCTCACGTTCCCGCAGACGCAGGTGCGCGAGCCCGTCGTCTACCACCTGGGGGTCGACTTCGGCGTCGTCACGTCGATCCGGCGCGCGTCGATCGAGGACCACTTCGGCTGGATGGTGCTCGAGCTCACGGGCGAGCCCGAGCAGCTGGACGCCGCCGAGCGCTACCTGGAGTCCCTCGGCATCGAGGTGGACCCAGTGCTCGGCGACATCGTCGAGGGCTGAGGCCCGTTCCCCCGGCTGGGGCGACCCTCAGACGAGGTCGACCCCGACCACCTGGTCGGCGGCGATCTCCTCGGAGATCCGCTCCAGCACCTCGGTGCCAGCCGTGGCATCCACCGTGAGCACCATGACGGCCTGGCCGCCGACAGCATCGCGGGAGACCTGCATGCCGCCGATGTTCACCCCGGCGTCGCCGAGCGCCCCGCCCACGGCCCCGACCACACCGGGCCGGTCCGCGTAGCGCATGACGATGAGGTGCTCCGAGAGCGGCACCTCGAGGTCGAGGTCGTCGACCTCGACCAACTTGGCGATGTCGCCGCGCGGGCCGGACAGCGTGCCGCCCACGCTGACCGACGTGCCGTCGGACAGGGCCAGCCGCACGCGCACCAGGTTTCGGTGGTCGCCGGCGTCGGCATCGGTCACCAGCGCCGCCTCGATGCCGCGCTCCTTGGCGATGATCGGGGCGTTGACGTAGGACACCTGCTCCTCGGACAGCGGCGTGAAGACGCCCTTGAGCGCGGAGAGCTCGAGGACCTTCACGTCGTTCTCCGTGATCTCGCCGCGGACCTCGGTCTCGATGGCGGCGACCGGCGCCTTCGCCAGTGCGGCGGCGATCTGGCCGAGGCGCTCGGTGAGCGGGAGCATCGGGCGCACGTCGTCGGCGATCGCGCCCCCCTTGACGTTCACCGCGTCGGGGACGAGCTCGCCGGCCAGCGCCAGGCGCACCGACCGAGCGACGGCGATGCCGGCCTTCTCCTGCGCCTCGTCCGTGGAGGCGCCCAGGTGCGGTGTGACGACGACCTGCTCGAGCTCGAACAGCGGCGAGCTGGTGCAGGGCTCCTTGGCCCAGACGTCGACGCCGGCACCGGCGACGCGGCCGTCCACGATCGCCTCGTAGAGCGCCGCCTCGTCGACGATGCCGCCGCGCGCGGCGTTGATGATGCGCACGCTCGGCTTGACCTTGTGCAGCGCCTCGTCGCCGATCAGGCCGATGGTCTCGGGCGTCTTGGGCAGGTGCACGGTGATGAAGTCCGACGTGGCGAGCAGCTCGTCGAGGCTCACCATCCGGATGCCCATCTGCGCGGCCCGGGCGGGCTGCACATACGGGTCGTAGGCGACCAGCTTGACCCCGAAGGCGCTCAGGCGCTGCGCCACGAGCAGGCCGATGCGGCCCAGGCCGACGACGCCGACCACCTTGTCGGCCAGCTCGACGCCGGTGTACTTCGAGCGCTTCCACTGGCCGGCCTTGAGCGCGGCGTTCGCCGGGGCGATGTGCCGCGCGCTGGCCAGCAGCAGGGCGATCGCGAGCTCGGCGGCGGAGCCGATGTTCGAGGTCGGGGCGTTGACCACCATGACACCGGCCTGCGTGGCGGCGGGCACGTCCACGTTGTCCAGGCCCACGCCCGCACGGGCGACGACCTTGAGCCTGCGGGCCGCCGCGATCGCCTCGGCGTCCACCTGGGTGGCGCTGCGGATGAGGATCGCGTCCACGTCGGCGATGGCCGACAGCAGCTCGGCGCGGTCCGATCCGTCGCAGTAGCGGATCTCGAAGTCGGGACCGAGCGCCTCCACGGTGGCGGGGCTGAGCTCCTCGGCGATCAGGACGACGGGCTTGCTCACGATCTGGCACCTCTCGACTGTCCCGCGGGCGAACCCCGCGCAACAGCGCCGATTCTACCGGCGGCCCGGGGCCGCCTCGGAGGCGCCGCCACACGCGCCGGACGTGATCCCGGGCACGTCCCGGGTTCCAGCAGGCGCCCGGGCGCGACGATCCCCCGGGCCGGCGCTGCGTGGCGCCGAGGCCGGGGGATCGTTCAGCCGGTTCGGGGGTTCAGCGGGCTGCGGTGCCTGTGGCCGCAGGATCGTCGCGCTCGCGCGCTCTTCACCTCGCGGCGGTGCCCTCCACGTAGTCGGCGTCGCCGGTCTTCACCCAGGACATGAGCTTGCGCAGCTCGCGGCCGGTGGCCTCGATCGGGTGCGCCTCACCCTCGGCGCGCAGGGCCTTGAACTCCGGCGCCCCGGCGTCCTGGTCGTCGATGAACCGCTGGGCGAACGCGCCGGACTGGATGTCGGCGAGCACCGCCTTCATGTTCTCCTTCACGTGCTCGTCGATGACCCGCGGGCCGGAGACGTAGTCGCCGTACTCCGCGGTGTCCGAGACGCTCCAGCGCTGCTTGGCGATGCCGCCCTCGTACATGAGGTCGACGATGAGCTTGAGCTCGTGCAGGCACTCGAAGTACGCCACCTCGGGCTGGTAGCCGGCCTCGGTGAGCACCTCGAAGCCGGTCTGCACCAGCTTCGACGCACCCCCGCAGAGCACCGCCTGCTCGCCGAAGAGGTCGGTCTCGGTCTCCTCCGTGAAGGTCGTCCTGATGCCTCCGGCGCGCAGGGCCCCGATCGCCTTGGCGTACGACAGGGCCAGGGGCCAGGCGTTGCCCGTCGCGTCCTGCTCCACGGCCACGATCGCCGGCACGCCGCGGCCGGCGACGTACTCGCGGCGCACGAGGTGCCCGGGGCCCTTCGGGGCGACCATGGCCACGTCGACGTCAGCCGGCGGCTGGACGTAGCCGAAGCGGATGTTGAACCCGTGCGCGAAGAACAGCGCGTCGCCGGCCTCGAGGTTCGGCGCGATCGCCTGGGCGTAGAGGCCCCGCTGGGCGGGGTCCGGCACCAGCACCATGATGAGGTCGGCCTCGGCACAGGCGGTCGCGGGGTCCACCACGCGCAGGCCCTCCGCCTCGGCCTTCGCCCGGCTCTTCGAGCCCTCGGCGAGGCCGACCCGGACGTCGACGCCGGAGTCGCGCAGGCTCAGCGCGTGGGCGTGCCCCTGGCTGCCGTAGCCGAGCACCGCGACCTTCCGGGACTGGATGATGGACAGGTCGGCGTCGTCGTCGTAGAACAGCTCGGCCACGGTGGGCGCTCCTTGGGGTGGTGGGCGTGTGCCGCGCGTTGCGGCGCGGACGTCGGGTGGATTGTGTCAGGTGGGATCTGCGGGTCGGACCGCCCCTCGGCCCTCCCCCCGCCCCGCCCGGTCCCCCTCCCCCTCCCCCCTTCACGGTGATCCATTCAGGTTGTGGTGCCTCTTGGGACCACAACCTGAATGGATCACCGGGGGGGGAGAGTGGCGCGGGGACCGGGGGCGTGCGGGGCGGGGAGGAGCAGCGGGCGGGGCGGGGTGGGCCGGGCGGGGCCCGTCAGGCGGTGCGGTCCACCGGGCGCAGCGAGCGCTCGGTGATCGCCTTGGAGCCACGACCCAGGGCCACGGCACCGGACTTCACCAGCTCGCGGACGCCGAACGGCTCGAGCACGCGCAGCAGGGCGTCGAGCTTGTCCCGGCTGCCGGTCACCTCGATGGTGACCGCGTCCGGGGCGACGTCGACGACGCCGGCCCGGAACAGCTGGACGGTCTCGAGCACGTGGCTGCGGGTCGAGGCGTCGGCGCGCACCTTCACGAGCATCAGCTCGCGCGACACCGAGGCCTCCGGCTCGAGCTCGACGATCTTGAGCACGTTCACCAGCTTGTTCAGCTGCTTGGTGACCTGCTCGAGCGGCAGGCCCTCGACCTCGACCACCAGCGTGATCCGCGAGACGGCCGGGGTCTCGGTCGGGCCCACGGCCAGCGACTCGATGTTGAACCCGCGCCGCGAGAACAGGCCCGCGATCCGGGCCAGGACGCCCGGCTGGTCCTCGACCAGCACGCTCAGGGTGTGACGGCTCATGTCAGTCCTCCCGGTC
>JALOLK010000122.1 GCA_025456015.1 Candidatus Nanopelagicales bacterium
CTGATGACGACGCCGTGCGCCCGGGCCAGCGACATCAGGTGATCCCCCGGACGTGCTCCACCTCGACCCGGCCGTCCGGGTGCCACAGGATGCCGACCGCATCGAACCGCACGGGGCCCCGGTGGTGGCCCTCGGCGGCCAGGTAGGCGCTGGCCAGGCGCCGCAGCCGGGCCTGCTTGGCCGGCGTGATGGCCGCCAGCGGCCCGCCGAACCCCAGGCCGCGGCGGGTCTTCACCTCGCAGAAGACCAGGGTCGGCCCGTCGCGGGCCACGACGTCGAGCTCGCCGTGCCGGCAGCGCCAGTTGCGCGCGACCACGAGCATCCCGGCCCGCTCCAGGTGGGCCGCCGCGAGGTCCTCACCGCGCGTGCCGAGCTCCAGCCGATCCCCCATCGTGCTCACCCCCGGGCGTCACCCTGCCGCCGGCAGGGCGTTGCGCCAAGGGGGTCAGCGCGAGGTTGTGGACAAGGCCGCGACGAGCTCCACGTCGGGATCCGTCGGACCCGCCTCGGTGAGGTCCACGGCCGGGTCGTCACCGATGGGCAGGTTCCACGAGCGGCGGTGCAGCACGCACGGGCCGTGCTCCCGCAGCGCCGCGACGTGCTCCGGGGCGCTGTAGCCCTTGTTCAGCGCCCACCCGTACTCGGGGTGGCGGCCCGACAGCTCGATCATGATCGCGTCACGGGCGCACTTGGCCAGCACGCTGGCCGCGGCCACCCCCGCGCACGTGAGATCGGCCTTCACCTTGGTGACCACCCGGGGCGGCAGGAGCGTGAGGTCGGCCAGCGCCGAGGCAGCCTCGGCGCGCGGGTCGGGGAACAGGGCCTCGGCCTCGACCGGCGGGGTCAGCCAGTCGTGGCTGCCGTCGAGCAGCGCCAGCTCGGGCCGCAGGTCCAGGTCGCCGAACGCGCGCGCGGCCGCGACCCGCAGGGCGGCCAGGATGCCCACCGCGTCCACCTCGTCAGCACCCGCGTGGCCCACGGCGTGCGCCACCGGCCACCGTCGCAGCTTCGGCAGCAGGGCGAGCCGGGCCGCGGGGGTGAGCAGCTTGGAGTCGCGCAGGCCCCGGGGCGCGGTCCCCGTCTCCAGCGACACCACCGCCACGCCCACGGTCACCGGCCCGGCCAGCGCCCCACGGCCCACCTCGTCGATGCAGGCCAGGACCGGCTCACCCGTGCGCAGCATCGCGCGCTCCACCCGCAGCGTCGGCGAGGGGGTGGTCATCCCGCGCTCCCGGCGGCCTGCGGGTCGGCGTAGTCGGGCAGCGTGGCCCAGCGGGTCAGCGGCCACATGATGACCTCGGCGGTGCCCACGACGTTGCCCACCGGCACCGTGCCGTCCGCCTCCTCGAGGTGGTAGCGGGAGTCGGCGGAGTCCGAGCGGTGGTCCCCCATGACGAACAGCCGGCCGTCGGGCACCTCCACCGAGAAGCGGATCTGGTCGGTGCGGTCACCCGGGTAGAGGTACGGCTCGTCGATCGGCTCGCCGTTGCGGATGATGCGCCCGTCCGCCGAGCAGCACTCGATCGTGTCCCCACCGACGCCGATGACGCGCTTCACGAGGTCGTCCCCGCTGGAGCTGGGCAGGATCCCGACGAAGGTGCCCACCTGGCTGAGGATCCCCGCCAGGCCGGTGGCCGGGACCGGGTCGGCCAGCCAGGAGCCCGGGTCGCGGAAGACGACGACGTCGCCCCGGGACGGTTGCCCACCGGGCTTCCACACGAGGATGCGGTCGCCGCGCACGAGGGTCTGCTCCATCGAGCCGCTGGGCACCCAGAAGGCCTGCAGCAGGAACGTTCGGACGAGGGCGGAGATCACCAGGGCGGCGACCACCACGATCGTGACCTCGCGCAGGGCGTGCCAGAAGCCCCCGCCCTCGCGGCCGGTCCCCTCGGATGGACCGCCTGCACCGGCGGCGGCGGGCGGCGGCGCGCCGGCCTCCGTGGGCTCATCCATCCGACCCCTCCACCTGTCGTACCGACCCGGGGGGCCAGACGACCGCCTCGACGGTGCCAATGATGCGCGATGCCGGCACGTTTCCCCCGCCGGGGTCGCCCAAGTGCTCACGCGCGTCGGCGGAGTCCGCCCGGTCGTCGCCGAGCAGCCAGTAGTGGCCCTCGGGCACCTCGATGTCGAAGCGCACCTGGTCGGTGGCCCGACCGGCCAGCCATGGCTCGGCCAGCGGCTGGCCGTTGCGCAGCAGCTGCCCGTCGCGGCAGCACGTCATGCGGTCCCCGCCGACGCCGACGACACGCTTGACGAAGACCGTGCCGGCCGGGTCCCCGGGTGCGGCCCAGAGGTCGGCGGCGTCGAACACGACGATCGTCCCCGGGGTCAGCGCCCAGCGGTCGGTGCCGGCCTTGGCCACGAGGACCCGCTCGCCGGGCGCGAGCGCCGGGGCCATCGAGGCCGATCCGACCGTGCGGACCTCGGCCACGAAGGCGTCCGCGGCGAGCACGGCCAGGACCGCAGCGCCGGCAACGGCGAGGGCCCCCAGCCGGATCCTCCGGTGGGGGCCCTCGGGGCGTGTCGCGGGCAGCGGCTCAGCCGTTCTCGCGCTTCTCGCGGATCTTGGCCTTCTTGCCGCGCAGCTCGCGCAGGTAGTACAGCTTGGCGCGGCGCACGTCGCCGCGGGTCACGACCTCGATCTTGTCGATGATCGGGGTGTGCACGGGGAAGGTGCGCTCCACGCCGGTGCCGAAGCTGATCTTGCGGACGGTGAAGGTCTCGCGCAGGCCCCCGCCGTGGCGGCGGATGACGACGCCCTGGAAGACCTGGATGCGGGAGCGGTTGCCCTCGACGACCTTCACGTGGACCTTCACGGTGTCGCCGGGACGGAAGTCGGGGAGGTCGGAGCGCAGCGAGGCTGCGTCGACGGCGTCGAGCGTGTTCATGATCGCTTCCTGGCGGGAGCCACAGGTCGCCCGCAGACGTGGGTCGGATGGGTGCTGGCGCGTGGTCCGTGGGTCCCCTGTGGCAGCCCCGCGAGGCGACAGCCCCCCGATTCTGCCACACACCGGGGGTGCGGGGCGAAACGCGTCCTGGCTGCAGCGGGCAGCCGGCTCACTGGTCGAGGAGGTCCGGGCGGTGCCGGCGGGTCCGTTCCAGCGCCTGCTCGCGGCGCCAGCGCGCGACCGCGGCGTGGTCCCCGGAGGTGAGCACCTCCGGCACGGCCAGGCCCTCCCAGACCGGGGGCCGGGTGTACACCGGACCCTCGAGCAGGCCAGCCATCGGGCCGGGGGCGAAGGAGTCGTCGGCGTGACTGGCCTCGTTGCCCAGCACGCCGGGCACCAGCCGGGCGACGGCCTCGACCATGACCAGCACGGCCGCCTCCGCGCCAGCCAGCACGTAGTCGCCGATGGAGACCTCCTCGACGCTGACCGGGACGCCGCCCGCCTCGAGGCCCGCCGCCCACGGCACGACCCGCCCGTCGATGCCCTCGTAGCGTCCGCAGGCGAAGACCAGCCGGGCCTCCCGCGACCACGCGTCGGCCATCGGCTGGGTGAACAGCCGACCGCTCGGCGTGGGCACCACGAGCCGCACGGGGGCGGCCGGGTCCCCGAGGGCCAGCACGTGGCGCAGCGCCTCGCCCCAGGGCTCGGGCTTCATGACCATGCCGGGGCCGCCGCCGTACGGGGCGTCGTCCACCGTGCGGTGCCGGTCGTGCGTGAAGCCGCGCAGGTCGTGCACGGCGAGGTCGATCAGGCCGTCGGCGATCGCCCGGCCGACCAGCGACAGCCGCAGGGGCGCGAGGTACTCCCCGAAGATCGAGACGACGTCGATGCGCACCGGGTCAGGCACCTGCGTCCGGGGGTTCGGCGGCCGGGGGTTCGACGCCAGCGTCCGGCGGCTCGGCGAGCTCGGCCAGGCCCGCGGGGAGGTCGAGCACGACCCGACCCCGCTCGAGGTCCACGGTGGGCACCATGGCGCGCACGAACGGCACGAGCAGCTCGGGGGCGTCCGGGCGCGCCACGGCCAGCACGTCCTGGCCGGGCAGGTGCAGCACCTCGGCCACGGTGCCGACCGCGGCCCCGTCGGGCGACTCCGCGCGCAGGCCCACGAGCGCGAGGTCGTGGTACTCGTCGTCCTCGCCGGCCACGAGCTCGACGTCGGTCTCGAGGATCGCCCCACGCAGGGTCTCGGCGGCAGTACGGTCCTCGACGCCCTCGAGGCTCAGGACCAGCCGCCCGCCCTGCCAGCGGTGCCCGGCGCAGCGCACCTCGTCGGGCAGGCCGGCGCGGCCGGTCGGGAGCAGCACGGCCCCAGTGGCGAACCGCTCCTCGGGGGAGTCGGTGCGCACCTCGACGGTGACCTCACCTCGGATGCCCTGGGCCCGGCCGATCCGGCCGACCACCACGCGCATCAGCGCTCGTCGGAGTCCAGGAAGTCCACGCGGACCGACCGGCCCCCGGAGATCGCGCTGACCACCGTGCGGATCGCGGTGGCCGTGCGGCCCCCGCGCCCGATCACCCGACCGATGTCCTCGGGGTGGACCCGCACCTGGTAGGTGACCGACTGGCCACGGTCCCTGTCCCGGTCGCGCGCACCGCGTCGGCGGGCCCGCACCGAGACGTCGTCCGGATGCTCGACGATCCCCTTCACGAGGTGCTCGAGCGACTCCTCGATCACCGCGCCCATGCGGGTCAGGCCCCGCCGCTCGCGGCGGCGTCGGGGGCGTCCTGCACGGTGGCGGGCGCCTCGGCGGCGTCCTGTGCCGCCTCGACGGCCTCACCGGCGGGGGCCTCGGCAGCCGCCACGGCAGCGTCGGCCGCCGGCTCGGCCGCAGCCTCGCCCGCACCGGATGCGGCGGTCTCGACGGCCGCGACCTCCTCGACGGGCTCGGCGACCGGCTGGGCCTTCGGCGCCTTGGGCCGCGGGGTCTTGCCGACCTCCTCGGCCGAGCGGACCGCGGCCTCGAACACCGACTGCTTGCTCGGCTTGGGCTCGGCGACGCGCAGGGTGCCCTCCGCACCCTCCAGGCCCTTGAACCGCTGCCAGTCGCCGGTCACCTTGAGGATCGCGAGCACGGGCTCGGTGGGCTGGGCGCCGACGCCGAGCCAGTACTGGACGCGCTCGGAGTTCACCGAGATGAGGCTGGGCTCCTGGCGCGGCTGGTAGACGCCGATCTCCTCGATCGCCCGGCCACTGCGCGCGGTGCGCGAGTCGGCGATGACGATGCGGTACTGCGGGTTGCGCGTCTTGCCCATGCGCTTGAGCTTGATCTTGACAGCCACTGTGGGTGCTTCTCTTTTCGTTGCGTGGGTGGGCGCCGCGCGCCGGCATGGGGGTGCCGATGCGAGGGACCGCGTGGGTCGCGCCGCCGGGGTGAGAGGGTCCGTCGGTGGCGCGGGACGCCGGCCATTGTGCCATCCGGCCCCACGATTGCCCAACCGCCACAGTGGGGATGTGGCGACGCGGTCCGTTCCCGTCCCGGCGCGCGACCGGTCGCCGGGCGAGCCTCAGGGGACGCGCGCCGTGTGCAGCGCCGCCGACAGCGCCGGGGCCAGGGCCCCGACCGGCTCCACGACGACAGCATGGAGCCCGAGCCAGCCGGCCATGCCGAGCAGCTCACCGGCCAGGGCCGCCACGGCGTCGGGGCCGACCTCGCCCTCGGGGTGCGCCGCGCGGACCAGCAGCCGCCCCGTGCCCCGCTCGGCCTTGAGGTCCAGCCGGGCGACGAGCCGCTCGTCGTGCAGGAACGGCAGCACGTAGTAG
>JALOLK010000048.1 GCA_025456015.1 Candidatus Nanopelagicales bacterium
GGCAGGTCCGCCCCGCCCGAGTCGCCACCGCCGGGCCCGATCCCCGCGAACGCCAGGATCGCGCCCATCTCGGCGTCGGTGAGCTTGGGCACGTCCAGCGACTGCGCCAGCGCGAGCAGCCCGGGATCGACCACGACCCGGCCCTGCCCGCGGGCGGCATCGGTGGCCGCGCGCAGGTCGTCGAGGAACACCGGCACCTGCCCGTCGTGCACGGCCTGCACCGAGATGTGCGCGGTCGGCGGCCCACCCCGGCCCGGCTGCACGCCGAGCAGCCAGCCGCGCGCGACCATCTCGTCGGCGACCACCCGGATGTCCGGGCCGTCGGCACCGCCGGCATCGGTGAAGGCCAGCAGGGTCGAGCCGGTGTCGCCGACCACCGCCAGGCCGGGGATCCCCGCCACGCCGGCGGCCATGTCCTGGGTCGCCCGCCATGCGGCCAGCGCCAGCTCGCGGTACCCCTCGTACCCCACCTTCTTCAGGAACGCCCACGCCACCGCCGGCACCCCGCCGCCCTTGGTGCTCAGCAGGGTGGTGTTGATGACCGGGTAGCCGTTCCAGTCCGCCGTCGCGAACCACGTGTGCCGGCGGTACGTGGTGTCCTTCCACAGCAGCAGCGAGACGCCCTTGGGCGTGTAGCCGTACTTGTGCAGGTCCACCGAGACACTCGTGACGCCCGGCACCATCAGGCCGATCGGGTCCAGCCCCTCGGCCTCGCGGATGAACGGCACGGTCCAGCCGCCGATGCACGCGTCCATGTGGCAGGGCAGGTCGCGCTCGGCGGCGAGCGCGGCGAGCTCGGCGATGGGGTCGATGACCCCCTGCGCGTACGACGGGGTGGAGCCGACGACCAAGGCGGTGCGTTCGTCGATCGCGGCCGCGGTCGCCGCCACGTCGGCGGCGAAGGTCACCGGGTCCACCGGCACCCGCACCATCTCGACGTCGAACAGGTGGCAGGCCTTCGTGAACGCGGGGTGCACCGACGCCGGCGCGACCAGGGTCGGCCGCCCGTGCGGCTCGCCGGCCCGCTCCCGCCAGCGCTGCCGCGCGCCGAGCACCGCCAGCATGCACGACTCGGTGCCGCCGCTGGTGAGCGTGCCCACCTCGGCCGGGCTGCCGCTGCCGAGCATCCGCAGGCCCGCGGCCACCAGGTCGTTCTCGACGGTGGTCCAGCTCACGAACGCCGTCGGGTCCAGGCCGTTCACGTGCCCGGACAGGTCGAACGCCCGCAGGCCGAAGTGCCGCAGCTCCTCCCGGCCGGTGTCGTAGACGTAGGAGGTGGTGCGCCCGCCGGTGGTCGGCACGTCCTGGGCGCGCAGCGCCTCGAGGGTGCCGAAGATGACCTCGTCGGGCAGCGGCTGGTCGGGGAACGCCGGGGGCAGGGACGTGGTCACGAGGGCTCTCCTGACGGGGCGGGGCCGGACGGGCCGGCGGCGGGGACACCGGCCGGCCCGGAGGCGGCCGCGGCAGCAGCGGCCGCGGCGCGGCCGTACCGGATGACGAACGGGATGCTGAGCGCGACCAGCACGGCGGGCACGGCGCTGAACGCCATGAGCACGCCGGTGATCGCCGAGTCGGGCTGGGTCACCTGCTCGTCGGCCCGGCTCGAGACGAACCCGGCCGCGGCGAGGACCACCAGCACCAGGCCCGGCCCGAGGGCGAACCCGAGGGTCTCGCCGGCTGTCCACACCCCGGTGAACACCCCGGCCCGCGCCTCGCCGGTGCGCTCCCGCGCGGCGGAGACCGCATCGGGCAGCATCGCCAGCGGGAACATCTGGCAGCCGCCGTAGGCGACGCCGCACAGGGCGATCGCCCCGGCGATGGCGGGGTAGGACAGCTCGCGCCCGCCGACCAGCAGCACCAGCGCGCCGACCAGGAACACCAGCGTGGCGATCAGGAACCCGCCGACCTTGCCGATGTGGTGGGCCACCCAGGTCCACAGCGGCATCACGACGATCGCCGGCGCCACCAGGCACACGAACAGGATGGTGATGGCCGTGGGCCGCCCCACGATGTAGGTGGCGTAGTACTGGGCCGCGCCCAGCATGGCGGCGAACCCGAGGGCCTGGATCACGAAGGCGAGCAGCAGGGCGACGAACGGGGCGTCGCCGCGCACCCCGCGGATCTGGTCGCGCAGGCTGCCCTCCGCGGCCTCGCTGACGCGGGTGCGGGCCCGCGCGAGGCCCGTGATGCACAGCCAGATGCCCGCCGCCATCAGCCCCGCCATCGCCACGGCCATCACGAAGTGGCCGAGGTACGCCCCACCCAGCGCGTCGCGCAGGATCGGCGCGAGCGCGCCACCGAGCAGGATCGCCACCGTCAGGAAGGCCACCCGCCACGCCATGAGCGTCGAGCGCTCGTCCGGGGAGTCGGTGAGCTCGGCGGACAGCGCGATGTAGGGCACCTGGAACAGGGCGAACGCCGTCGAGGCGAGGATGAAGCCCAGGAACACCCACAGCGCCGCGGGGATCGGGCCCAGCGCCGGGAGCACCGCGAACATGAGCACGAAGGTCAGGGGCAGCACCACCCCGGCGATGCGCAGGTACGGCAGCCGGCTGCCGACCACCCCCGCGGCCCGATCCGAGAAGCGACCCACCACCGGCAGGACCAGCACGTCCCAGGCCTTGGGCAGCGTGACCACGAGCGCGGCCAGGCCGGCCGCGACGCCCAGGGTGTTCGTCAGGTAGTAGGCCAGCACCAGGCCCGGCACCGTGGCGAACACCCCGGTGCCGACGGACCCGAAGGCGTAGGCGACGGTCGTGCGCCGGGTGAGGTGCAGCTCGCCCGGCTGCAGGGGCGAGGGGTCGGTCACGGCCATGATCGGGAGGTTATGCCCGGGTGCGCGGCCATCGCCCGCGCTGGACACCGCGGCCGCGTCCCGGTACATTCTGGTACGGTCGTACCACAATCTCCCGGACGGAGCCTCCATGGCCTGGTTGCTGCTCATCGTCGCCGGCCTGCTGGAGACGGTCTTCGCCGTCTCGCTCAAGCTCAGCGACGGCTTCACCCGGCTCGGCTGGGTCCTGCTGTTCCTGGTCAGCGCGAGCGCGTCCTTCGGGCTGCTGGCCATGGCGCTGCGCTCGCTGCCGGTCGGCACCGCCTACGCCGTGTGGACCGGGATCGGCGCGGTGGGGACGGCCATCGTCGGCATGATCGCGTTCCGGGACCCGGTGACCGCCGGTCGGCTCGTGAGCCTGGTCCTGGTCGTCGTCGGCCTGGTCGGGCTGCAGCTGACCTCGAGCCAGTCCGGTGCCGAGTCCTGAGCGGCCGGGCATGACCGCGGCCACGGCCAAGGGCGCCGCACGGCGCAGCCAGGTGGTGGCCGCAGCCGCGGACCTGCTGCTGGACGCCGGTCCGGCAGCCGTGACGGCCCGGGCGGTCGCGAGCAGGGCGGGGGTCTCCCTGTCCGCCCTGACCTACTACTTCGACGACCTGGGCGTCCTGCTCCGGGAGGCCGCGCAGTCCATCGCCCAGCGCCATCTCCACGCCGCCGAGGCCCTGCTGGCCGAGCCTCCGGGCCCCGACCCGGCGGCCCTCGTGGTCGGTGTCGTGGCCGGACCGGCCCGGACGACCGCGCAGGTGGGGGCGCTCTACGAGCGGGGCCTGGCGGCTGGCCGCACGCCAGCGCTGGCCACCGTGCTGCAGGCGTGGGACGCGCAGGTGGTGGCCCTCGTGCGCCGGGCCCTCGACGCGTTGGGGCGTGATGCCACGCACGCGCGACAGGTGCTCGGCCTCGTCGACGGGCTGCTCGTCGGCGCCGTCCTCGCCGGGGAGGCCGACCCGCGGGCGGTGGCGGTCGGGGGGCTGGACGACGTGCTCGACCGGCTCGCACCCCCGCGCGCCGGCACAGCGGCACCCGCCTCAGCGGGTCAGGACCAGGTCGAGGCCGGCCAGCTGCAGCAGCAGCACGCACGCGGTGGCCAGCACCACCAGCGGTGAGGCGAGGACCGGAGTCCGCGCGCCCAGCATGTCCGGCGCCGCCCGCTGCCGGCGCAACGACAGGGTGAGCACGGCCAGGCCCAGCGCCATGGCCGCCGCGGCGGCGACGACGGCGATCGCGCTGCCGCGGCCCTGGGCGTAGGCGAGCACGCCTGTCGGCACGCCGAGCAGGGCGAGCCCGGTGCGGGCCCACGCCAGGGTGGTGCGCTCGCCGGCCAGGCCCGGGTCCGAGGGCAGGGGCGGACGGCCCGCCCTCACCGCGCCGCCAGCACGGCGACCCCGGACGCCACGGCGAGCAGGCCCAGGCCGAGCGCCACCACCGGGATCGACGAGGACAGCGGCAGCCCGACGCCCAGGCGCATCGCCCGCTCGAGCCGGAACCACCTGACGAAGGCACGCACGGACAGCACCGCGGCCACGAGGATCCAGGCGGCCGCCAGGGCCGTGATCACCGCGGACTGCTCGGGGATGACCGAGCCCACGGCCAGCCCGATGCCGAACAGCCCGAGGCACGTCGTGATCCAGCTCAGGAACGTCCGCTCGTTGGCCAGCGTGAACCGCGGGTCGGGGTCCTCACCGACCGAGCGGACCCACGCGTCGAACTGTCGCATCAGCAGCCTTCCACGCTCGGCCCTGGCGTCAGTCGCGGACCTCCCTGACCACCTTCTTGACCACCGTGACCTTCAGGATCAGCGTGGCCACCAGCGACGCGAGCCAGATGATGAGCGCGGCGGCGAACCACGTCCAGAACCCGTTGACCGTGAGGTCGTCGGAGATGGTGGCCGTGATCACGAGCGCGACGAGCGCGCTGATCAGGCTCGTCGCCCCTGCGAGCATGGAGGCGTACTTGTCGGCGAGGCTGGTGAACAGCGGCGTGAGGATCGCCTGGATCAGCGCGAAGATGATGGCCGCCAGGAGGAACCCGAGCGGGTAGGTGATCGAGAAGCTCTGCTCGTCGAGCACCATGTCGGCCACGAAGAGGCCGATCGCGGCGGCGGCGAAGTAGACCAGCGTGTTCACGATGAATCGGAGCATGGCGGGACGGTAGCGCGGCGGCCCACGCCCTGCCCCGCTGAGCGGCGCGCCACGCCGCACGCCCAGCCGGCACCGCCCCGCCGCACCGGCCTCCGGCCCCTTGTGGCGCCCACGGCTCGGTGGCACCGTGGAGCTGTGCCCAGGTGGGGGCCAGCGACTTGGCTCGTCGCGGGGGTGCTGCTCCTCGGCGTCGCCGGGTGCGGCGCCTCGGGGGACGAGGGCGCTGCCCCCGGTCCGACCTCGGCCTCCCCCACCACGGCGTGGCCGAGCCCGTCGCCGACGTCGACGACGCCGGCCCCCAGCAGCCCGACGCCCACCAGGACCCCCACCACGACGCCGAGGCCGACGGCCGTGCCGACGACGCCCGTCCCGACCTCGACCACGGAGCCCAGCCCGACGGCGTCCCCGACGCCGACGAGCCCGTCCCCCACCTCGAGCCCGTCGGCGACCGGGAGCGTCCCCGCCGCCCTGGCGGGTCGGATCGTCACCACCCTGCCCACGTCCCAGCGGCTGGTCGCGCTGACGTTCGACGGGGGCGCCTCGGACGCCGGTGTGCCGGCCATCCTGCGCACCCTCGCGGAGACGGGCACCAGGGCCACGTTCTTCGTGACCGGTGACTTCGCGGCCCGCTACCCCGACCGGGTCCGCGCCATCGCCGCCGCCGGCCACCGGGTCGCCAACCACAGCGCCACCCATCCGGACTTCAGCACGCTCACCGCCGCCCAGATCCGCGACCAGCTGGCCCGGGCCGAGGCCGCCGTCGCACCCCTCACCGACCGCACGACCCGACCGTGGTTCCGCTTCCCCTACGGTGCGAGCACGCCGACCGCGATCACGACCGTGAACGCCGCCGGGTACGCGGCGATCGGCTGGACCGTCGACACCCTCGGCTGGCAGGGCACCACCGAGGGGCGCTCGGTGGCGTCCGTGGTCGCCCGCGTGCTCGACGCCGCACGGCCGGGCGAGATCGTGCTCATGCACGTCGGCGCGCACCCGGAGGACGGGTCGACCCTCGACGCCGACGCGCTGCCGAGCGTCATCGCCGAGCTGCGGGCAGCGGGCTACCGGTTCGTCACGCTCGACGCCGTCCTCGGCTGACGGATGCCACGATGGGGCCCATGGAACTGGTCCGGCCCACCCTCGAGCACCTGCCCGGCTTCCTCGATGCCCTCGACCGCGGCTGGGACTGGACGCGCGACTCGGGCCGGACCGCGCAGGAGGAGATCGCGCGGGTCCTCGCCGACCCGCAGCGCTTCCTGGCGCTCATGGACGACCGGGCCGCCGAGGGCGGACCCGTCGAGATCGCGCCCGGCGTGACCGTGCCGCGGCTGCCCTCGATCACCAGGTGGATGTGGGACGGCGAGTTCGCCGGGCAGATCGGGCTGCGCTGGCAGGTCGGCACCCCCGAGCTGCCCCCCACCTGCCTGGGCCACATCGGCTACGGGGTCGTGCCGTGGAAGCGCCGCCGCGGGTACGCCACCGAGGCCCTGCGCCAGGTCCTGCCCCTGGCCGCCGCGGAGGGCCTGCCCTATGTCGAGATCACCTGCGACGCCGACAACGAGGCCTCCCAGCGGGTTATCGAGGCCAACGGGGCCGAGCCGCCCGAGCGCTTCGAGAAGCTGCCCGTGCACGGGGGCGGCGAGGGCCTGCGGTTCCGGATCGACCTGTCGCGGTGGCGGGCTGCCCCGACCGGTGCCACCCTCGAGGGGTGAGCGCGTCCACCTGGAACCCCGCCCCCGAGCTGGACCCCGAGCTCGCCACGCTGGCCGCGCACCTCACCGCCATCGCCGAGCGGGGCCAGCCCGCCTACGCCGCCGAGGCCGCGCGCCTGCGCGCCATGGTCGTGGCGGCACCGGCTGACGCGGCGGCCCGGGCGGCGGCGGTCGCCCTGGTCGACGCGGTCCTGCACGACCCCTACCTCACGCGCTTCCCCGCCCCGCGGCCCGTCGCCGGGGGCTGAGCGCCTGCCCCGCGGCCCGTCGCCGGGGGCTGAGCGCCTGCCCCGCGGCCCCTCGCTGCGTCCGGCAGCGTGCCTCCGGGCGCGGCGCCCGGCCATCGGCGCACCCGCGCCGACCCTGATCCGGCCGTAGAATCGGGCGCCTGGGCCCCACCCGGCCCGGTCCTGGCGGCCCGCGGGCCGCCGTCGTGCGAGGGGAGGTGCCGGATGCCGGTCAAGATCAGGGAGGGCCTGCCGGCCGTCGAGGTGCTCGCTGCCGAGAACGTCTTCGTCATGACGGATCGTCGCGCCGCCGCGCAGGACATCCGCCCGCTGCACATCCTCGTGCTCAACCTCATGCCGGCCAAGCAGACCACCGAGGCCCAGCTGCTGCGCCTGCTCGGCAACTCGCCGCTGCAGGTCGAGGTCACCTTCCTGCACACGGCGTCGTACGCCCCCAAGCACACCGACCACACGCACCTCGAGGTCTTCTACGAGACCTTCGAGCGCATCCGCGACGAGCGCTTCGACGGCCTGATCATCACCGGCGCCCCGGTCGAGCTGCTGGCCTTCGAGGAGGTCGACTACTGGGACGAGCTCGTCGCGATCATGCAGTGGGCCGACGCGCACGTGTACTCGACGCTGGCGATCTGCTGGGCGGCCCAGGCCGAGCTGTACCACCACTACGGCATCGGCAAGGAGACCGTGCCGGAGAAGGTGTTCGGCGTCTTCGAGCACACGGTGACGGACCCGAAGAACAAGATCACGCGCGGCTTCGACGACGTGTTCCTTGCCCCGCACTCCCGGCACACGACGGTGCGCACGCAGGACATCCTCGACGAGCCGGACCTCGAGCTGCTGGCCCACTCCGCTGAGGCCGGCGTGTACCTGGCCGCGTCGCGGGACGGCCGGCGGGTGTTCGTGACCGGCCACCCGGAGTACGACGCCGAGACCCTCGACCTGGAGTACCGCCGCGACCGCGCCGCGGGCCTGCCCATCGAGCCGCCCGGCAACTACTACCCGGGCGACGACCCCACCCAGCTGCCCGTGGTGCGCTGGCGCGCGCACGGCGACCTGCTGTTCACGAACTGGCTGAACTACTGCGTGTACCAGGAGACGCCGTACGACCTGCACGAGCTGGTCGCCCGCGGCCACGGCGACACCGAGGACTGAAGGCCCCCCGGCCCGCCATCCGCGCGGGGCCAGGAGGACGATGGCGGTCATGCGGGTCCGCCTGCTCCCAGCACTCCTGGTCGCCCTCGCCCTCGGGGGATGCGCGGGCACCCCTGATGCACCCGTGACGCCCGCCGCATCCGGTGCGGACGGAGCCACGACCGTCGAGTACCTGCCGGGCCGCGCCGCGGACGTGCACCTGCCATCGGTCGAGGCCGGATCGGCGGTCCCGGTGGTCCTGCTCGTCCCCGGGGGCGGCTGGCTGACCGCGGAGCGAGACGGGCTGACGCCGCTGGCCGAGGAGCTGGCGGGGGCCGGCATGGTCGCCGTGAACGCCACCTACCGGGCCGGTGCCGACGGCGCCGTGTTCCCGGCACCGGTCGATGACGTGCGGTGCGCTGCCGCGTTCGCCGTGGCTGCAGCCGAGGACGCCGGGCTGGTGGCGGACCGCCTGGTGGTGCTCGGCCACTCGGCGGGCGGGCACCTGGCCGCCCTCGCGGCGCTGACCCCGACGCCCGCAGACGCCCCCGCCGAGCCCTGTGGCTACCCGCCAGCGGCCCCCGACGCCCTCGTCGGGCTGGCCGGGGTCTACGACACGGCACCCGCCGAGTTCCTCATGATCGACTTCTTCGGCGTCCCCCGCGCGGACGACCCGGCCCGCTGGGCGGCCGGTGACCCCGTCGAGCTCGTCCGCAGCGGGCAGGCCCCCGACGACCTGCCGGTCCTGCTGCTGCACGGTGACGCCGACGACGAGGTGGAGCTCGCCCAGTCCCAGACGTTCGAGGCCGCCCTCGCACAGGCCGGCAGCGACGTGCGCCTGGACGTCCTGCCCGGCGTCACCCACGCCACCGCCTACACCGCGCCGGTGGCGGCGGCCCCGGTGATCGCATGGATCGAGGGCCTCGGCTGACCTGCCTCAGGGCTCGGCGTCGGGGTAGCAGCCGAGGTCCGGGGAGTCGGCATCGGCGGCCACGTAGGCGTCCTCGCGTGGATGCCGGCCGTAGCCGTCGCGGCTGTCGTAGCGGGCGATCGCCCACCCGTCCTCGATGAGCGACAGCCCGGCGTCGACCGCGCCGAGGTCGACGTAGCGCAGCAGCCGGCCGTACCGGTCGGCGTCGTCGACCGCGCCGGGCACCAGGGTGACCCGCTCGCCGAGCACGAGGGCCGACAGGGCAGCGCTGGCGTTCTCGAACCCGCACTCCCCGCGCTCCGGGGTGTCGATGCCGATCACCCGGATGCGCCCCACCCCGGCCACGTCGATGGTGTCGCCGTCGACCACCCGCTCCACGATGCCCTCGTCGCTGCCCGGGATGGC
The DNA here is from genome assembly GCA_025456015.1 of Candidatus Nanopelagicales bacterium. Taxonomy (GTDB): domain Bacteria; phylum Actinomycetota; class Actinomycetes; order S36-B12; family CAIYMF01; genus Prado023. Next base: position 9,396 of record JALOLK010000048.1, read on the forward strand.
GTCGTCGACGGGATCGTCGGCCGCGGGATCGTCGGCCGCCGGATCCTGCGCCCCCGGATCACTGGCGGCTCCATCGTCGGCGACCGCACCCTCCGCCACGGGGTCGTCGGGCACCGGGCCGCATCCGGCCGGGCCCACGACGAGCAGCCCGACCAGCACGAGCAGGGCACCGCGCACCCCCCACCGACCCCCCGTCACGCCGGCCTCACATCATCTTGCGCAGCACGGGCAGCGGGACCACCTTCATGGCGTTGCCGAACGGGATCCACGGCCACGCCGGCACCATGGCGCTGGCCTTCTTCGCCTCGATGGCGTCGACCATGGCCCGGACCCCGGGCTCGGTGTCGACCATGAACCTGGTGTTCGGCACCTTCTCGTTCATCTCGGATCGGATGTAGCCAGGCATGATCGTCGAGACGGTGATGTCGAGGTCCGGGGAGGCCTGCATCTCCGAGCGCAGGCCCTCGGCGAGGCTGCTCACGCCGGCCTTCGTCGCCGCGTAGGTGGTCATGTACTTCGGGAAGCCGCGCAGGGCCGACACCGAGGAGATGAAGACCAGGTGTCCGTGCCGCTGCGCGCGGAAGATCTGCATCGCGGCCTCCGCCTGGCACAGCGCGGCGACGAAGTTGGTCATCGCGGTCTGCCGGTTGGCCCAGTACTTGCCGGTGCCGATGGGGGCGCCCTTGCCCAGGCCGGCGTTGATGATGACGCGGTCCAGCCCGTCGAACGCTGCGGCGAACTCGTCGAAGACCTGGAACACGGCGTCGTCGTCGGTGACGTCGAGGTCGCGCAGCTCGACGCGCCGCTCGGGATGGGCTGCGGCGATCTCGTCGCGCAGCGCCTCGAGCCGCTCGGCGCGGCGGGCCGCGAGGGCGAGGTCGTGGCCGCGGTCGGCGAGCTGGCGGGCCATCTCGGCGCCGAGGCCCGAGCTCGCGCCGGTGATCAGGGTGGTGGGCATGGCGTCACGGTAGGCCACCGGTCCGACACCCGGGTGGGGCAGGTCGCCTCACCTGACGATCGTGCGCAGGACCGGGTCCTTCGGGTCACGGCCGTCGCCGCTGGACACCCCACGGACGCGTCGGCCGACCCAGGGCACGAGGTGGGCGCGGACCCATTCGGCGTCCGTGGCCAGGGCCTCGCGCCGGGTCACGGGGTCGGGCGGCGGCAACGGCTCGGCCCACCAGCCCGGCGGCCCGCCCAGGACAGCCTCGTCGGTCACCCCCAGGCTGGCGAGGACGTTCGCCGCCACGCGCGCGTGGCCCAGCGCGTTCAGGTGCAGCCGGTCGACCGCCCAGAAGCGGCGGTCGGTCAGCGCCAGCACCGCCTCGTCGTCGACCAGGGTGCAGCCCAGCCGGTCGGCGATGACCCGGATCGTCCGGTTGAACGCGAGGAAGCGCTCCTCGAGCCGGTCGGCGAACCGCCCGGAGCCACCGGCCCTGGTCAGCGAGGTGAACAGCACCACGCGGGCGCCGGTCGCCACCAGCTGCTCGACGGCCGCCTCGTACCGGCCCATCAGGGCGGGGCGGTCCACGCCCGGGCGCAGCACGTCGTTGGCCCCCGCGTGGAAGGTGACCAGGTCCGGGCGCATCGTCATGGCCGCGGGCAGCTGCTCGGCGACCACCTGGTCGAGCAGCTTGCCGCGCACTGCCAGGTTCGCGTACGCGATCGGCGCGGGCAGGGCCGGCAGGTCCGCGCGGGCAAGGCCGAGGGCGACCCGGTCGGACCACCCGACGTGGTGGCCATCGGGCCGCAGCACGTCGGCCATGCCCTCCGTGAAGGAGTCACCGAGGCAGACCATCCGCGTCACGGGCGCCAACCGTAGCGGGCGTGACCGCATGCCCAGGACTAGCGTGAGCGCCCGTGCCGGAGCATCCGGAGTTCGACCACGTCATCGTCGGGGCCGGGCTGTCCGGCCTGCTCCTGGCACGACGCCTGCTCATGGCCGCCGACGCGGGACGGCTGCCGGGTGCGGTGCGGATCGCCCTCGTCGGACCCGTGCCGGACCCGGCCCAGCGCGTGACGTTCGCCCACTGGGCGCGCCGGCCCACCCCCCTCGACGACTGGTCCATCGGCGCGTGGTCCGAGCTGCAGGTCGTGGACCACGCCGGCCATGCCCGGGTGGTCGGCCTCGACGGGTACCGGTACACGGCGCTGGCGTGGGACCGAGCGCGGGCCGCGCTGCGTCAGACCCTGGCCGCCGACCCACGGGTCACTGTCGTTGCCGAGCGGGCGGTCGGCGTCGGCGGCGACGCGGACGCGGCCTGGGCCGACCTCCCCGGCGCGCGGGTGCTCGGCCGATAGGCCTTCGACAGCCGGCCGCCCTTCGTGGACCCGATCCCGGGCGCTCAGCCGGCAGCCCTGCACCAGGCGTTCCGCGGGGTCTGGGTCCGCACCGGGGCCCCGACGGTGGATCCCGCCGCCGCCACGCTCCTGGACTTCTCCGCCGACGACGGCCCGGACCTCGGATTCGCCTACGTGCTGCCCGTCGACGAGCGGCGCGCCATGGTCATGGCCGTGCGCATGGGCCCCTCGATGGACCTCCCCGATCCACTGCCGGCCGTCGCCCGCGTGGTGGGCAGCAGCCGTTGGACGATCGAGGCCGAGGAGCGGGGCGTCACGCCGCTGCCCGGCCGCCCCGCGCCGCGCCGCACCGGGCAGCGCATGCTGCGGATCGGCGCGCGGGGCGGTCGCGTGCGGGCCTCGACGGGGTACGCCGTCACCCGGGTCCTGGCCGACACCGGGGCGATCGTCGCGTCGCTGTCCCGGCATGGGCACCCTTTCGGGATCCCGCCGGACCCACGACGCGACCGCGCGCTCGACGCGATCTGGCTGGCCGCGCTGGCCCGCGAGCGCGCTGACCTCGAGCCGGCGTTCCTCGCGCTGTTCCGGGACGTGCCCGTGGACCGGGTGCTGCGGTTCCTCGACGGCGGCGCCAGCCCGGTGGACGTGGCCGCGGTCGTGGCCGCCCTGCCGCCAGGGCCGTTCCTCGGCGCGCTCGGGGCGCTGGCACGCCAGCGCCTGATCCGCTGAGCCGCGACCGCCCCGCCCATGGCGTCGGCCCCCCTGCTGTGCCACGCTGGCGGCATGGAGCAGGCGCCGAAGAGCGACAACGAGGACCTGAAGGCGAAGATGCGTGAGGCGTTGGACCGCAAGCACGCGCACGACGCGGTCGGTGAGGACGAGCATCGCAAGGAGCAGGCGCCCCGGACGCACGGCCCGGAGGGCGGGATCCACCTGCACCGCCGGAAGGCGGGCGGCGGGTCCTGACCCCCAACCGGGCCCGGGTCAGTCGGTCCTGACCCGGTGGTGCAGGTGCACCACGCCTGACCCGAACGTCCGGGCGTGGACGAGCTCCAGCTGCAGCGCGACGTCCCGGGGCACCGCCGGCTTGCCGCCGCCCAGGACCACCGGGAACACGAAGAGGTGGACGTCGTCCACGAGCCCGGCCCGGAAGGCGTGCCCTGCCACGTCCGGGCCGCCGATGCTGAGGTCGCGGTCGGCGACCGACTTCATCGCCCGCAGGGCGTCCGGGTCGAACGTGCGCTCGAGGCGGGTCCGCGGCGTCGCGGCCTCGGGCAGGGTCGTCGAGTAGACCACCTTGTCGAGCGCGCGCCACAGCCGGCCGTACGCCGCCTCGACGGGGGCGACGTCCGGCCCGTCGCCGACCGTCTCCCAGTAGGTCATCACCTCGTACATCCGCCGGCCGTAGAGGTGCGTGCCGATGCCGCCCTCGAGCTCGTTGATGTACCCGTGCAGCTCGACGTCGGGCGTGCCCCAGTCGAAGCGGCCGTCGACGTCCTCCAGGAACCCATCGAGGGACTGCAGCGCGCTGTACACGAGGCGGCCGGTCATGCCCGGAGTCTCCCGCACGCAGTGCCGTCCATACCCGCGCGTCGGGATCACGGCCTGGATCGCCGGGCCGCGGCGACGCTTGGGCTTTTGCATACAATCTACAGATCACCGAGCGTCGGTCCTGGAGACTCCCTCCCCGGCACAGCCCGCCCTCGACCCTCCCCGATGCCGAGCACCCAGGCGACGGTCTCCGCGGTCACGGCGTCCTGCACCCCGACGAGCCGCGTGGCGGCGACCCTCGCCCGCTGCGGGTCGTCCCCGGCAAGCGCGTGCAGCGCGCACGCCTGCAGCCATGGGTCCCGCCAGGACCCGTCCGGGTCCTCGACGAGGTCGAGCAGGGCGGCCCTCGCGTCTGGTGGCTGGGGCACCGTGACCAGCGCCGCGAGCTGCGCCAGGCGGGCCGCCTCGTCCGGGACCGGATCGAGCAGCGCCAACGCCGTGGGGAGGGCGCCGCGCCCCACCGTGACCTCCAGGGTCTCCAGGGCCAGCGGGCGGTCCCCCTCGACGACGCCGAGCATGCCCACGGTCCGGGTCAGGGCCGTCGGGTCGTGCAGCAGGCCGAACAGCCCGATGGTCCGGCGCCGGGAGCGGGCGGCCTCGTCCCGCAGCCCACGGGCGACGTGCGTGTGCCCGTCGAGCACGGCGAGCGCCGCGAGGACGCGCGCGGAGCGCTGCACCTCCTCCTGCACCGCCTCCCGGACGGGCGCGTGCTCGCCAGGCGGCAGTGGTCCGCCAGCGACCAGCCCGTCCAGGACAGCGTCGGCGACCCGTGGCTCGGGGCCGCCCAGGTGGCGGACGAGCGCGGCACGGGCACCCGGTGAGCCGGACGTCCCGAGCGCTCCCACGAGCCGGCGCGTGGCGGGCCAGGGCAGTTCGGACGTGCCGTCGAGCGCCGCCTGGGTCCTCGGGACGAGGGAGTCGGCGTTGGCCGCCAGCGCGTCGAGCAGGCCCTCGGGCGGTTCTGCGCCGGAGGCGAGCGCGACCAGGGACGGGGCGTACGCCGGGTCCGGGATCGCAACGGCACCCTCCAGGGCCGTGCGCTGCTGGTCCGGATCGCCGCCTGCCAGGGCGTCAGCCCACCGCCGGGTCGCCGCGCTGCGCGCCGGCGGCCCACCGGCCTGCGCCAGGGCGATCTCCGCTGCCGTGCGGACGCGCGCATCCGGGTCCTCGAGCAGCGGCACGAGCAGGCCCGGGACCCAGCCCGGATCGACCCCTGTGCCCGCGGCGCGTCCCGACGCCGCCACTGCGGCCGCGCGCCGGGCGGGGTCCGGATCGCCCACGAGCGAGCGCACCAGGTCGGGCAGCGTGGGGTCGTCGGCGTCAGCCAGCACCTCGAGGCCCAGCCGCAGGTCGCGCGGGTCTCCGTCCTCGATCAGGCCCTGCACGGCGGCCCGCGACGCCTCGTCGAGGCGCAGGGCCACTGGGTCCCACGCCCGGCGGGTCAAGGTCGTGCGCAGGTTGGCGCCGTAGCCCGCGTAGGCGGCGCGCGCCAGCGACAGCCAGACCACCGTGAGGGCCAGCGTGATGACCACCAGGGTCACCACGCCGAGGTCCAGGGCGTCCATCACGAGCAGGAACGCCCCGGTGAAGCCCACGGCCAGCGGCACGCCGATCCCCTCGACCCGCGTCTGCGTCGCGACCCGCAGCGCGGGCGGCAGCGCCTGGTAGGTGGCGTTGATCGAGGTCCGCGTGGTCCCGTCGGTCAGCGAGATGTCGGTCACCTGCTGGGCGCACACGAGCACGAAGAACGCCGTCGAGGCCGGGCCGGCCACGAAGCCGACGGCCGCAGAGACCACCAGCAGCACGAGCACGCCACCCGGGTTCGCGGCCAGGCCGAGGCGGACGCCGAAGCGGGTGAGCAACCGACCGGCCACGAGCGCCACGAACAGCACGCTCACCACGTTGATCAGGGCACCGAACAGTCCGAGGAAGCGGGCCAGGTCCGCGGGGTCGGGGTACCGGGCCGCCGAGCGCTCCCAGACCATGAAGTCCAGCAGCTGGGTGACGATGGCCGACAGGATCTGGTAGCCGAAGACCAGGACGACCAGCCTGTTGCCCAACATGGCGCGCGTGCTGATCACCGCGGCCCGGTCCGCACCGCGCGAGCCGACCGGCCCAGGCGGCTCGGGCGGCACGGCCAGCTCGGCCGGGTAGCGCCGGGCGGTGTGGGCCGCGATCGCCATGAAGCACAGCCCGACGAGCGCGCCGAACGCCAGGAGCGGCTCGGGCCCGCCGAGCGGGCCGACGAGGCTCGCGGCCGCGAGGCCGCCCACCGCGAACCCGACCGAGAAGCCGGCCACGACACGTGGGAACGAGGCCTTCATCACCCGCACGTCGAGCAGCCGCCCTGCCTGGGTCCCCACCAGGACGAACCCGATGGGGATGGCCAGCGGGAACAGCACGATCAGCGGGAAGGTCACCCACGTCGCGTCGGCCAGGCTCAGGGCCAGCCACGCGGCTGTGACGATCGCCGTGTAGGTGCCCAGGACGATCAGGGTCACCCGGGCCAGCGACCAGCGGCGCTGCGCCCTGGTCATCAGCCAGGACACCACCACGCCGGCCACGGCGACGGCCATGTAGGTGAAGGGCAGCGCGCCCGCCCCGTACGTCGACAGCAGGATCGAGCTGGCCGGGACCACGAGGAACGCCATCGCCAGCCCCAGGGCCACGGTCTGCGCCCCCAGCAGGGGAACGGGCGAGCGCACGTCAGCGCTCCGCGGCGGGCGGCTCGGTCCCTGGTAGCTCGGTGCCTGATGGCGCCCGGGATGGCTCCATGCGCTCGCGCAGGCGCCGGACCAGCTCGCGCACCACGCCCTGGGCGACCTCGGGGCGGGTGGCCATCACCTCGTCGAAGGCTGCCTTGCGCAGGCGGAACAGCAGGGCCGGCGTCCGCGCCACGACGTCGGCCGTGCGCGGTTGGGGGTCCAGGACGGCGAGCTCCCCGACGACGGCCCCGGCCGGGATGGTGGCCCGATGCTCGCCCCGGCGCACCTCCAGCTCGCCGTCCGCCACGACGAAGAGCCAGTCCTCTACGGCACCGGCCGCCATGACCATGGCGCCCGCGGGCACCTCCACCTCCTCGAGCACCTGCGCCACCCCGGCGAGGACGCGGTCGGGGGTCTGGGAGAACAGGTCGACCCGGCGCAGCAGCGCCACCCGCTCGATCGTCAGGAGCATGGCGGGCACGCTAGCCCCCGGAGCCGGGGCATCCCCGGCCCCGCGCTCGGCCGAGCAGGCAGACCCGGGGTCAGAACGCCTCGGGCACCGGGTGGTACCCCGTCACCGGCGGCGGGGCGGCCGAGGCCTTCCGCTTCGGCAGCGTGATCGGCCGTGCCGGAAGGGGCTCGTAGGGGATGCGGGTCAGCAGGTGGGTGATCACGTTGAGGCGGCCACGCTTCTTGTCGTCGGTGCCGGCCACGAACCAGGGCGCCCACGACGTGCTGGTCGCGGTGAGCATGGCGTCGCGCGCCTCGGTGTAGGCGTCCCACTTGGCGTAGGACTTCACATCCATGGGGGTGAGCTTCCACACCTTGCGCGGGTCGTCGATGCGCCCGGTCAGGCGACGGGTCTGCTCCTCCGGGCTGACCTCCAGCCAGTACTTGAGCAGGATCATGCCCGACTCGACCATGGCCTTCTCCACCGCAGGCGTCATGTCCAGGAAGCGCTGGACCTGCTCGGGCGGCGTGAAGCCCATGACCCGCTCGACGCCGGCGCGGTTGTACCAGCTGCGATCGAAGATCACGATCTCGCCGGCCGACGGGAAGTGCGCCATGTAGCGCTGGACGTACATCTGCGACTTCTCCCGGTCGCTCGGGGCCGGCAGCGCCACGACACGGAACACCCGCGGGCTGACCCGCTCGGTGATCGCCTTGATCACCCCGCCCTTGCCGGCGGTGTCACGGCCCTCGA
>JALOLK010000123.1 GCA_025456015.1 Candidatus Nanopelagicales bacterium
CGACGAGCGCTACTCCGGCGAGCGCGACCTGGCCAACCCGCTGGCAGCGGTGCAGATGGGCCTGATCTACGTCAACCCCGAGGGCCCCAACGGCAACCCGGACCCGCTGCTGGCCGCGCGCGACATCCGCGAGACCTTCAAGCGCATGGCGATGAACGACGAGGAGACGGTGGCGCTCATCGCCGGCGGGCACACCTTCGGCAAGATGCACGGCGCCGGGGACGCGGCCAAGGTGGGCCCGGAGCCGGAGGCGGCGCCGATCCAGGAGATGGGCCTGGGCTGGCGCAGCAGCCACGGCTCAGGCAAGGGCGGCGACACGATCACCAGCGGCCTCGAGGGCGCCTGGACCCCGACGCCGATCGCCTGGGACAACAGCTTCTTCGAGACGCTGTTCGGCTACGAGTGGCAGCTCACCGAGAGCCCGGCCGGGGCCAAGCAGTACGTGCCGGTCGACCCTGCGGCCGCCGACGCCGTGCCCGACGCGCACGACCCGTCCAAGCGCCATGCCCCGGTCATGCTCACCACCGACCTCGCCCTGCGGATGGACCCGATCTACGAGCCGATCTCGCGGCGCTTCCTCGAGGACCCGGCGGCCTTCGCCGACGCGTACGCGCGGGCCTGGTTCAAGCTGACCCACCGCGACATGGGCCCGATCACCCGCTACCTGGGCCCCGAGGTCCCCAGCGAGCAGCTGATCTGGCAGGACCCGGTACCGGCGGTCGACCACCCCCTGGTCGGGGCCGCGGAGGTCGCTGCGCTCAAGGAGCAGGTGCTGGCCTCGGGCCTCACGGTCGCGCAGCTGGTGCGCACGGCGTGGGCCTCGGCGTCCACCTTCCGTGGCACCGACAAGCGCGGCGGCGCCAACGGCGCCCGGGTCCGGCTGGCCCCGCAGAACGGCTGGGCGGTCAACGACCCGGCCGAGCTTGCCACCGTCCTGCGGACCCTCGAGGGCATCCAGGCGCAGTTCAACGCCTCGGCTGCCGGTGGCGTGCGGATCTCGTTGGCCGACCTGATCGTGCTGGCCGGCAGCGCCGCGATCGAGCAGGCCGCCCGCGAGGCGGGGATCACCCTCGAGGTGCCCTTCACGCCCGGGCGCACGGATGCGTCCCAGGAGCAGACCGACGTGGAGTCGTTCGCGGTGCTCGAGCCGGTCGCCGACGGGTTCCGCAACCACCTGGGCAAGGGCAACGGCCAGCCCGCGGAGGTGCTGCTGGTCGAGCGGGCCCAGATGCTCACGCTGACCGCCCCGGAGATGACCGTGCTGGTCGGCGGCCTGCGGGTGCTGGGGGCGAACGCCCAGGCCTCGCCGCACGGCGTGCTCACCGACCGGCCCGGTGCCCTGACGAACGACTTCTTCGTCAACGTGCTCGACGCCGGCACCTCGTGGGCGCCGGTCGACGAGGGGGAGGACACGTTCGCGGGCAGCGACGCGAGCACCGGCGCGCCGCGGTGGACGGCCACCCGGGTGGACCTCATCTTCGGCTCGAACTCCCAGCTGCGGGCCCTGGCCGAGGTCTACGGCAGCGACGACGCGCACGAGCAGTTCGCGCGCGACTTCGCTGCGGCCTGGACCAAGGTGATGGAGCTCGACCGGTTCGACCTGCACCGCTGACCCGATCGGCCCTCGACGCCGACCGATCCCGACGGCGCCGCGGGCGGGGTGCTCCCCTGCCCAGCGGCGCCGTCGAGCGCCTGCGTACTGTCGGGCCGGAGGAGCGAAGGGAGCGGCCCGGGTGATCACGATCGGCGTCACCGCGGTCGGCAGCGGCATCGGCCAGTCGGTGCTGCGCTCGCTCACCACCAGCAGCCTCGAGTACCGGGTCGTGGGCATGGACGTCCGCTCCCTGAACTCGGGCATCCACTGGGTGCAGGCCGCCTACCTCATCCCGCCGCTCAGCCGGCGCGAGGCGTACCTCGAGCGGCTGTGCGCGATCATCGCCCGCGAGAACGTGGACGTGCTGATCCCGGGCCTGGATCCCGAGCTGCAGGTCTTCGCCGAGCATCGTGAGCGCTTCGAGGCCCTCGGCTGCACGGTGATCGCCCCCAGCCCAGCCGTCGCCCGGCTCAGCGGGGACAAGCTCGCCTTCGCCCAGTGGTGCGCGGAGCGCGGCCTGCCCTTCGTGGCGACCGCCGACCTCGCGACCGCCCAAGGCAGCGCCGACGAGCTGGACTACCCCGTGATCGTCAAGCCGCGGGCCGGCTCGGCCTCGGCCGGCGTGCGCCTGGTCCACGACGCCGCCGAGCTGCGCGCACAGCCGGCGGGCCCGGACTGGATCGTCCAGGCCTACCTGGCGCCCCTCGACGCCGAGGGCAGTCCCCTGGCCGCCGGCACCCGCCTGGAGCAGGTCGGCGAGGTCTCGGCCCAGTACCTCCTCGGTCCGGACGGCACGGTCCTGGGCCACTTCCTCAGCGTCAACCGGCTCAAGGACGGCGTGCCTGTCGAGATCCTGCCCGACCCTGAGTCGTCGGCGATCGCGGCGGGTCGCGACATCGTCGAGGCCCTGGCCGGGATCGGCGCGCGCGGGCCGGTCAACCTGCAGGGGCGCATGACGCCGGACGGCGTGCGCTTCTTCGAGCTCAACACCCGGTTCACGGGCATCACCGGCGTGCGTGGCCTGATGGGCTTCCGCGAGGTCGAGGCTGCCGTGCGCAGCTTCGTCCTCGGCCAGGACGAGGAGGCACGGGCCTGCCTGCGCTTCGACAGGCGCTTCGTCGGCCTGCGCCACGTCGGCGACATGATCGTGCCGGCCGAGCGCGTGGCGGCCCTCGACCGGGCGGTGTTCGCGCCGGCCGCCACGGACGCGACCGTGCCGGCGCGGCTGCTCGTCACCGGCGCCACCGGCTACGCGGGCGCCAACCTCGCGGCGCTGCTGCTCGAGCAGCCCGAGGTCGAGGACCTGCAGGTCGTCGTGCGGGACGAGTCGGCCGCGCGGGCGCTGGGCGAGCTCCTCGGCCCGCCGCCGCGCGTGCGTCCAGTGGTGGGCGACCTGCGCAGCGCGACCTGGGACCTGCGCGGCGTGGACACGGTGATCCATGCGGCGGCCCTGCGCCCGCCGCACGTGGCTGGCGTCGCGTCGGACGCGCTCTTCGCCGTGAACGTGGAGGGGACCCGCCGCCTGCTGGCCGCCGCTCGCCGCGATGGTGTCCGCCGGTTCGTCTACCTGTCGACGCAGGAGGTCTACGGGGTCGGCCGGCCACCGCCGTGGCACGAGTCCATGCTCCCGCAGCCCGAGACGGCCTACGGATGCAGCAAGTGGATGGGCGAGCTGCTGGGCCGGGACGAGCAAGCCGGCGGCATGCAGACGGTCGTGCTGCGGGTGGGACGGCTCTACGGCCTGGGGCACCACATCCGCTGGCAGGAGCTGCCGCACAAGCTCGCCTGCCTCACCGCCCGGGGCGAGCCCCTGCCCCTGACGGCCGGCGGGCGGCAGCGGCTGGACCTCGTGCACGTCCGCGACCTGTGCGCCGCCGTGGTCCGGGCCGCGTCGGTCGACCTGCCGCCACGCCAGCAGCTGGTGCTGAACGTGGGCAGCGGCCGGCCGACGGCCCTGCGGGACCTGGCGGGGCACTACGCCGTGGCGGCTCGGGGGCTGGGGCTGCCCGAGCCGGAGGTGCACGTCGGCGGCCAGGCCGCCGTCACGCCCCCCGACCACGGCATGGACATCCGGCGCGCCCGCGCCGTCCTCGGCTGGGGGCCCACGGTCGGCCTGGGCCAGGGCGTGCGCGAGCTCGTCGCGGCAGCCGTCGAGCAGGTCGCCACCGCCTGAGCCCCTCCCCAGGTCGCGCGCGGCTGGATGCGGGTGCCGCGCCCGGCCCACAGACTGGGGGCATGGCCCACTACCGTGCGACCCTGACCTCGACCGCCCCCGTGCGCGAGACCTTCGAGCGCCTCGCCGACTTCGCCTCGGTCGCCGACTGGGATCCGAGCATCCCCGAGGCCCGGTTGACCAGTGGCGAGCCCGGCCAGGTCGGCTCCCACTACACCGTGGCACCGGGGCTCGGCCCGGCACGGATGCCGTTGGACTACACGATCGTGGCGCGCCAGGACCCGCACGACGACCAACCCGGCTCGGTGATGCTCGTCGCCGACGCCGGCCTCTTCACCTCGCGCGACACCATCACGGTGCGGTCCGGCGCGATGGGGGCGGAGGTGACCTACGACGCCCAGCTGAACCTGCACGGCCTCGCGCGGTTCATGGACATCCCCGTGCACCTGGGGTTCCAGGTGGTCGGCCGCTTGGCCGAGGCGGGGCTGCGCAAGGAGCTGGACCGGCTGGGCGCCACCGCTGGCCGGTGATGATGCCGGGAGCCCCCCGCGTCAGGCGGCGCCGATCCCGTCGTCCCAGTCGTCGCGGGTGCGTTCGAGGTGCTCGTCGAGGCTGCGCGGGTAATGGCCGGGTGCGGGTGGTGGGTGTGACTCGTAGCGGTGCCCGCTGGGGGTCGTGAACGCGATGACGTGCCCCGGGCGGATCACCTCGGCCCGCCAGCCGGGGGCCTCCTTGAGGTGGTTGCACGATTCGCACAGCCCGGCGCCGTTGGCCAGCCCGGTCGGCCCGCCGGCGGCGTGCGCCAGGACGTGGTCGCCGTGGCGGATGGGCGCCTCGCACCACGGCATCCGGCAGGTCTGGTCCCGCCACACCAGCAGGCGGCGCAGCCGCCCGGAGAAGGCGCGCCGGCGGGAGTCCATCGCAACCAGCTCCCCGGTGGCCGGGGCGGCGTAGAGCCGGCTCAGCCAGGCCCGATCCGCCTGGCGGACCAGCGCCCGGGCCAGCACCGCCGGCACCTGCCCGAACGCCCGGCCGTGGTCGTCGGTGAGCACTCCCGGGTCCCGGCCCTGACGCAGCAGCGAGCGCTCGGACATCACCAGGCCCACCTCGACGGCCACCGCCGGGGTCGCAGCCCCGGTCAGCCGGGCGAACAGCGCGTCGCTCATCAGCTGCCCCAGCCCCCGCGGATCACCCAGCGCCCGAGCGGCCTGCGCGTGCGCCCGCAGCGCGGCGTACGCGCCGACCGCCTGGGCGACCGGCATGGTCGCGACCAGCCGGGCCATCGCACACCCCGCCGGACCCGGCGCCGGACGCACGCTCACCCGGCGGTCGGCCTCGGCCCGCTGCACGCGCCGGGCACTGGCCTGCGGGTCGATCGCATCGGCCAGCCGGCACGCCTCCCGCGCCACCGCCCGATCCCCCAACCGGCCCAGCTGGCCGGACAGCCTGAGGTCCACCGTGCGTCGGTCGGCCGGCGCCAGCACCGCGGTCTCCCGAGCGACCAGCATGGCCTGCCACTCCGAGATCTCGCCCGCGGCCAGGGCCGCCAGCGTGCAGGGCAGCTCCTCGCACAGCGCCCGGGCCAGCCCGACCAACGACTGCCCCCGGTGCGGCGAGACCCGCCGGGCCAGCCCCACCTGCCCGGCGACCGAGCGCACCACCTGGTCCGGGCCGCGGCCCGGTGGCAGGGCGCCGGCGTGCTCAGCGACCATCGCCGCAGCCAGCCGTGCCTGCACGGCGGCGGCCGCCGCCTTCAACCGCTCCAACTCGGCCAGCAGCTCCACCCGCTCGGCATCACCATCCGGCACCGCCCGGCCCACCAGCGCCGCACGGAAGCCCGCCACCGCTGCAGCCGGGCCACTGCCACCCGGGGCC
>JALOLK010000124.1 GCA_025456015.1 Candidatus Nanopelagicales bacterium
CTTCGAGGAGATCCTCGAGGCGATGGACGGCCTGCCGGTCACCATCCGCCTGCTCGACCCGCCGCTGCACGAGTTCCTGCCCGACCTGACCTCGCTGTCGGTCGCGGTGGCCCGTGCCGAGGAGCGCGGCGACGTCAAGGAGAGCGACCTGCGGCTGCTGGCCGCGGTCGAGCGCCTGCACGAGTCCAACCCGATGCTGGGCCTGCGCGGCGTGCGCCTCGGCCTGGCGATCCCGGGGCTGTTCGGGCTGCAGGTGCGTGCCATCGCCCAGGCGGCGGCGGCGCGCAAGGCGGCCGGCGGCGACCCGCGCGCGGAGATCATGATCCCGCTCGTGGGTGCCGTGCAGGAGCTCGAGCTCATCAAGGACGAGGCCGAGCAGGTCATCGCCGCGGTGGCCGCCGAGTCCGGCAGCGAGCTGGAGTTCCAGATCGGCACGATGATCGAGCTGCCGCGGGCCGCGATGACGGCCGACCAGATCGCCGAGGCCGCGGAGTTCTTCTCCTTCGGCACCAACGACCTGACCCAGACGACGTGGGGCTTCAGCCGCGACGACGTCGAGGGTGCGCCTGGAGAAGGGCGTGTTCGGGGTCTCGCCGTTCGAGTCCATCGACCGCGACGGCGTCGGTGCGCTCGTGCGGCTCGCGGTCGAGAAGGGCCGGGCTACCCGCCCGGGCATCAAGCTCGGCGTGTGCGGCGAGCACGGCGGCGACCCCGAGTCGGTGCACTTCTTCGACGAGGTCGGGCTGGACTACGTGTCCTGCTCGCCCTTCCGGGTGCCGGTGGCGCGACTTGAGGCGGGCCGCGCCACGCTGTTCCGCTCCGGTGGGGGCAGCGACAGCCGCTGACCCTGGTGCGCGTCACGGTGGCGCCGGTTCCTCCTGGGATCCGGCGCCACCGGTGCGTCCGGGCCCCGGCGGGTCGCCGGCCGCGGATCGGCCGGTTCAGCGGCAGTGCCGCCGGTGCCAGGCCACCACGGACAGGTCGGTGAGGCTGGCGACCTGGTCCACGACCACCCGCAGCCGCGCCCCGTCGTCGGGCGCCGCGTGCCAGCTGGGGCGGAAGTGCGGCTCGAGGCTGTCCGGTGCGGCGAGGGTCAGGGCGGCGACCAGCTCCTGCAGCAGCGCCCGCTGCCGGGCGTAGGCGCGCTCCGAGCCGCTGCGGCGCATGACGAAGTGGTACGCGATCCCCTTGAGGACCACGACCTCGTCACGGATGGCCTCCGGCACGATGAGCGCGCCGTGGTGCCGGGTCAGGGCGACGCCCGGGTGGGCGTCGCGCGTGGCCGACTCCGCGGCCGCCGTGAACCGCCCGATGAGTTGCGAGGCCATGTCCTTGAGCGCCGCGAGGTCGCGCAGGCTGCCGGTGTAGCCGATCGGCCAGAAGGGCGCGGCGAGCAGGCGGGCCAGCGCCGCCTCGAGGGCCGCTGGCTCGCAGCCGGGCGCGTACTGCGCCGCGGCCAGCCGCGCCAGCTCGCTCACCGTGGCGGCATCGTGCAGGGCCGCGAGGTCCACCAGGCCGGCGTGGATGCCGTCCTCGACGTCGTGGACGCTGTACGCGACGTCGTCGGCCCAGTCCATGACCTGCGCCTCGATCGCCCGCTCCCGGGGCGGCGCCCCGGCCCGCATCCAGCTGAACACGGCCAGGTCGTCCTGGTACACGCCGAACTTGCCGCCCGGGGCCTCCCGGGGCCACGGGTACTTCGCCGCCGCGTCCAGGGCGGCGCGGGTGAGGTTCAGGCCCACGCTGTGCTCGTGCCCGAGGCCCTGCGGGTCCCCGAACGACTTGGCCTCCAGCCGCGTGAGGATCCGCAGCGTCTGGGCGTTGCCCTCGAACCCGCCGATCCCCGCGCAGAGGGCGTCCAGGGCCTCCTCGCCGTTGTGCCCGAAGGGCGGGTGGCCCAGGTCGTGGGCCAGGCAGGCGGTCTCGACCAGGTCCGGGTCGCAGCCCAGCGCGGCGCCGAGCTCGCGGCCCACCTGGGCCACCTCGAGCGAGTGCGTCATGCGCGTGCGCGGGAAGTCCTGCTCGCCGGCCAGCATGACCTGGGTCTTGGCCGCCAGGCGCCGCCACGCGGCGCTGTGCAGCACCCGCGCCCGGTCCCGGGCGAAGGCCGTGCGGCTGGGGCGCTTGGGGGGCTCGGGCGCCCAGCGCTGCTCGTCGCGCGCGGCGTACCCGGCGATCGGCATGGCCCCAACCTACGGCGGGGGTCCGACGCGGGCGCGGCAGCCGTCGGGGGAGCAGGGCCGCGAGGCGATCAGCCCCGCGGGTCGCTGGTGTCCAGCCAGACCGCGAGCAGGCCGGCGGACTCGCGCAGGACGTACCCGGCCGTCAGGGCCGTCCCCGGGCCCGCCTGCGTGGGGGAGACCCGGGCCGTGAGTTGGTGCTGGGCGGCCAGCGCGCGGGTGCGGGCCGCGTGGGCCGGGTCGGTCACGATCGTGATCGAGCGCAGGCCCTGGGAGGCGGCCACGGCGGCCACGGCCTCGATGGAGCCGGCCGTGTCCTCGCCGAACGGGATCGCGATCACCTGACGGCGCAGCAGGCCCTCGGCGACCAGCTCCTCCTTGCCGGCCTGGGCCTCGGAGGTGACGTCGCCGGGCTGGTACCCGCCCACCGTGATGATGGTGTCGCTCACGCCCGCCTCGACCAGCTCCTGGGCGTGCGCGAGGCGGTTGGCGAGCACCGGTGACGGGGCCCCCTGGTACTGGGCGGCCCCGAGCACGACGATCGCGTCGGTGGGGGTGCGGTCGTCGGTGCCGGCCAGGCGCTGGACCTCGGTCACCGCGGCGACCGGCCCGGCGGCCACGGCCAGCGCGACGGCGGCGCTGACCAGGGCGAACCGGCGGCGCACCACGCGTCGGCGCCTCGCCATCGGGCGGATCGGGGCCCGGTCCAGCAGGACGGCCGGGGCGGACATGGCGGCGATTCTGCCACCGTCCCTGGCTGGCCCGGGGGTGCCACGCCCGCACCAGCCGCCCGGTCCGCTGACCGTGCGCGACCGGCCGCGGAAGGCCGTCGGGGTGTCGGGCCGCGCGCCTAGGATGCGCCCATGGCCGGCCGTGTTCGCTCCGAGGACATCGCCACCATCCGCGAGCGGGTCCGCATCGACCAGGTGATCGGCGAGGTCGTCACCCTGCGCACCGCGGGCGCCGGCTCGCTCAAGGGCCTGTGCCCCTTCCACGACGAGCGCTCGCCGAGCTTCCACGTGACGCCGTCGCGTGGCCTGTACTACTGCTTCGGCTGCGGCGAGGGCGGTGACGTCGTCGACTTCCTGCTCAAGCACGACCACCTCACGTTCACCGAGGCGATCGAGAAGCTGGCGGCGCGAGCAGGGGTCACCCTGCGCTACGAGGACGGCGTCGGGCCCGACCGGCGGGGGCCCAACCGCACGCGCCTGGCCCAGGCGAACAAGGTGGCCGCGGACTGGTTCGTGCGCCAGCTCACGGTCGAGGAGGCCGCAGCCGGTCGGCAGTTCCTCGCCGCGCGGGGGTTCGACGACGCCGCGGTCGGGCACTTCGGCGTGGGGTTCGCGCCGCGCTCGTGGGACGGCCTGCTCGGGCACCTGCGCTCCGCCGGCTTCACCGACGCGGAGTCACTGGCCGCGGGGCTGGCCTCGCAGGGGCAGCGCGGCACGTACGACAGGTTCCGCGGCCGGCTGGTGTGGCCCATCCGGGACGCCTCCGGCGACGTGCTCGGGTTCGGCGCGCGCAAGCTGTTCGACGACGATGACGGGCCCAAGTACCTCAACACCCCCGAGACGCCGCTCTACCGCAAGTCGCAGGTGCTGTACGGCATCGACCTCGCGCGCCGCGACATCGCCAAGCGCAAGCAGGTGGTGGTCGTGGAGGGCTACACCGACGTGATGGCGGCGCACCTGGCCGGCGTGACCACGGCCGTGGCCACCTGTGGCACGGCCTTCGGCCCGGACCACGCCGCGCTGCTGCGCCGGTACCTCATGGACGACGAGACGTTCGGCGGCGAGGTCATCTTCACGTTCGACGGCGACGCCGCCGGGCAGAAGGCCGCGCTGCGCGCGTTCGAGGGCGACCAGCGGTTCGTCGCGCAGACGTTCATCGCGATCTCGCCCGACGACATGGACCCCTGCGAGCTGCGCCTGGCCAGGGGCGACGCGGCCGTGCGCGAGCTGGTGTCGGGGCGCACCCCGCTGTTCGCGTTCGCGATCCGATCGGCCATCGCGGGCTTCGACCTGTCCACCGCCGAGGGGCGGGTGGCCGCCGTGCGACGTGCGGCCCCCGTCGTGGGGCGCATCCGCGATGCAGCCCTGCGGCCGGAGTACGCCCGCCTGCTGGCGGGATGGGTGGGCGTGCCCGAGGACGAGGTGCGCTCGGCGGTGGTGGCCGCGGCGAAGGCCGGTGGGCGGGCCTCGACGGGCCAGCCGCGACGGTCCGGCGCCGTCGCTGGCCCCGAGGGTGCACCGGGCCAGCCGGCGGAGCCCGCGGCCCCAGCCGGGGTGCCGCGGCCCAACCCCCGTGACCCCGGCCTGTTCGTGGAGCGCGAGTCGCTCAAGTGCGTGCTGCAGGCGCCCGAGCTGGTGGGCACCTGGTGGGAGTCGGTGCAGCAGGGCTGCTACCGACACCCCCGCTACGAGCAGGTGCGCGCGGCCGTTGCCGGGGCCGGCCCGCTGCCGCAGGGTCCCGGCGGCCAGGCCTGGATGGAGGCGGTGCTGGCGGCCTGCCCGGACGACGAGGTGCGCGGCATGGTGCGCGAGCTGGCCGTCGAGCCGATGGTGACGGTGGGGGAGCCGGACGCCCGGTACGCCACCTCGATCGTCGCGCGGCTGCTCTCCGACGAGGCGGGGCGTCGGCTGGCCGACCTCAAGCGCGAGCTGGGCCAGCTCGACCAGGTGGCGCAGGCCGAGCGGGCCGCCGCCGTGCTGGCCGACGTCATGGAGCTCGAGGCCTACCGCCGCGAGCTGGCGCTGGTGGGCCAGGTGGACCCATGAGGCTGCGACGGCAGCTCGACCCGCGCGTCGCCGCGCTGCTCGCCCAGCATGCCGAGCAGGAGCCTGGCGCGCGCTCGGAGCGGCTGCTCGCGTGGGGCCTGCTGGCCGATGGCCAGGTCATGGCCTGCACCGACCTGGCGCTGCACATCCCCGAGGTGGGCCGGGTGCCGTGGGACGAGGTCGTGCGCGGCTCCTGGAGCGAGGAGTTCCTCGACCTGGTGCTGTCCCCGGGCGCCGTCGGGCGGGCCAAGCAGGTCCGGCTGCGGTTCGAGGAGCCCGGCCAGGTGCCCGGGGTCGTGCGCGAACGGGTGAACTGGACCGTCGTCGCCTCGCAGCATGCCCCGCTGCGGCACGTCGACGGCCGCACCGGCGGGGCCATGCTCAACGCCCGCCGCTCACCGGCCACCGGCGAGATCCGCTGGGGTGTGGTCTTCGACGCCGGCATCGATCCTGCGGACCCGGGGTGGCGCGGCGCCGCCGACGCCGCCCTGGCCGACCTGCGCGACCAGCTGGGCATCTAGCGGCGCACGTCGCCGCGGGCGTTTGGGCGGCCCGTGGGGGCGTTGCTATCCTTGCCGGGCTTGATCCCCCATAGCTCAATCGGCAGAGCGTCCGGCTGTTAACCGGCAGGTTTCTGGTTCGAGTCCAGATGGGGGAGCCCGCTGAGCACGATGCAGCCCCCTCCGGGGCAGGTTGACGCCAATCGCTGACGCAACCCCTCCGGAGGGGGCTTGGCGTTCAGGACCCCCCGGGGTGGGGGTGCCATTGCGGAGTCGATGACGCCGGGGACCCCACCCCTGTCGCGCCTCGCACACTTCCCCGCGGGCTAGGACCCGGATGGACGGGGCCCCGCACAGGGTGCGGATGGTCGCGTGAGTGAGCGCGACCGATCGCGACCGAAGCGACCACATCGCGCACAGGGGGGTGAACGGTCGACGCGCGCCGCGCGGGCGCCTCGCACCCCTAGGCAGGGCTCCCCGGCCGGCGTACCGTCCGACGGACCTGACGGCGAAGGGGACGATGCGCCATGAAGGACCCGCGTTGCATGGTCGGACTGCACGCCTACCCCAAGCCGGGCAAGGACCATCCCGTTCAACCGGCGGACATCAAGGACGGCCGGC